>CAJWPN010000047.1:0-19697 GCA_913045345.1 uncultured Gemmatimonadales bacterium
CTTCCATCAGTCGGCCGCGCATCACATCACGCAGCGAGGAAGGTTGTTCAAAGATCTCCTTGAGCATGAAGTGCTCGTAACCGCCTTTCTCAATCGCTTCAATGTCCCAGGTAACCTCGTGTTTCGCCCGGCTTACCTGTGCACCATGGAGGTTTTTAATGCGGTAGCCATTCATATCGAGGACCGCGTAATCACCATCGTCTAGATACACTACATCTCTAGTTGATGCGATCACGGCAGCAGCATCGGAGCCAGCCAACGTCTCACCGTTCTTGCCAACTCCAATTAGCAAAGGACTACCGTTCCTCGCTACGACAATTTTGCCGGGGTCACGCGAAGAAACCACGGCAATACCATATGCGCCCTCTACCCGCCTTAGGGCAGCTGCAACAGCATCCTCAAGCGGCTCTCCTTCAACCCAGAGACGATCGATCAGATGGACGACTGCTTCAGTGTCTGTCTCCGAAGTGAAGACGTATCCTATTGCTGAAAGTTGTGTTCGGATGTCATTCGCATTCTCAATGATCCCGTTGTGGACGAGTGCAATATCGCCCTGGCTAGAAGTATGGGGGTGAGCATTTGGTTGACTAGGAGCCCCATGTGTTGCCCAACGAGTGTGTGCAATCCCGCAAGTACCGGATGGAGCATCCTCCTGGACTGCTTGCTCAAGTGATGAGAGTTTCCCGGACCGTTTTACGACCTGGACACCACTACCGTTCAGAAGCGCGATCCCGGCAGAATCATAACCCCGGTACTCGAGTCTTTTCAGACCCTGCAGCAGAATCGGTCCGGCCTCTTCAGGGCCGACATAACCTACGATTCCGCACATGAATTAAGTCCTCCGTAAAATTCTTGTCATATACACGAAGGCTTACCCTGCGCCTTCAAGCAACCCTAGCACATGATCAATCAGGGCTTTTGCTCTGCTTTCGTCTGGAGCTTCTGCGATGAGACGAACTACCGGTTCCGTTCCAGACGGGCGCAGGTGGAGCCACGTGGAGCGATCTCTCCAGCTCAAGCGCAGGCCATCCGCATGGTCAACTGTGGCACCATCTAGATCGCTCTCTAGGATCTCATAAGCTTGAGGCAATGCTTCTCGTGGGAATCCAATCTTCTCCTTAACAATGGCGTATGACGGCCAACGGGCCGCAGCAAATGATAGAGGGCCACCAACATCGATCAGCGCCTGGAGAATCAAGGCGGCAGCCAAAGGGGCATCCCTTGTGTGATGAAGCGCCGGTAGAATTACACCACCGTTCCCCTCACCTCCGACAACTGCTTCCTCAATCATCATTTGTTGGGCTACGTTGATTTCACCAACCGGTGCTCGTGTTAAGGGTACGGAAAAGCTATCAGCTACATCGTCGAGCACCTGACTGGTTGATAGGTTTGTAACCACCGGACCGGGATTCCTCACAAGTACTACCGAAGAAGCTAAGGCAAGAGTTAAATCCTCTCCCAGAGCCCTCCCGGTTTCATCTACCAAAGAGAGACGATCTGCATCTGGGTCAACAGCGAAACCTACTTCCGAACCCGTGTCACGAACGAGTGTACATAGCCCGGTCAGATTGGCAGCGGTGGGCTCCGGATCTCTAGGGAATCTGCCATCAGGGTTCATGCCGATAGCTTCTACTGTGCACCCAAGCTCAGAGAGTAGTTCTGCCATCGCTGGTCCCCCGACGCCATTCACACAATCAAGTGCGACTCGGATGCCTCGGCGTTTTATGGCTTCTACATCGACTTCAGGAAGAGCCAGAATCCCACTTAGATGCCTCTGGCAAGCTTCACGATCTTCAATTACAGGCTCAATAAGGTCCCAAGAAACTCGCTGCAGATCTTCATTATTAAGAAACTGATGAAAATGCTCTGATTGCTCTTTCGCGAGAAAAACCCCTTCGGCTGTAACTAGTTTCAGTGCATTCCAGTCAGCGGGGTTATGACTCGCGGTAATCACGATCCCGCCAGATGCTTCCGCCTGTTTAACAGCCAACATGAGTGTAGGAGTCGGAACCATCCCTAGGTCCACCACCCTAGCTCCGACTGACTGGAGCCCCGAGATCACCGCTCTACTGAACATTGGACCAGAAACTCGCGAGTCACGGCCAACGTAAATCGGACCGCCCGCACCCTCGGTTATCATGAAAGTCCCAAATGCTGCGGCAATTTGGGCCATGAGTTCTGGCGTCAACGGATTCCCGACGCGGCCGCGCACACCGGAGACACTGACCATGAGGTTTTGTGGTAGGGTAATCGGCATTTGGATTCTTAAAGAGGCTGGCCAACAAGCTTACAAGCGTCCTGCAATCAGGCAAAAAAGTTCACGCATAGGGCGCGATAACGTCAACGGATGCAATTTTACAATTGCCTAGCAATAGCCAACCTAGTGGCTAGATTGGGCGCCGTTCGAACCCGTTCACTAATAGGAAGCATTATATGAGCGCAGAGCCTCGTGAAGACATTGGCTTCGGGACTCAGGCAGTCCACGCTGGTGTATCCCCTGAGCCCATCACCGGGGCTATCATGACCCCGATTTTCCAGACTGCTACGTACGTTCAGAATGCAGTCGGTGAGCCCAATAAGGGTAATTACGACTATGGCAGAACTGCCAATCCAACACGAGAAGCACTAGAAGCAAGTATTGCAGTTTTGGAGAATGGATCCTCCGGGATCGCCTTCTCATCAGGCCTAGCAGCCATCGAGGCAATCGTAAAAAGGCTTTCGGCCGGCGACCATGTCATTAGTGAGGAAAATACATACGGTGGGACGACGAGGCTCTTTACCAAGATCATGAGCCGGCTAGGGCTCACGTTTACATTCCTTGATACAAGTGATCCATCTGAGGTAGCCAACGCGATACGGGACGAAACAAAACTCATCCACCTAGAAACACCCACTAACCCGCTGATGCGAGTCAGTGACATCACAAAACTTGCAAATCTCGCGCACGATGCAGGCGCACTCCTTTCAGTGGACAATACATTTGCATCCCCATTCAACCAGCGTCCTCTAGAGCTTGGTGCTGACTTCACAGTTCACTCCTCGACGAAATATCTCAATGGTCATTCTGATGTCATCGGTGGTCTGATTGCACTCCGTGACCCTGAACTGACAGAGGAGTTACTCTTCATCCGAAAATCATCTGGTGCGGTTCCGGGACCAATGGATTGTTGGCTAACCCTCCGTGGCATCAAGACTCTTTATGTTCGAATGCGTCAACACAATGCGAACGGGCTAGCAATAGCAAGATATCTAGAGAATCATCCAGCTGTTGATCGGGTCTATTATCCAGGCTTAGAATCTCATCCACAGTACGCGCTCGCAGTCGAACAGATGGATGGATTTACGGGGATGGTTTCGGTTGACGTTGGAACTCTCGAACGAGCAAGGGCGCTCACAGAACATCTTAGCATTTTTGCGCTTGCCGAAAGCTTAGGTGGGGTAGAGTCACTCATAAGCGTACCAGCGCTAATGACACATGCCTCCGTTCCTGAGGACCGTCGGTCAGCAATGGGTATCAACCCCGGCTTCGTGAGGCTCTCTGTAGGAATTGAAGAAGAGGCCGACCTCATTAGAGATCTAGAGGGCGTGCTGGGCTAGTAAAGAGAATAACATTTGCTAGAGTAATCCAAATCGTCATAGCCTTTTTATTGGGCCTCTCACAATAACTCCCCAACTGAAGCCCACTGGCTGGCCCCTTTCCATTTTTCCTCGTGATCGTACACTCCGCCATATGCGTATTCTGATTGTAGGAAATGGTGGGCGAGAGCACGCCCTACTCTGGAAGCTTCGTCGCGATGCACCGGCTGCATCCTTTTTTGCAACCCATCCCAATGGAGGGATGGTCTCCGATTGTGAGGGCATACAGATCGAAGCCACTGACGTAGAAGGCCTGTCTCGTTGGGCCACATCCAATCGGATTGACTTAACCATCGTCGGGCCTGAGGCCCCTTTGGCAGCAGGCATAGTGGATCATTTCGAGAAAGCTGGATTGCCGATCTTCGGCCCACACGCTAATGCGGCGCGTATCGAGTCGAGTAAAGCATACTCTAAAGAACTGATGCAGAACGCAGGCATCCCTACAGCTGAACATAGAACGTTCACGGATCTCTCCGCTGCTGAAGTATGGATCCTAAGGCAAGGGGCACCGATCGTAGTGAAGGCCTCGGGGCTCGCAGCCGGAAAGGGAGCAGTAGTCTGTACCACTGAACAAGAGGCGCTCAGTGCGGTTAGATCGATGCTCGGTGACTGCATTTTTGGTGAAGCTGGCCAAGAAGTTGTTATCGAAGACTTCCTCGAAGGTGAGGAACTCTCAGTGTTCGCCGTCACAGACGGTGAACGGTCAGTAATCCTTCAGCCATCGCAAGACCATAAACGTGTTGGTGAAGGTGACACGGGACCTAACACTGGGGGAATGGGAGCTTATGCTCCGGTCTCCATCGCGACACCTGAACTGATGGCCGAAGTAAGCTCCAAGATAATTCAACCTACGCTACGGGCATTGGCAGAGGACGAATCACCTTTCCAAGGCCTTCTTTATGCCGGCCTAATAAAGACGGAGAGTGGTCTTCAGGTGATTGAGTTCAATTGTCGGTTTGGTGATCCCGAAACCCAAGTGGTCCTTCCACTAATGCAGGACTCCCTGCTAGAGCTCATCGCCACCGTAGCAGAGGGTGGCAGGTTACAGCCTGGTGTGGCAGCCGCACGGCCTGATGCAGCAGTCACAACCGTGGTAGCATCTGGAGGCTACCCTAGCAGTTACGAAAAACAGAAGGAGGTCACTGTACCAAAGCAACTCGAATCTGAGAACTGCATAATATTTCACGCAGGAACGACGCGTCGGGAAGGTCAGCTCTTAACTTCAGGAGGACGTGTTCTAGCGGTCACAGCCCTAGCACCCAGTATCAGCGAAGCAGCTAAGGCCAGTGCGGATGCAGCAGGACAGATTGAGTTCGAAGGAGCTTTTCACCGAAGCGATATTGGATGGCGCGAACAGTTACGTCAGAATCACTAAGAATCTTGATGACCACTCGAGCACTCTCGACCACAGATGGGAAAGTAGTGGCAGAAATCGTATCCAGGCTATTCGGAATAGTAGTAAACACAGAGTAAGCGTATGCCTGAACTTCCAGAAGCCGAGACTATTGTTCGGGGACTTCGAACCACAATCGTCGGAGAATCAATACGTCGTGTTGAGGTGCTGCACTTAGACATTCTGCGACAGACGAAATCGATCTTCTCTAAAAGAGTGCGTCTTCGAAGAATCAATGGGATTGAGCGTCGAGGTAAAAACGTACTTCTAGTGCTAAACGGAGGCTGGGTCATCAAGGTGAACCTTGGTATGACAGGTCGCCTTTTACCTTTTTCCAGGCCGCCACGTGGCACAGAACGCCCTAGTCATCCAGCCGTTCGGATCCGTTTCTTGAGCGGTGCGCTTCTTGTATTCGATGATACCCGTCGCTTCGGTAGCGTAGAAGCTCTCTCAAGTACAGAGTGGAATGAGTGGTCTAATCTGATGGGCCCGGAACCCCTAGGTCCCACATATCAAGTATCCCGTCTAATTAGTGGCTTAAAGAGTTCTTCCTCACCAATCCGGTCATGGCTACTCGACCAAAAGCGGATCGCAGGGGTTGGAAACATCTACGCAAACGAGGCGCTCTACCTCGCTGGGATACATCCCCAAAGGCAATCCCGCACTGTGACAAGAAATGAAGTAAAGGCACTATATCGGTCACTAAGAAGTGTTCTCGCGGATGCGATCAAGGCAGGCGGAACCACAATCCAGGATTATCGAAACACCGATGGAGACAAAGGAGAGTATGCTGGACAGTTGAGTATCTACGGCAGAGAGGGCAAACCGTGCTACAGGTGTAATTCTGAGGTACAGCGTGTCGTATTCAGCAACCGTTCTGCATTCTATTGTCTGTCGTGCCAACCCTTTCGGAGAAACAAATGAGGGTGATTAGAGGAATCAGCGTCACTCTCTTCGCACTCCTTACTAGCTTCCTGTCGCTCGAAGCCCAACAGACGCCGGGAGAGATTTTACCGGTACGACAAATCACCCTCGATAACGGTATGCGCCTGGTCATCCTTAAAAGGCCTGGTCCTCCGACCATCTCTTTCACAGTTCAATTCAATGTGGGCGGCGTGAACGAGCGACTAGGAACCACAGGTATTGCTCATCTCCTTGAACATATGCTCTTCAAGGGTACAACCAGTGTAGGCACAATAAATCTTGAGGCTGAACTTGAGCTATATCCATGGATGGACAGCGCACACGACTCTCTAGTTGAAGTGCGAGCAAGTGGTGATAGCATCCGTACGTTAGAACTGTCAGAGCGTATAGCTCAGCTTGAAGACAGTGCTGCAGTCTTTATTGAAAGTAACGAGTTTGATCATATCCTGACTCGTGCAGGGGCTCGGGGGTTGAATGCTACGACAACAAACGAGTCCACTGTCTACTTCGTAGACCTTCCAGCGAACCGAGCGGAATTATGGTTCGCACTGGAAGCTGATCGGATGTTAAACCCTGTATTCCGGGAGTTCTATTCCGAGCGTGACGTCGTGGCGGAGGAACGTCGGATGAGAGTTGAAATGAATCCGGTCGGCGCGCTCACAGAAGCTCACCTAGCAAGCGCATTCAGTGTGCACCCGTATGGAGTGCCCGTAGTGGGATATATGGCCGATCTTCAAGTAATGAGCCGACAGAATGTGGAACGTTACTACCGGCTCTATTACGGTCCAAACAACGCAATCGTTGGTATCGTTGGGGACCTTGATCCTGACCAGATCGAAGCGTGGGCCAGAGAGTATTTCGCCCCGATACCAAAGGCTGAGCTCCCCCCGGCTGTGACGGCTGTGGAACCACCGCAAGAAGTAGAACGGAGAACAGAGTTGGAGTTCGATGCCCAGCCCCAGCTCCAAATCAGTTGGCACGTCCCGGCCGGAACCGATCCAGACGCACCTTCTTTGGCAATTCTAAGCTCAATATTGACTGGAGGAAGGACATCTCGGCTCTACCGGCGTCTTGTTCTTGAGAGTCGTGTCGCAACCTCTGTGTTTTCTTCACTAGGACCAGGTATGCGATATCCACAACTCTTACAGATATCCGCCACACCTAGGGCTCCACACACCACAATGCAAATTGAAGAACTGATCTACGAGGAGCTAGAACTGTTGATACAAGAGGGGCCTAGTGATAGTGAACTACAACGAGTTCGAAACCAAATCTCAGCCGGCACGGTCCGCCGTATACAGTCAAATATCGGGCTCGCTTTTCAGCTAGTAGAGTCGGTTGCCTTGTTTAACGATTGGCGTGAGACCTTCCGCTATTCAAATAAACTGAGAGCCGTAACTGCAGATGATGTTATACGGATAGCCGAAACCTATTTGAAGCAAAGTAATCGAACGGTGACAACATTAGTAAAGACAGAGTACCCAGGGTGAGATATCCAGTGGTTAGCAGCACCCTTCCCTTGATCTTAGTAATGATGTTCACGTCTCAATCTGCCTCTGCCCAGGCGGTCGTCCGCCAACATCGTGCAGAAGAGATCGGATTCCCGGATTTAGAGTTTGAGGCTCCCACAGTTGAGGAGTATGAGGTAGCAGGAGTGACCGTGCTCTTACTTGAGGATCGTACTCTCCCGTTAGCTACCATCTATGTCCGGCTCAACGGTGGTTATGGATTATTTAGTAGAGATATGTATGCCGCAGCTTCAGCTCTACCGTCCCTCATACGTTTCGGGGGTACTGAGAGCCTTGCACCAGACTCAGTTGATAAGGTCTTGGAGTACTATGCCATCCAAACCTCATTCGGAAGCGGTGGCGACGCAGTCACAGCCACTGCCAATGCCCTAGTTCGACACTTCCCCGTCGCCATCGACCTACTCGGAACGCTCTTTACAGAGCCAGCCTTTGACTCAAGCGAGGTAGAAGTCTGGAGAGGGCGACAAATCGAAAGTGTTCTCAGAAGAACAGATGACCCGGTTCGACTTGCATACTCTGAGTTTAACCGTCTTCTCTATGGAGATCACTCGATTGGCTGGGAAATGAATGAAGCTGATCTAGAACCTGGAGATTTATCCCGGGAGAAGCTGCTGGAGGTGCATAGTCGCATTGTTTGTCGTGACAACCTAATCCTTGGGCTGGCCGGAGATGTTAACTGGTCGGAAGTTGAGCCCTTGGTAGAAGAACTGGTCGACCGGATCAAACCCTGCTCTGTAGCTCTGCCCGAGTCGCCCATCCCGACAATCAGGGATGAGCCGGGAATCTATTTGATTGAGAAAAATGTGGATCAAAGCGTGATCGTTATGGCGCACGCAACCGATTTGAATCTATCTGATGACCCAAATTATTTTTCGGCTACGATCGGAAACTCGATCTTGGGCGGGGGAGGCTTCTCAAGCCGTATCCTTTCTAGAATCCGGACAGAGGAGGGTTTTGCCTACTCAGCAGCTTCTCTGTGGACAATACCCCGTCGTTATCCTGGCCTTCTTGGCGCGGTGACGAGCACCAGCCCCGAAAATGCTGTTCCTGCCATCAAGGCAATCCTTGAGACAATGCAGGGGCTAATAGATTCGCCACCCCAATCCTCAGAAGTGACCACAGCAGTCGACGCAGTTGTGAATGGCTTTGTCTTCAACTTTGAGACGTCGAGCCAAATCTTGTCACGTCTGATGTTCTATTTGAGCACAGACCTCCCGAGAGATTGGCTCGAACGATATTTGGCTGGAGTTCAGGGTGTGAGCGCGAGTTCTGTACACCGTGCTTTTTCCGAACACATGCAACCAGAAGAAATGATGGTACTAATCGTCGGAGATTCAGAGCGTATGGGACAAGAATTACTTGCCACCTTGGGCCCAGTAATAATCATGCGTGAAGGAGAATTTCACTAAGAAACGAAATAACTCAGAGTGCTCTTTCTTCTAGGCTCTACCCCAATGGATCGCGGCGATCCCACCAGTGAGCAGAGTCCAACCCACATCCGAGAAACCGACTTTCTTGAACTGCAGGCCAAGTTCGTCTGGAGGTGGAAATTCCCCCACAGACTCGGGAAGGTACTGGTATGCCCACGGATGTCCTGAAACAATGCGACCTATCAAAGGCAGTATACGACGGAAATACATGAGGTAGGCCGCACGCACCAGAGAATTAGGAGGTAAAGTGAACTCTAGTACCACCAGAGTTCTGCCCTTCTTAAGAATACGATGAAGCTCGCTTAGCCCCTGATCCAAATCAGCGAGATTTCGCACACCAAATCCAACCATAGCACCATCGAAACTGTCATCCAGAAACGGTAATACTAGTGAATTTCCACATACCGGTCTTATCGGCTCGCCAACTATCTTTCCAGCACCCCGCACCATCATGGGAGAAGCAAAGTCAGTAGCGATTACTTGTCCATAGAAGTCTTTGCGATCACTAAGTTCGAGGGCAAGATCAAAGGTACCAGTGCAGGCATCCAAAAACCTTCCAGATGGCTCTGTCTCCCACCCTAATCGATCCACTGCTAGACGACGCCATACCCGATCTATATTGAGGCTCAATAGACGGTTTAGCAGGTCGTACCGTGGAGCGATCTCCGAGAATATTTGCTTGACTTGCTTGTCTCGATCGAGACCATCCTCAGGCACATATTGCGGAGAAGATTTCATGAAACGGAAATCGTTAGGACTTAAATCTTTACTGGCTATCTAGGACAGCAAGTCGCTCGTCAACCGCATGCATCAGTGATGATAAGGCCTCACCAGTCCTCGAGTCTGGAGCAGAGACGACTGTGGGAACCCCTTTGTCACCAGCCTCACGAACCTGCGGATCCAGTGGGATCTTACCTAAAAATGGTACATCCATTTCCTCTGCAAGTGCGAACCCTCCACCAGAACCGAAGACGTCAATGACCTCTTCACAATGTGGGCAGGCCAGGCCACTCATGTTCTCTACAATACCCAAGACCCGAGTGTTAACCCTCTCAAACATCTTCACCCCACGGCGAACATCACCAGTGGAAACATCTTGGGGAGTCGTCACCATAACAGCGCCACTGAGTTCAATCGTCTGAACTAAGGAGAGTTGGGCATCTCCCGTGCCCGGAGGCATGTCCACAACCATTAAATCCAGAGGGCCCCACTCAACCTGTTCTAGGAACTGTTTTAGGATTCCCGAAATCAATGGACCCCGCATGATAGCCGGCTGTTCCTTGTCCAGAAGGAACCCCAGACTCATTAGTCTCACACCGTGCGCCTCCAGGGGCTCAATGAGTTCGTTGCCCTTTCCACCGGTAACGTTAGGTCGCTGGTTCATACCGAACATCAAAGGAATGTTAGGTCCATAAATATCAGCATCTAATAGACCAACCGAACGTCCAGACCTTGCGAATGAAGAGGCTAAGTTGGCCGCCACCATTGACTTACCAACCCCACCCTTTCCAGAGCTAATAGCAATAACCTGTTTGACCGATGAGAGAATACCCGGCTGAGGTGTCGGAGCCGGCACAGAACCAGGCTGGAGCCCTCCCTGACGCCCAGTCTCTCCTGCAGGTGCCATTTGTGGTAATTGGACATCAATCTTGACTTCAGATACTCCTTCAACAGCCTCACAAGCTAAACGTGCAGTTTTCACTAAATCAGTGGGATCATCCGGACGAAGAAGAAATTGAAAGCGAACAATACCATCCGGATCAGTTTCCAGTCCCTGAACGTGACCTCCAGCCACAAGGTCCCGGTTCGTTCCCGGATGCTTGATACGTGACAGTTCAGACATCACTGCGCGCCGTAATTCGTCAGAATTCATTATTTATAGTTGAGGTTGGAAGGCCCTTTCTAAATTGCGATCCTATGGGTTTTGTTGTGGAATCCCAAGAGATCACTCAAGAGCCTCGTTCCGGACCGGACTTCTTAGCTTCCGCGAGAGTTCACAGCTCAAGAGTTTAATCGACATAAAAGATAGCATGGAGCTTCTATCATTACAGGGCTGACCTTAGTTGCGTTCGCCTGTGATGGCGCTAAGATAGTTTTGAGCTACCTAACTCTGCTCGGTCGCTCTTCTAGGTGGGATGACGTCTTGTTTATCTGCCCTTTTTTTATTGGGCGCGCTGTTAATGAATATTGCCGATTACCTGCCCCAAAAGTCCACTCGTCAACCCAAATGACCTTAATGAATGGTGCCCCCCCAATACCTCCGCCTGTAAACGAACCCATACTTACGTATGCCTCAGGGACATTTGAGCGTGCAGAACTCAAAACAGAATTAGAGGCTCAGTCGGCCACTGTAGTTGATATCCCCCTGGTGATCGGCGGTGAGGAGATTAGGACTGGAAATACAAGCAACGTCGTGATGCCCCATCTACATAGTCACATTCTCGCAACCTTTCACAAAGCGGGGAAAGAAGAGATTGGCCAGGCAGTGTCGGCAGCAGCCGAAGCTCACCACGAATGGTCCACAACCCGCTGGGAAGATAGGGCAGGAGTTTTCCTGCGAGCAGCAGACCTTCTAGCAGGTCCGTGGCGCCAGAAACTGAACGCTGCAACCATGCTCGGACAAAGCAAAACTGCCTTTCAAGCAGAGATCGACTCAGCATGTGAGATTATCGACTTTTTTCGGTTTGCGGCCCACTTCGCAGAGCGTATCTACGGGATGCAACCTCTTTCGGAACGTGGTGTCTGGAACCGCGCAGAATATCGTGCTCTAGAAGGATTCATATATGCCGTTACGCCGTTCAATTTCACCGCGATCGGTGCGAATCTGAGTGGCACGCCAGCGATGATGGGGAACACAGTAGTTTGGAAGCCCGGCCGCACTTCGATGCTATCTAATTATTACGTGCTGAAACTTCTAGAAGAAGCTGGTCTACCGGCTGGTGTTATCAATTTTGTTGCAGGAGATGCGGGATTGATTACGTCTGAATTGCTTACTCATAAGGAATTCGCAGGAGTCCATTTCACAGGGTCAACAGCAGTCTTCAATAGCTTCTGGAAAACGATCGGTAGAAATATCGGAGAATACGGATCCTACCCTCGAATAGTCGGGGAAACAGGAGGGAAGGACTTCATTGTCGTACACCCAAGTGCGGACGTCTCTCCAGTAAAAACTGCAATCATCAGAGGAGCTTTTGAATACCAAGGCCAGAAGTGTAGCGCTGCCTCTCGGGCTTATGTGCCGCAAAGCCTATGGAAGGATCTGGAAGGACCTCTTATAGAGGAGACAGAGTCTCTTACAATGGGTGACCCTAGAGACTTTACGAACTTCATGAATGCTGTGATCGACAAAAAAGCATATGACAAGATTACTCGATATATAGACGAAGCAAGAAAATCGAATGAAGCTGAAGTGATTGCCGGTGGTACCTACGATGATTCGGAAGGTTGGTTCATACGGCCAACAATCATCCGGGCCGATAAGCCAGATTATATCTCGATGTGTGATGAAATCTTCGGTCCAGTAATGTCAATCTTTGTATACGATGACGGGGATTGGGCAGAAACCCTTCGGTTAGTGGATTCAACATCTCCATATGCATTGACTGGAGCTGTGTTCGCGAAGGATATCGGGGCAATTCGAGAAGCGCTTGATACATTGAAAAACTCAGCTGGAAACTTCTACATCAATGACAAACCAACGGGTGCGGTGGTGGGGCAGCAACCATTCGGGGGTGGCAGAGCCTCTGGAACGAATGATAAGGCGGGATCAACGATGAACTTACTTAGGTGGGTGAGTGCCCGCTCGATAAAGGAAACTTTTGTTCCGGCAGTAGACTACAGATATCCGTTCATGGATGGAGAGTAGGAATTGTTCCGCGGATACCAGCACTAGAGCTTCGGTAAATAACCATCGCTCTAATAAGAACACTCAAGCCAAACAGTGGCTTATAGTCTGATCGCCTCGAGAGCTTGAGCGAAATCAGTTATCAAGTCTTCAATCGCTTCAATGCCAACACTGATCCGCACAAAACCATCGGGTATTCCCCCAGCATCCCGTTCTGCGGCAGTCAACCCTGTGTGTGAGGTGTAGCGAGGCTGTGAGACAAGGGTTTCAACCCCACCGAGGCTTGGAGCGGCGGTCACTAACTTTAGCTCACCCATGAAGTGGTCCGCCGCAGCCCCACCTCCCTCAAGTATAATGCTGACCATCCCACCCCAACCGACCATTAGTTCTGATGCCAACACGTGGTCAGGGTGCGAATCAAGCCCAGGATAGATGACCGTCTGAATTCCAGCTTGTTCGCTCAACCAAGTTGCGAGTGAGAGAGCATTCTCATTATGACGGGTCATCCTTGCATCCAATGTTCGGATTCCTCTGTCGAGAAGCCAAGCCGCATGCGGATCAAGCGCTGGTCCATAGAGGCGAGACATTCGGGTGACTTGACCAATGACGTCCTCTGTACCAGCAACTGCACCAGCTATCAAGTCAGAGTGGCCACTCAAGTACTTAGTGGCACTGTGGATCACAACATCAATGCCTGAATCGGATGGCCGGAAGTTCACCGGACAACCAAACGTAGCATCACAAGTCAACGTAATACCCTTCTCACGTGCCAGCTGTGCTATGGGTCGAGGATCGAAGAAACGCAACGTCGGGTTTGTTGGTAATTCGATATGGATAATGCGAGTCTCAGGGCGGAGAGCTTCTCGCCAACCCTGATCTAGGTCTGGATCGACAAAGGTTGTCTCTATTCCCCGCCGTGGTAGCTCGTCTAGAAGTAGAGACCGAGTCGCGCCATACAGATGGGTCGATGCTACGATGTGATCACCGGCCTCCGTAAGAGCCAGAAATACCATAGCTGTAGCAGCCATTCCACTGCCCAGCGCAATTCCTGATTCCATTCCCTCAAGCGCCGCAATTTTTTGCCCAACTTCGAGCTGATTTGGGTTGTTACCGTACCGGCTATATAAGAGGTCTCCATCTTCCGGCTTCGTCCAGTGAAATGTTGCACTCTGAACGATTGGTGACACCACTGGGCTACCGGGGGTTCTCCCCTCGGATGATCTACCATGTATGCCTACGGTAGCTACTCGGGTAGGCCTGTCTCGATTCTCTTTATCCGACATACTGGGTTTCCCGAATCCTGATTCTAGAGGGTATCATCGACAAGTTGACTAAGTGCATGATACTGCCCGGATATTGAACTTTGAAATACGATCCGACGTTTCTGGAGCCGTTCCAGTACATCATCCAAACTAGGTTCTGGAAACACTCGCTCAAAATCTTCGCGAACGAGTGGTCCTTCCGTCTCTAGAAGTTGCCATACTCTAGCATCATAAGCCTCAATCACACCCAAAAGCTCACAAACACCAGTATCACTTTCGGCAACAGCTACCAGTTCCTGTCGCTCCAGAACGACTTGAATCTGATCACGGTGGGATTCACTAACTCCGCGAAACACAAAAAATGCCTCAGGGCTATCGGGTTCAAGATATCCCTGGAGAAGCTTGGCTATCACTTCGTCTGCGCAAGAGAAATCCAGGATCGTAACGTCAGACAAGTCAATAACGGAAAGAGACTGTGCTCGAGAACCAGCCATCTGAGCCTCAATCGCCAATCGAACAGCACGTCCCGTTGGTCGAGTAACAAGATGAGAGTGCAGGGAGGTTACAGTCTTACTAACCAGCACCCCAACATCGATCGTTACTGGGGTCAAATTCATCATTTAACAGCTGGTAAAATGATGCTAATTTGGGCTCCGGGAAACGGCTTAAGACCATCAACGACTGGGTCAGCAATATCCCACTCTGGAACTTGAGCAATTCGGGCCGTACCACTCCGAATAGTAATCGAGCCGTCCCACCGCTGGACTTGACGCCTAATTTGTTGAATACCTTGCCCTCGGCCCGAATCAGGAAAACGCGTAAGTCCATGAAGAAATGCGGCCTCCAAAGCCGCTGAATCCCCCCATCGATCTCCATAACGTGCTGAGTGCTCATCATTAAGCGAATCACGGAAGCCTCGGCCTATATCCATCACACTGATCACGACAACGTAACGCCCTAAACGCTTGGTCCAATTGTACGCCTGCACGGCAACCCAGCCCGGACCTTCAGCGTGTTCTACTATATTCTGGCAAACTTCGGAAAGAATCACTGAAAATTGAACAACTGACGTTGCCGGATAACCCAGCCTCGAAGCTAGCACATGCCCAGCTCGTTTCTGAACGTCATCAATAACTGTGTGTACGTCTGCATTGGCAGTTATCGATGTGATCTCCAGGAGTACATCTGACAATCTAGATACTCGTTTCGGGACCCGACCCAATAGCTCGAAAATTCCGGTAGCTTGACGGAAGAAGCCCATCCGGCTGAGGTAACCAAGCACATCAGAGTTATCCGGAAGCTGGAGTCTAGGACTTCCACCTTGTTTCTTGAGCTCAGCGCCTGCTGCGAGCAGTGCAACCATACCATTGGGATCTATCCAACGAACATGACGCGCATCGAAAAGCATGCGCGCGATCCCCGTCTGGCCTGCCGTATCAAGAACTTGGTCAACAGCCTGGTGGTCAAGCTCGGTTGGAACTGAGAAAACGTTCACTCAGTCTCCTCAAAATGAGAGAGCGTTCCCTCTAAATGATTAAATAGGTTCCGTGCCCCTAGCTGACCGACATTCTGAGAAGCAAGGTCATTTGCTTTCGAGATGACATCCTCAAGAGCATCACCGTCCAAAAGACGTGCAAAAGCAGTAGCACCCCAAACATCACCACAGCCAGTAGGGTCCCCCTTAGAGGGAGGTTTTGAAAGAGGAACCCTACCACTAGAAGCGACCGTTGCCGCAGAAAAGCCAATCAGGCTATTCCAGTGACTATTAAAACTAGCGGTAGTGAAGAATTGAGCCCCCTGGCTTCCTAATGTGACAGCGATCAATCTTGGCTTCATACTGAGCTGGCCAAATGCGATGTCCGATAAATCACCCTTGCATCCCACTAGCGTAGATTCAAACTCATTCATCTGCACCACATCAAAACATTGGAACCAATCTTCCCAAGCATTCAAGGGAGTGGGAACCCGGATGCCGCCTTTGGCCGTACTCAGAAAAAGCGAGTGGAGGTCAGCATAAATCGGTCCAGAAAATTTATCGCGAAGAGCTTGTGCGGTTTCTAGCTCCATCTCAAAACCAGAAACAAAATTCACGTACAAAGCGTCACAGATATCGACTAACGGATCTAATTCATCCCAAGTCCAGCCCGGGACCCCTCCAGTAAGCCGTTCAGTGCGGAATCCGTCCCGACTATATGAGAGTTCCACGCGATTGTTATCTTCAGGGACAATTATCACGCAGGACTGATCAACACGCGGGATCTCTCTTAGGAGCGTGACGGCGGCCTCTGAAAGATCTTGGCCGAGTTTCAGTATAGGGAGAATCTTCCAGTTGTGAGGAAGTGAAGCACTCAGAGCTGAAATCGCGTAACTAATGCCACCCCATTCTTCTATCGGATCACCACTGGGACCCGTTCTCAAGAACCGATCCCAAACTAGAGCACCGATCACCCCGAGGGTTCGTTGCTCACTCACAATTGTCCGGGCATTTCTGATATAAAGATTCCCGCGGCTCCAATAATCCCTGCAGTCTCAGGAAGTTGACCAGGAACAATCTTAGATGCCTCAAATGCAGACTTGAATGAACGCTGCTTGGCTTCTTCACGAATGGCCCCAAATAGATAGTCACCTGCACCCACAACCCCACCGACAACCACGACTACATCTGGATTCAGAGTATTGATGAGGTTAGCGATGCCGATGCCAAGAAACTTGGCGGTCTCTAGTATGATCTCATGCGCGTACTGATCGCCAAGTTTCAGAGCTTCATAGACAAGAGCTGCAGAAATCTGGTTTATATTGCCATTCACCAATTCAGTGAGAACAGATTGCGAACCTGCTCTTAGACCCTCTACTGCGCGCAACGCGATGCTAGAGCCTGAAGCATAAGCTTCTAAGCAACCATAGTTACCGCAGGAACAGCGGCGGCCGTTCAAGTCAATCGTTGTATGGCCCACCTCCCCAGCGCTACCAGAAGCCCCTCTCATGATCCTACCACCGAGCATTACGCCTCCTCCAACTCCTGTGCCGACCGTGATGCCGACCAAATGCTCAACACCCTGTCCCGCACCTCGCCACCATTCCGCATATGTCGCACAGTTGGCGTCATTATCGAGTACGGTTGGAAGTTGGAGCACGTTGGCGATCTTTCGGCTGACTGGATAATCGACCCAACCCAAGTTAGGGGCTGTGCGAACTAATCCACTCGTTCGATCAATTGAGCCAGGACAACCAATACCTACGCCTAGAACTTGGTCAGTCACCGCCCCTCCATCGCCTACTACATCTTCTATCGCATCCGTTACCATCCGACCAATCTCATCAACGGTCACATCTGGACCTCTTTCTGACGGAGTACTCTGTGACCGCAAACCACAAGGTTCCCCACCCTCTACAGGTACTAGACCAACGACAAGGTTGGTGCCGCCGATATCTACACCAACAACCCAGGGCCCACTCAAGTCAATCATCTCCAAGGCTGAGCACAGCTAAGAAAGCCTCCTGCGGAATCTCTACAGTCCCGACCTGCTTCATGCGCTTTTTTCCTTCTTTTTGACGCTCGAGCAGTTTTCGCTTGCGTGTGATATCTCCGCCATAGCACTTAGCTGTCACATTTTTCCGAACTGCCTTCACATTCGTCCGCGCAATAACGTTGTTTCCCATCGTTGCCTGCAACGCTACAGGAAACTGCTGCCGCGGAATCAACTCCTTAAGCTTCCTGACTAAGTCACGACCATAGAGATAAGCTTTGTCCTCATGGATAATGACGCTGAATGCATCAACTGGGTCTCCGTTAACAAGAATATCTAGTCGGACAAGTGCTCCGGAGCGCATTTCCAGAAACTCATAGTCCAGTGCTGCATATCCACGGGTCGAACTTTTTAATCGGTCATAGAAGTCAAGCACGATCTCCGAAAGCGGCAACTCAAAGTCGAGCTCAACGCGCTGTGGATCGAGATAACTCATGTCCCGGAATATGCCACGTCGGTCATGACAGAGTTTTTGCACATTGCCTATGTATTCCGAAGGGCAAAGAATCCGCGCGAGTACGATTGGCTCAGCTATTGTGGTCACACTTCCTGGGTCCGGAAGCGCTGTCGGGCTCTCTACATGAAGTTCAGTTCCATCAGTGAGCAGAACATGATACTCGACGTTAGGAACAGTCGTGATCATGTCCACACTAAATTCCCGTTCTAAGCGTTCTTGTACGATCTCCATATGGAGCAACCCCAAGAAGCCACATCTAAAACCGAAGCCGAGAGCCGTGGAAGTTTCGGGCTCGTATTGTAGGCTAGCATCGTTCATCTGAAGTCTTTCAAGTGCATCGCGGAGATCTTCGTAGTCGTCAGTATCTGTCGGATAGAGACCGGCAAATACCATAGGTCGTGCTTCTTGATAGCCGGACAAAAGCTCCGACGAAGGGTTCTCCGCATTAAGGATCGTGTCACCGACACGAGTGTCACCAACTGCCTTGATAGCGGCTACGACATAACCAACTTCTCCGGGGGTCAAAGCTGTAGCAGGAACCCTGCCCAATCGCATCGAACCCACCTCAGTAACCTCGTAACTCGCATCGACGTTACCAAACGTAATCTTCATTCCCGCCTTTAGAGTGCCGTCCACGACCCGCACAGATGGAACTGCTCCTAAGTACTTGTCATAGTAGGAATCAAAGATGAGAGCCCTAAGGGGAGCCTCAGCATCACCCAATGGTTTAGGGATTCTTTCTACTACAGCTTCAAGAACTTCTTCGATGCCCGTGCCTTCCTTAGCACTAGTCAGGAGGACCGTTTCCGGGGATACACCTAAGAGATCAGCTACCTCCTCGCGCCTACGCTCAGGTTCCGCACCGGGCAAATCTATCTTGTTGACTACGGGAATGATTTCTAAGTCCGCATCAAGAGCAAGAAAGAGATTAGAGAGCGTCTGGGCCTGAGCACCCTGCGTTGCGTCAACGACTAGGATAGCTCCCTCACATGCTGCCAAAGAACGAGATACCTCATAGGTAAAATCCACATGACCCGGCGTATCTATGAGGTTGAACTCATACTCTTTTCCGTCCTGAGCCTGATAGCTCATACGTACCGCATGCAGCTTGATGGTAATCCCCCGCTCACGCTCAAGCTCGTTATCGTCGAGCACCTGTGCACGCATTTCTCGAGGATCAAGTGTACGAGTCCCCTCAAGAAGCCTGTCCGCTAAGGTGGATTTACCGTGGTCAATATGAGCCACGATGCAGAAGTTACGGATGTGATTGGTATGCAAGAATCAGTGGTTTCCCGGGTGATTTAGACGATGTAGAGGAAAAGGTAACGAATGAGTTGGTGTGGAGCTTCGATAGATATCTCTCGGACAAGATTTCTTATGTAACTGAAGAGACTATAGAACCCGTTGAGCACACTTGATCAGACCAGTAGGTTCCGAGGCTCTGATGAACACTTCACATACCGCTTCGAATGCCTCTCGTCCAGATTTGTTGGACGCAGCAACGCTCTCGCAACTCGGTGGGATCGAGTTGATTGCTCGGGAGGTTGTGGAAGGCTTCTTAATGGGCCTACACCGCTCTCCACATAGAGGTTTTTCAGCCGAGTTCGCTGAACTCCGTGCTTATCAAGCAGGTGACGATCTCAGGTACATCGACTGGCGAATGTTCGGCCGTTCTGACCGCTATTATGTGAAGCA
>CAJWPN010000048.1:0-18611 GCA_913045345.1 uncultured Gemmatimonadales bacterium
CCGGTTCAATCAACTTTGGTACGTCCATGGGTGGAGGATACGGGCTCTCAGGGTTCGTTGGATACCAGCAACCAAATCTGTTTGGCCAGGCAAAGTCAGGTAGCCTCCGTTGGGACTTTGGGCGATACCTTAACAGTTTTGAGGCTAGCTATACTGATCCTGCGCTTTTCCAGTCTTTGTTGTCAGGATCGTTATCACTGTTTAATTCCCGGGACCGCTTTTTCCAATTTTCAACCGGGAGAAGAACCCGACTCGGCACATCAGCTCGGGTTGGATTTCCGTGGCCGAATTCTCGTGTAAGTCGTGTGTTTCTAGGGTATAGCATCTCTCGAACGAAGTATGAACTGTTCACTGATGTGGAAGACACCTCCCTCTTTGGTCGTCCTCCGGGGTTGCAGAGTCAGCTCTCAGTAACTCTCACTCGCCAGACTTTGGATCATCCACTCTTTCCGACAGTTGGTTCCCGGCAAAACGTGGTTGTGGAATTCAACGGAGGATTATTAGGAGGGAATGGTGATTTCACTAAGATCCTTACAGAAGCGAACTGGTGGCTGCCCGTAGGGCGCATGGCGGATGGTGAGGGTCCGAACCAAGGGCCTCGCTTTGCTCTGGGCCTCACACTTCGTGCTGGATCTGTTTTCGGGGACGCAGGTGCATTTCCCTTCGACCGATTCTGGATGGGTGGAGTACAGTTCGGTCAAAATCTTCGCGGATATGATGAGACATCAATTACACCACAGGGATTTGTCCCGGAAGGCAGGGCAGGCGGTATCATGGAGATTGAGCGGTTAGGTGACGCATTCTTCAGTCTCACAGCGGAGTACGCCTTGCGCATGAGTGACCAGTTCGGGATCTCCTTATTTTACGACGCAGGTAACGTTTGGAGAGAGCCTAGTGATATTGATCCGACACGTCTTTTCCGGGGTGCGGGTGTTGCTGCTCAGGTGGTTACCCCGTTCGGTCCAATCGGCTTAGACTATGCGTACGGATTCGACAAGACAGAACCGGGATGGCAGCTTCACTTCCGCTTGGGCCAGGGTTTCTAGATCTTCAGGACTAAGAGTGCAATACCAGAGGAGTTAACTGAAATGCGACGCACCGTGATACCTCTTCTAGTGGCGGCCCTTTCTGTAACCGCTATTGGGTCGTTAGAAGCTCAAGCCCTTAAGATCGGATATATCCAGTCTCAAGAGATCTTGGCGGCCCATCCGAGTACAGCGGAGGCCCAAGCACAGCTGGAGCAAGAAGGACAAGCCGCTGAAGAAGAAATGCAGCGTATTCAGACCGAGTTGCAGAATATGCAGCAGCAACTGCAGCAACAATCCCTGACTTTGTCCCCTGAAGCTAAGGCCAATCGTGAAGCGCAACTGCAACAGAGATTGATAGAAGCCGAACAACGCGCCCAACAGATGCAGGCCGCGCTCCAGCAAAGGCAAGCAGAGCTTATACAGCCAATCATGGAAGAGGTTACCGCTGTGATTGAGGCAATCCGTGAGGAGGGAAATTATTCCCTTATTCTAGATGCAGGTGCCGGTTCAATTATTTCAGCAGACCCGAGTCTAGACCTTACGCAAGAGGTTATATCGCGTTTGGAGTCTGGCTCGGGTGCAAATCCGGGAGCCGAATAGAGTATCTAAGAAAAGAGTAAAGCCTAACAGGAAGGGCCCAGGGCGCTACTCTAGCGCTTTGGGCCCTTTTTAATGTTGACCACAGTTCGATGATCATAGATCACCTAATTACAGAGTAGAGCTGAGTTATGAGTGAGAATAGAAGACAAGATCCCGAGTCCCCTAGATTGACAATAAAAGAGATTTTAAAGCTTGTGGGAGGCAGACTCGAGGGTGATGGGGATTTATGGGTATCCGGAATCAATCCAGTCGATGAGGCGGATGGAGATCAGATGGCGTTTCTCGCTAGGAAACGTTACACCCGCCATGCTATAAGCTCCTTAGCTAAATCATTTCTCGTTAGTTCTGATTTAGAAGCTTATGTACCTCCGGACACCCCCCGCATAATTGTCGAAGAACCTTATCGGGCCTTGAGGACATTACTCAAATATTTTCATCCTTCTCAGCCAGATAGCCCCTGTGTTCATTCAACGGCTGTCATTGGTCAAAGGGTCCAATTCGGTAATGGAGTATCAGTGGGGCCGTACGCTGTTATAGAAGATGATGTGCAGATAGGTGATGGGTGCAGAATCGGCTCTCATTGTGTGATTGGTCGAGGTTCGGCATTAGGGAAGGAATGCCTACTGTACCCTCAGGTAGTCACATATGAGAAAACAGTGATTGGAAATAGAGTCGTCGTGCATTCTGGAGTTCGCCTGGGCTCCGATGGGTTTGGTTTTACACTAGCTGATGAGGTTCACTTAAAGATTCCTCAGGTGGGTCGGTGTGTTATCGAAGATGATGTGGAAATTGGTGCCAATGCGACAATAGACAGAGGATCCCTAGGTGATACCGTTGTTGGGCGCGGTAGCAAGACGGACAATCTTGTTCATCTAGCGCATAATGTGAAAGTGGGTTCGGGTTCTTTATTTGCCGCCCTAGTTGGTGTTGCCGGCTCAACTAGGATAGGGAAGGGGGTTTGGATGGGAGGGCAGGTGGGCGTAAGTGATCACCTGGAGGTCGGAGATGGGGCAAGGCTCGCGATAGCCACTAAACTCATGCGTGATGTACCTGGTGGACAAACTGTGTCTGGTCATCCTGCTCGTGAACACAGAGAACAACTCAAGAAGCAGGCTAACCTCAGTCGACTCCCATCCCTCGTAGAACGCATTGGGATCTTAGAGGAGAAGTTATCCAGACTCTTGGACGCTGGAGCTGAGCTGAAAGCTTAGTTTGAAAATGACCCCGTGGTTAACTTTAGGTCGTTATGACAAAATCAAGTCAACGAACTATCGGGAAAGATGTGAGTTTAACCGGGGTGGGTGTTCATTCTGGGGAATCTGCCACGATCACACTTCGTCCTGGTAACGTAAATACGGGTATTCGCTTCCGTCGACTTGACCTAGAGGGTTGTCCAGAGATTCCAGCGAGACTCAACCATGTTATAGGAACGGAGTTGGGGACTTCTCTCGCTAATGGGGATGCACAGGTAAATACCGTTGAGCATGTGATGGCCGCCTTGGCTGCAGCTCAAGTCGACAATGCGATTATTGATCTTGATGGCCAAGAGATTCCAATTCGGGATGGGTCGTTTCGAGACTATGTTAGCGCGTTAAGAGATGCAGGGCTTAAGTCACAAGGGATAAAACCGAGGGTTGTTCGAGTTAAGAATAGAATCGTGACTACAGGTGGAGGGGGTCAGTCATATTCGGCAACTACTAGCAATGGACTTACGGTTGTGGCGTCAATTGACTTCGCCCATTCTGCGATTGGTCGGCAGAGTGGGGAGTTCAAGATCGACTCCGATAGTTTTGATACTGAACTTGCTTCAGCACGCACCTTTGGTTTCAAGAAGGACGAGGAGGAGCTACATGCTCGGGGGTTGGCATTGGGAGCCTCACTCGACAACACTGTGGTTCTGGCCCAGGATGGTGTTATGGGTGGAGAACTCCGATTCCCGAATGAGTTCCTACGGCACAAGGTCGGGGATCTAATTGGGGATCTGGCACTCTTAGGTGCGAGGGTAGAAGCACGTATTGTGGCGGAACGTCCGAGTCACGCTGGCAACATCCAGCTTGCAAGGGCTCTTCAAACTCACGCAAGGGACACCAACAGGGAGGCTATCGTCGATACAGCCAAGATCATGCAGTACCTACCGCATAGATATCCGATGCTTCTGGTAGATAGGATTACGGAATACGAGGCGGGTAAGCGCATAGTTGGAATCAAGAATGTCACGATCAATGAGCCGTTCTTTCAAGGTCATTACCCGGGACATCCAGTCATGCCAGGCGTTCTCATCATTGAGGCAATGGCGCAGGTGGGTGGACTGCTGCTCATGGAAGAGGTTGAAAAAGATGAGGACAAAGTGGTCTACTTTATGTCTCTTGATCGGGTGAAGTGGAGGAAGCCAGTTACTCCGGGTGATACAATCGTTTTTGAGCTAGAGCTTTTACAGTTCCGAAGACAGGTTTGTAAGCTGAAGGGTCAGGGCTTTGTTGAAGGCACGCTCGTCGCTGAAGCAGAAATGATGGCAACGATTGTCGATAGATGACCGGACCTGTTATTGGCGCCAGAGGGGAGACTTTTATCCATCCGACGGCAATGGTTGATTCTCAAGCGGAGCTTGATGTCGGGGTAGAGGTTGGCCCTTGGGCTATTATTGGGCCTAGGGTTAACGTCGGAGGTGGTACCAATGTTGGTCCACGGGTACTAATTGAGCGGGACACTCTGGTTGGAGAAGATTGCCTCATAGCGAATGGAGCAGTTCTTGGCACGGACCCTCAAGACTTAAAATACAAGGGTGAAGAATCATCGCTTGAAGTTGGTGACCGCACTGTGATTAGAGAGTTCGCTACCCTCAACCGGGGTACTCGAGCTTCAGGTAAAACAGTCATAGGTAGTGACTGCCTGATCATGGCATATACTCATGTGGCTCATGATTGTGAATTGGGAAACCATGTGATCCTAGCAAACGCGGTGAACATGGCCGGTCATGTTATTATCCAGGATTGGGCTATAGTGGGGGGGATGACACCGATTCACCAATTTGTTCGCATTGGGGCGCATGCATTTGTAGGAGGTGGGTCAAGAATTACTAAGGACATACCCCCTTATTGCCGTGCGGCGGGGAGTCCCCCAAAGCTTTATGGTTTGAACTCAGTGGGTCTCGAAAGACGAGGAGTGTCACTGGATGTGAGGCGAGCTTTAAAAAAAGCTTATCGGGAAATCTTTCAATCAGATAAAACGATCTCTGAAGTAGTTCAAGAAGCCGGACTAGAGGTCAATCAAGTTCCTGAAGTTGGCCATTTAGTTAAGTTTATCCAGGACAGTGAACGGGGGGTCACGACGTAAGGATGTCCTTAATCCGGATGCGCCTAAGGCGTAAGAAGAATTGGATTGATAGTCGGAAGGGGATGCATCCCGCGCGACTAATTGCTTTCCTGATCCTTACGGCAGCAGTTATTTGGTATCTCGGCTGGCGGTTCTAGCTAACTGTGGTAGAACATAGCCATAACCAGTTCTAGGAAGACGGTAGCTAACTTGACCGAAGTCCTTCTGGTTGCAGGGGACCCGTCCGGAGATCGGTATGCCGCTGATGTCGTGGAGGCACTTAAGGATAAGCTCCCTAGCGCTCGGTTTGTTGGATTAGGCGGACCTCATATGGAAGCTGCGGGAGTTCATACTCTCGCGGGGTTAGAAGAACTCGCTGTTATGGGATTTGGAGAAGTCGTCATGAGGCTTGAGTTCTTTCGGGACCTTGAGCGGAAAATTCATGAATTACTCTTAGATGCAGATTTAGTCGTACTAGTAGATTTTCCAGGTTTCAACATGCGGATTGCTAGAACAGCATCAGTGTTTGGGCGTCCTGTCCTCTATTACATACCACCAAAGGTTTGGGCATCTAGACCTGGCCGAGCAGAAGAATTAGCTAAGATCGCCGATCACATTGCAGTTATTTTTCCATTCGAAGTAAATGTTCTGGGTGACGCGGGTGCCGATGTTACTTTCGTTGGAAATCCACTGTTGGATCGCCCTGATAACGTTTTGGGCAAAGGTGACTTCCATAAACGCTTTGGTCTGGACCCTGATCGTCCGATTCTGGCAATGCTCCCAGGTTCACGAGAACAGGAGATCAAACAACACCTTCAGCTTTTTCTGGATACAGCTGAGATGGTGACCGCGAGGTGCCCTCATGTGCAGCCAGTTGTCTCAAAAGCGGAATGGTTGAACGGGACCTTGTTTGAGGGTTTGTGTGTCCCGGTGATTGAAGACACCAGAGGACTTCTGCGACACGCTAGAGCAGGCCTTGTGAAATCAGGCACCGCGACCCTTGAAGCAGCTATCGAAGGGATGCCTTTTGTCGTCGCCTACAGAACATCCTCGTTTTCGTGGGCAATTGTGAAGCGAATGCTTCGAGTCAAATACATCTCACTCGTTAATCTCATGGCGAGAGACTCCATTGTTCCGGAATTGATTCAAGGAGACGCACGTCCCAAGAAGATTGCTCGGCACCTCATCCCTCTTTTCGATGATAAGAGTCCTGAGTACAGAAGGCAGATTTCTGAATTGCCAGGGGTGACTTCTCTTCTGGGGTCATCAGGCTCAGCGGACCGTGTAGCTAATCTTGCAGTTTCTCTTCTCGGGCTGAAGCAATGAGCTGGTTGAAGTCTAAGGTTGCCGGCTTAGTGGGTGCCGGCCTAGTTCGTTCTCTGTTGACGCTCACTCGAGTAGAGCGGGTCGGAGTTGAGAATTATCAGAAATTTAGGAGTTCAGGCACTCCAATTTTGTTCGTGTTTTGGCATAGAGGACTTCTTCCACTCATACATTATCATCGGCAGGAAGGGATCGTTGTGCTTACGAGCGAGCATAGGGATGGAGAGTACGTTACTCAGATCATCCGACATCATGGATTCCCCGCAGTTCGGGGGTCATTCACGCGTGGGGGAACAAAGGGCCTGAGGGGATTGATCCGGGCCGCACAGTCCGGTCGGGATGTTGCACTAACTCCTGATGGCCCAACGGGTCCAATGGGTGTCTTTAAGCCAGGATCACTCCTGATTGCTCAGATTGAAAACCTACCCGTGGTACCGATTTCAGTAACAGCATCATCAGGGTGGCACTTAAAGAGTTGGGATGAATTCCTTATTCCGAAGCCATTCTCGACTGTACGACTCCGGTATCACTCTCCTCGATTCGTAGGTAAACATGCTACCCGAGGAGAGTTGGAACTCATAGCTCAGGACATTGAGGAAGAATTGAATGCCTCCACGACTGTATTAAACGATCAAATCCCGGGATCCTCATCGCAAACTCAAGTTCAACACAGGCACCAATTGTTGAAGCACATATGATTTTCCATGATGCGAGGCTATTGCATCATTGGCGGGTTGGAGGAGGAGGTGTCCTGAGGGGAGCTCTGACACTACTCGGCTATCCTATAGCGTCTTCCTACAGTGCCGTGATGGCTTTGCGGAACTCCCACTATGACCGTGTCGGTGGGCAGAAGATTCCGGGAGTGAAGGTGGTTTCAGTTGGTAATCTTGTGGTAGGCGGGACTGGGAAAACTCCATTCTCAGCTTGGGTTGCCAAAGAACTGAAGGTTAGAGACTTAAGCCCGGCAATCGTAAGTCGAGGTTATGGGAGAGACGAGCTTGTTCTGCACAATAAATGGAATCCAGATACACCTGTAGTAGCGGACTCAGACCGTTTAAAAGCAGCAAGCCTTGCCGGTCTAGAAGGTGCTGATATAGTGGTTTTAGACGACGGATTTCAGCATCGGAGAATAGCTCGAGACTTTGACATCGTCCTATTGTCGGCCGAAGATGGTTTTCCTGGTTATTTGCTACCTACTGGGCCATATCGAGAGCCAGTCCAATCACTAAGGCGAGCGGATGCAGTTCTAGTCACACGTCGAACAGCGCCTTGTCTAGTTGCTGAGAAGATTCTCGCTCAGGTAAGGGGAATCGCTCCAGAAGCCCTGACTGCGGCCATCCACTTGTCCCCGTTTGCATGGCAAGATCTTAGAGGGTTCCCGGCTACTCCGCCGGATGGAAATATTCTAGCCGTCGCTGCAGTAGCTCGACCGATTGAGTTCAGCCAGAGTATCGCTAACATGGTAACGGGGACTGTGGAGTTAATGTCTTTTCCAGACCATCACGATTATCGATCGGATGACATAAAGAAAATCTGCCTAGCAGCTAGGGAGCGAACTATAGCTGTAACCGAAAAAGACGCGGTTAAGCTAGCTCAGTACGATGATATACTTGGAGAGGTGCGGGTATTGGTAGAGCGAGTACGATGGGAGTCTGGTCGACAAGAGATCGAGCGAGCATTAGACAAGTTGGCAGGTGCTACTGCATGAGGGTTCAAATTCTGGCAGTGGGTAAGGTGAAAGGTTCGTTTGCGGAGAGTGTCGCGGAGTATGAGAAGCGCGCCGCACGTTACTGGAAGTTAGGTGTTGAGGAAGTGTCTTCTGGTGCTCGAGGTGCCTCTGCTAATCCAGAGTCAGTAATGAAGGCAGAGGCCACGAGGCTTCTAGCACGAATCCCAAAAGAACTGGAGGTCGTAGCTCTAACTCGGTCAGGTATGACCATGAACTCGAGAGAGCTCGCAAGGTACTTGGAACAGAGGGCTTTGACGGCCTCAGCAGGTGTAGCTTTTATAATTGGTGGCGCTTACGGCCTTGGGAATGACGTTCTAGTTCAAACGCAGAGAAAACTATCGCTGTCACCCATGACCTTGCCGCACCAAGTTGCTAGGCTTGTCTTGGCCGAACAACTCTACCGCGCAGGGACAATTTTGCGTGGTGAGCCATATCACAAAGGATAGCAGGTCCATACTCATATCGGTCTTGGCATTACCTAACTAGCGGAAAACCAAAAAGCGATGGAATTCATTGTCGGATATCCGAAGGGCTCTCCCCTCGTAAGTGATTACTTAGCCAACAAAAATCAGGTCGCTGATTTTTTTGGGAGAAGTTTTTTGTCTGTAGGGGACTTCCAGTCGAAAGCAATGGAAGTGGATGGGCGTTTTGGGCGCGCAGAACGCGAGTTGGCAGCCCAGGCGGTACTGGTACCACCTGGAGCGGATGAAGCCCGACTCGAAGCTTTTGTGGAAAAGGGTGGCTACATGGTGACTACTGGCCAGCAACCAGGGTTACTTGGAGGGCCACTTTATAACATCTATAAAGCGTTCACAGCAGCACGACTTGCTGCTGTGCTGGAAGAGAGGCTAGAAAAGCCAGTAATTCCATTGTTTTGGGTGTCATCAGAAGATCACGACTGGGATGAAGCAGGCCATACAGAGATTATTGGGGTTGATAACAAGATTCACCGAATTGAGCTGGAAAATGTATATTCGGAGACTGATCCACCGATCCACAGAATCCAAATCGGCTCGGCTGCCCAAGATCAAATTGATGAATTCGTGCAACTCCTTCCAGATACAGAGTTTAGCTCTGAATATATCAAGTTAATTCTAGAGTCTTTTGGTCCTGAAAAAACCCTTGCAGATGGCTTTCATCTACTTCTCCAGGAACTGCTAGGTCGTTTTGGTATTTTCTTTACTGACGCTGCTCACCCTAGCGTAAAGGCTCATTCGGGCCGGATGTTGCTTGAGGAATTAGCACGTTCTGAGGAATTGGAGGCAATTCTAAAACGGACTGGTGAGGGACTTTCCTCGGCGGGATATGAACTACAGGTGCCACTACTAGAGGGGGGCGTGAACCTGTTCTTGGAAGGTTCAGCTGGGCGTGAACGGTTATACCGGGAGGGCGACGGGTTTAGGCTCCGGACATCGGGTGAACATGTAACACTTAGAGATGTGAAAGAACGCCAGGCTGAAGATCCTCTCATTCTTAGCCCGAATGTTCTATTACGCCCTGTAGTCGAGAGCGGTGTTTTTCCGACGCTGTCGTACGTCGGGGGCCCAGGTGAGATAGCATACTTCGCTCAGCTCGGTGAGTATTTTCAGGCTCATGGACTCGAGATGCCCGTCGTTTACCCCCGGTGTGGTGTCACTTTGGTAGAGAAAAAGATACGCAAAATACTGGACAAGTTTAAACTGCGGATGGAGTTCCTTCAGAAGCCCTTCCACGAGGTTGCGAGTGAAGTGGCGCGCGAAGGTATGCCAAATGAAGTGGAGGAAGCTATCGAGGGTTTGCGGGGATCAGTCGCCACGTGCACTGAAGAGATAGGTCAAGCGGTTAGTTCAATTGACCCTACGCTTAATGCAGCAGCAGCCCAGGTGCGTAGCCAGACTTTATCAGCACTAGATGAACTAGAGCGAAAAACTCTCCAAGCTCTCAAACGAGAGAACCAAATAGGGTTGAACCAGCTAGAGAAGGCGCGATTGCATCTTTATCCCAATGGCAAGCCAGCGGAGCGGATTCAGAATCCTTTTTATTTCCTCACTAGATACGGTGGCGCATTTCTTGAAGAGTTATATGACAGCCTTGAGGTGAGCCTGTGAAGGTTAGCAGAATCATGTCTTGTCATATCGCCCTTGTTTCAATGCCTAAATTCAACGCATGTCCAAGCAGATAATCACAACCCAGCAGATTTTATATCTAGAAAGTGAGAGAAGATCTTTCGAGAGAGAGGTCGGTCGACTCAACCAGGAGAGTCGGTTTCTCTACCGGTTCCTCTAGAGTGCAGACACCCTCTAGCGTTGTAGGACACGGGAATAGATCGGGGATGAGCGCGGCTAGCAGTGTTGGAGCCGGAATTTTCTTGAGCCGACTAATGGGCTTCGTCCGGGATAGAGTTTTTGCCCACTACTTTGGCAGCAGTGATTTTGCAGATGCATGGAGAGCAGCCCTGCGGCTCCCAAATGTCATTCAAAATCTTCTGGGGGAAGGAACGCTTTCAGCTTCACTTATCCCTATTTATGCAGAGTACCTAGAAAAGGGGGAAGAAGAGAAGGCAGGACATCTAGCGGGTGCGGCTTTGGGGATTCTGACGATAGTTGGTGGGGGACTGGCGCTGTTAGGAATCCTAATAGCTCCGCTGCTTGTAGAAGTCTTGTTTTTCCGATGGTCACCAGACAAACAAGCCATCACCATAACGCTGGTGAGGATTCTATTCCCCATGACTGGCCTGCTTGTCATATCTGCATGGGCTCTGACAATCCTGAATAGCCACCGCCGTTTCTTTGTATCCTACGTCGCCCCAGTCCTTTGGAATGTTTCCATGATAGGGGCGATGGTGGGTGGTTTCGTCTACCTGGACTTTGGTGAGAGAGATTTGGTGGTAGCCCTTGGATGGGGTGCATTAGTCGGCGGTGCACTCCAACTCATGTTCCAGGTGCCGTTCGTTCTGAAATGCCGGACTAGCCTTCGCATCTCAATGGGTCGCCATGTTGAAGGCGTTAAGGAGGCGATCCAAAACTTCATCCCTGTTGTGACGGCTCGTGGGGTTATCAATCTGAGTGGTTGGTTCGATCTATTCTTAGCGGCCCTTCTAGTAGATGGAGCTGTGGCTGTTCTGGGGTATGCCCAGACCTTCTATATGCTGCCGATCTCTCTTTTCGGGATAAGTGTTGCAGCTTCAGAGCTACCAGAACTCTCACGTATGCGAGGGGAAGAATATGAAGTCCTAGCGTCTCGAGTTTCTGCCGCATTGAGAAGGGTATCCTTCTTCGTGATACCCTCAGCTGCAGTTTATCTAGTGCTAGGAGATGTCGTTGTGGCTGCAGTATTTCAAACTGGGGCGTTCGGTTCGGTTGAGACGCTTGTTACGTGGGGTGTGCTAAGCGCTTATGCCATCGGACTGCCTGCCTCAGCTAGTTCTCGTGTATTGTCGTCAGCTTTCTATGCTTTGCGAGACACAAAGACACCAGCAAAGATCGCATATATTCGGATTATTGCATCGATCGTAATCGGTCTTTCGCTCATGATTCCATTAGATAACCTAGGGTTCGTGCAGCTTCGTTTGGGGGCATCTGGACTTGCACTCGGAGCCTCTGCGGGTGCTTGGCTCGAATATGTTCTCCTTCGCCGCTCACTCCGTGTTAGGATAGGGGCACATGGACCGGGTTCTTCTTCCGTGCTCCGTGTAACGCTAGCTGCGACATTAGCTGTAAGTTCAGGAGTCCTTCTTCAACTTACCCTTCCGGTAACACATCCAATTGTGCTTGGTATCGGAACCCTTATTCCTGCTGGCCTAGTCTATTTAGGTACAGCAGCCTTCCTAGGTGAAGAAATTTCCGCTCGTGTCAGTGGATAGCGAAGCCCTCAGAACTCTTTCTATGAAACCTGGAGTTTATCTCTTCAGGGACCTGCAAGGGGTAGTCCTATATGTAGGAAAGGCAAAAAAGCTAAGGAGTCGGGTGCGAAGCTACTTCCGGTCTCTCAAGGACTTGAGTCCTAAGAATCAAAAAATGGTTGAGCTCATAGAATCAGTGGATAGTATCGTTGTGGGTACTGAGGCGGAGGCGCTGATACTTGAGGCAAATCTTATTAAGGAATATCAGCCCCGCTTCAATATTCTTCTGCGAGACGACAAGAAATACCCGTATATCAAGGTCACGGTAAGAGAGCCATTTCCGCGGGTTTATGTGACTCGGAGGGTTGTAAACGATGGATCCCGTTATTTCGGGCCCTATACATCTGTGAACCAGATGAGACAGGCGCTTGAGGTCGTTAATCGCCTGCACACGGTTCGTTCGTGTCGGTACAACCTTCCTAAGGACAGTCCTGATCGGCCTTGCCTAGACTACCATATTCAGCGGTGTAAAGCTCCGTGTGTCGGTCTGCAGAGTGAGTCAGAATACCGGGGTATGATTGATGATATTCTGCAGATTCTGGAAGGGGACACGGAAGAACTCAGATCTCAAATTGATGCCCGAATGATGGATGCTTCCGAAGGGCTCAATTTTGAGCTTGCTGCGAAGATGAGAGATGTAATTGCAGGTCTCGACGTCATCGCTCGGGAACAACGAGTTCACCGTACCCAAGGCGGCAACATTGATATCGTGGGCTTAGCCCGAGATGGCAAACTTGCTGCAGGGGTCGTGTTAAAGGTGAGAAGAGGGCTGCTGCTTGGCCGGGTTGCTCAGCGGTTTGGTGAAATTCAGAATGAAACAGATCAAGATCTTCTGAGTTCGTTGGTATCCCGACATTATCTTGGCGGCGGTGACGAGGGGATGGTTGACCTCCCTCGAATGGTCTTGTCGCCGAATTTTTTTTCAGACCAAGACCTACTAGAAGAAATCCTCACGGAAGCAGCAGGATATAGGGTGCGCATTACCGTCCCTCAGCGTGGTGAGAAACTCCGCCTCTCCGAACTTGCAGAGGTTAATGCACGCCAGGTTTTGGAAGATAGGATAATAGCACTCACATACGCTGATAATCGTGCAGAAGATGCACTTTTCAGCCTTCAAGATGAGCTCGGTCTAAAAGTTGTCCCGCGACTTATGGTCTGTTTCGATGTTTCACATATGCAGGGTAAGGAAACGGTGGCGAGTGCTGTTGTTTTCCAGAACGGGGAACCGAGTCGTGCGGATTATCGCCACATGCGAATCAAGGGCGATTGGGGAAATGACGACTTTCAGTCTATGCAGGAAGCAGTTCACCGGTATTTCCGAAGGCGACTCGATGAGCGTACTCCGCTTCCCGACCTAGTGGTTATTGATGGGGGCAAGCCACAACTAAGTGCAGCACATAATGCATTTAATCACCTGGATCTTCCTGATATAACAGTTGTAGCATTAGCGAAGAAGGAAGAGGAAGTCTTCGTCCAAGGGAAGAAGACACCTTTGCGACTCGACCGGAGAAACCGCGCTTTACATATTCTTCAACGGATTCGCGACGAGGCGCATCGTTTTGCTGTTCGCTACAACCGCAAGCTTAGAACTAAACGGACTCTTCGAAGCCAGCTCGGTGATATTCCAGGCATAGGTCCGCATCGCCAGACGGTGCTTCTGCGTCGGTTTGGTTCACTTAAGGGGGTAAAGAGTGCCACGAAGGAAGAGATCGCTCGGGTGCCAGGATTCTCAAAAGCTCTTGCGAGTCGCATTTTGACTTACCTAGGCAATTGATTTCATGAGTGTACGAACGCGCTTTGCCCCGAGCCCGACTGGTCGTCTACACTTGGGGAACGTCCGAGCTGCAGCTTTTAATTGGCTCTTTAGCAAGAGTTTGGGTGGTGTCTTTATTTTGCGAATTGAGGACACGGACATTGAGCGGAATGTGGAAGAAGGTGAGGCATCAATCCTAGAGGACCTCCGCTGGCTTGGGCTTGATTGGGACGAAGGCCCTGATCTGGATGGACCTCATGGACCGTACAGACAAAGCGGGCGTTCAGAACTCTATGCCTCGAAGGTGGCCAGGCTTATGGAGTCTGGAGGGGCTTATCCCTGTTTTTGCGCCGAAAAAGATGGACACGCGGATTCCGGCTTAGAAGAAGTTACTCATCAGTATTCCGGGGCCTGTCGTGCGCTGGCTCCGAACGAGCGAAATGCTCGGCTAAACGCTGGAGAGCCCCATGTCATCAGATTTTCAGTCCCTCAGAATCAACCTGAGGTCAGCATACAGGATAAGGTCTTTGGGTCTATATCATTTCCTATAAATGACATCGATGATTTTGTAATCTGTCGAACTGACGGCCGTGTGACCTATAACTTTGGTGTTGTTGTGGATGATATCGATATGGAAATCACCCACGTTATCCGTGGGGTGGGTCACCTCTCAAATACTCCGAAGCAAGTTCTTCTATTCGACGCACTAGGGGCCAACCAGCCAGTATTCGCTCATTTACCAACGGTTTTAGGTCCAGATGGCCGGAAATTATCAAAGCGAGAGGGCGCAACTTCTGTTCAAGAAATGAAAGCACAGGGATATCCTCCTGATGCAATCTTGAATTATGTGTCATTACTTGGTTGGTCGCATCCAGAAGAGAAGGAAGTTCTTTCCAAGGAGGAACTCGCAGCTTCTATGTCACTCGACAGAGTTGGACGGAGTGACTGTCAACTAGATCCCGACAAGTTCCGGTGGGTCTCCCAGCAACATCTTGCACAACAGAACCTGGAAGATTTGGTGCTTGATGTCGGGCCTTTCGTTGATAGAGAGAGATTCCCAGATACCGGTGACAATTTTTCAGCAGTTATAGATACACTACGAACCCGCCTTTCGACTTATACCAATATCAATGAACATCTCGGGCTCCTCTTCCCTGAAGATAAACTCAGTGCTGAGCTGCTGAGGAAGGAAGTTGGGGCGGATCCTGAGGTTAAGAGAACGCTTATTGCTGTGCGGGAAAAACTCCAGGCTCTTGAGCCATGGGAAGAAGAGGGGATCGGAACTGCAATCAGGGAGGCAGGTGCCTCCGCAGGAGTGAAGGGAGCCGGATTGTTCCACCCGGTACGACTCGTGCTCATCGGGAGCGAAAAAGGACCGGATCTAGGAAAGATTCTAGTCGGGCTCGGAATGGAAGAAGGAATCAGGCGGATAGGCCAAGCGATAGGCGAATAAACTCATTAAGAAACACGCAATTTAAGAGCATTTTCGCCCCAGGGTCTTGGCTGACTTTTTCTGGGCGTCTAATTTACCCCGTCTGTGTAGAATCATGTGTTTGACCCCAATGGAGGATTTTTGGATGAAGATCCGTTCCGGACTCGTCCTCATGATGGCTTTTGGCCTAGGGATGGGAGGCTGCGCTTCAGGTGGAGCTCCGTCCACTGGCTTCCCGGAAGCCAGGACTAGAAGCGGTGGTCCCGCTGCTGGAGTGCCAGGAGGTGAGGCAGTCAACCAGGGCTATAGCCCTCGTAATACCGAGAACACTCGGATGGCTGAGACGTTTTTAGAAAATGCTGATAGAGAAGATGAAGCTGAAGCTGCCCGGCCAATTTACGAACAAGCTTTGGCTGCCACCGCGCTAGCAATCCGTGAAGACAGCGTGAATCCGTTGGCTTATAGGCTTGCAGCCATGGCAAATCTTGGGGTTGAGGATTACGAGGCTGCTGGAGCGAATTTTGATCGCGCTGAGGAGTTACGGCCACTGTATCAGTTCGATTTCGAGTCGATCCGAGAGGAAGTCTGGATTGACCTCTATCAGTCAGCAATTCCATCCGTTAATTCGGGCGACTATGAAGGTGCGGCTGCGATATACGTCAGTGCGAACGCGATTTATACGCAGCGCCCAGAGGCCATGATTATGCTGAGCCAGATCCAGGCTCAGCTTGGTCAGTATGACGAATCGGTCGAGAATATAGATGCTGCTTTTGCAATCCTTGACTCAGATATAATGCTCGAAACAGATGAAGAGACTGCTGCCAGTTGGAGAGAACAGGCACAGCCACTACCAGCGTTGAGAGCACAGGTACTGGCTGCAGCAGGACGATATGAAGAAGCCATTGCTGACTATCGGACTCTTTTGGTCGATGATCCAACGAACACGCAGGCGAAACGTGATCTAGCTACCATGCTTATTCAGACTGGCTCGGAAGCAGAGGGATTCGAGGTTTTTGAGGAGCTACTTCAAGACCCAGCGCTATCCGGAGAAGATCTTTATGCAATCGGCGTGGGCTTCTATCAGGGTAGTGCCTATGGTCGTGCAGCAACCGCTTTCCAGATGGCGGGTGAGAAAAATCGCTATGATCGGGATAGCATTGAACTTTGGGCTCGCTCGCTTCAGCTAGACTCAGCGTATGCTGATGTACCAGAGGCGGCTGATCGGTGGATAGAGCTCGATCCGAGTAGTGTGACTGCACACCTGGTATTAGCTCAGGCAGTAAACGCTATGGAAGATGCTGAGCGCACTGGTGATGTAGTCCGTGAGATGGAGGCGCTTGAAATAGATGTCTCCAATCTCAGCCTTACCAAATACGGTGATGGAGGTGCTAGGATCACTGGTCAGGTAACGAACAGGTTGCTTGACGCCGGTACACAGGTGACCCTCACCTTCACGTTCTATTCAGACCAAGCAAGCCCCGTTGGGACGTTAGAACAAACGGTCGCAGTTGGTGAGGAGAATATGGCTGAGGTTTTTGCAGGTGAATTCGATTCACCTCAGGTGGTTGGGGGATACTCCTATCAAGTAAGGGTGAACTAGATAGCCTCCACTTAGAAGCACTAGCGGGCGGTCCATTATCAAGTGGGCCGCCCGTTTTTTCTTTCTCTGGAGATTTCTATTTTAGGTGTATCAGTAGCTGTGAAGAAAAGTACTAGGTAAGATTCGCATAATAAGTCTCACAATCTGCGGGAGTAGCTCAGTTGGTAGAGCATCAGCTTCCCAAGCTGAGGGTCGCCGGTTCGAGCCCGGTCTCCCGCTCTAAGCTCGACAGGACCCGATTGAGCGCTTGCGCTGGGTCGGACCTATCAGGGATGGGCTCGTAGGCACCAAAGATGAAGCAGACTTTTGATCTCGAGGGAGCAGGGGCATGTCAGAAAATGATATAGTCAAGGTAAGGGTCCACGATGGTATAGTGGGACTAATTTACCTGATGTCTGTAGTCTTGGCCGACCAAGTGGGTGTCAGCTGGATCTATGTCGCCGTAGGGGTGGCTTTGCTTCAGATCGCAAGTCCGTTCACGAAATTTTGTCCAGTTTACACGATCCTGAATAAGATGATGCCGGACACGAAGGAGATTCAGGCAGGTCAATAGGCATGTCTGAGAGAGCAGAGGTGCTGTTTAGCTCATGATGGTGACCGGTGTCCTTGATCAGAAAGCGCAGGCTCTTCACTTGCCGGCGTTATCCGCGACCCCAACTATGTCCCTCGGGATCAGACAGAATTGAGCGTTGGACCATATTGATCGTTTGGCCGATCTCGACGAGAATGACTCTTCACCCAAATGGAGCTCAGTAAATGAAGAGGGTAGCAACCGGACTGGGATTACTAGCCTTCCTGATGTTGTTCGTGGGAGGGTCTTTGTCCGCACAAGTAGGGGAACGCCCCCGTGACAGTGATTACACTGAAGACGCTGAAGACGCTATCGAGGACGCAGAGGACACAGAGGATGCGGCTGAAAGAGAGGCCTACTACAGGATGGCTCTCCAGCACGCAGAGGCTGAAATCGCGGAGAACCCGAACAACCCACTCGGATATCGATTGGCAGCTCTAGCCTCACTAGGGCTGAGCCAGTACCAGGAAGCTGGTGCGTTCTTCGATAAGGCAAACGAGCTCTATCCTCTCTACGAACTCCAGGATCAGCCGCTTCGTCAGTCCACGTGGATCGATCTCTATAACCAAGCATCACCTTTGATAGGCGCTGGTGATTATGAAGGTGCGGTGGCGATCTTTGAGGATGCTCATGCAATCTTCAAAGAGCGCCCCGAAATCATGATCACAGTCGCGCAGCTCTATGGCTCACTCGGCGACTATACGAGATCGCTTGATTTCATGGAGCAGGTAGATGGATTTATGTCGTCTGAGACTGCAGCGGTAGCCGATTCCGCGACGATGGCTGGCTGGCAGGAGCAGGCATCTGTACTTCCATTGCTCAGAGCGCAGGTTTTAGCAGCGGATGCTCAATACGACGCTGCAGCAGAGGCCTATCGTGTCTTGATGGTCGCAGAGCCCGACAACCCGAATCACCTTAGAGGCTTGGCGCAGGTTCTTATGGAAGGTGAACGGGAGGAAGAGGCCTTAGAAGTTTATCTTGACTTGCTTGAGCAACCCGGTCTCGACGGCGAGACGATTTTCGCTATTGGGGTTGGCTTCTATAACGCAGACGACTATGTGAATGCTGCCGCGGCCTTTGGGAAAGCGGCTGACCTCAACCGGACAGATAGAGATGCGGTGGAGATGTGGGCGCGTTCTCTCAATTTGGACTCAGCGTACGCAGCAATTCCGGCTGTCGCTGAGCGGTGGGCCGAGTTGGATCCATACAACCAAAACAGTTGGATAATGCTGGCTCAAGCAGCCAACCGAGAAGACAACGCAGAAGCTACACAGGAAGCTATGAACGCGGCTTCAGCACTTGAAGTCAGTCTAGATGGGTTCCAGATGCAAAGGTTTCCAAGGGGTGGAGCTAGAGTTTCGGGGTCGGTCACGAACAAGGTCT
>CAJWPN010000049.1:0-17936 GCA_913045345.1 uncultured Gemmatimonadales bacterium
TATTGCCAACCATGCTTGGACAAGGATCTGGTCATATCGTGATGATCGGGTCGATAGCGGGCCGGAGACCCTTCCCCGGAGGAACGGTATACGCAGCGACAAAATTTGCCGTAAGAGCACTTTCATGGGGCTTACACCTGGAACTTGGTGCTGCTCACGGAATTCGAGTCACGGATATTCAACCAGGACAGGTGGCAACTGAACTCTATGAAGGTGTCCCGCATGGCCCCTATAAGGATGCCTGGGATAAAGCCTGGGAGGGCAAAAGAAGACTCCAGCCTCAGGATGTCGCCGACACAGTTCTCTTTGCTGTTACCTCGCCGGAACATATGGCAGTAAGCGAGTTACTCGTGCGACCCCTTGATCAGGCGAACTGATTTCCTATTCGCGAAACTAAATTCGCTCTTCAGGGGAGGTGGCCAGGTTTTGTGTAAAAGCAGTACCCGCGAGAACAATGCTCAAGGTGAGCATTGAAACTGAGAATGACGTACCCTCGTTCATGTGGGTCACACCCTCCCGAAGGTTGTTCTTCATGAGCTTTCGTGAACCCAATTCTCTTGCTGACTTGGGATAACGACAACAAATGTGCATGTTGGGGTCCTAGTCTCGCACAGCACCAGGGTAATGATGATGAAGAGATATATCCGACATTTGCTTGTCTTGAACTTTTTTCTTTTTCTTCCAATCGCTCTTACAAGTCAAGAAAGTAGCTTGCGATTGGTGGCCGAGCCCGGGGTAATTTCTCTCGAGGTTGGAAGCTCTACATCACTGACTGTGCGGGTGCTTGACGCTTCTGGGACCTTGGTCGATGTCCCTGTCCGTTACGCAGCTCCCCGACAGGCTCTACGTGTGCGAAACGGTATAGTTCAGGCATTCAGCGCTGGAAACTTTGAGATTATAGCTACAGTAGCACTTCCAGCCGGTATTCGTGAAGAAACTCCGATCCTAACGATACCCGTCAGTATCTCCTGGCCAGCCATAAACACGATTGATCTCAACCCATCTGGACCAGCTCTTTTCGTCGGGACAACCCTAACCCATCACCCTATTGCCTTCCATGCAGACGGCACCAGGCGCCCGGCATCTGTGCTCACATGGACCACATCTGATCCTTCAGTCGCATCGGTCGACCCCTACGGAGCAATAACCGGACATTCAGAGGGTACCGTGACTCTCACAGCATCTATTGAAGGAACCTCTATCGAGAGCTTACACACGGTAAGGTCATTCCCAGCTACCGAACTCTTGATTGAAGGAGGAAGCGACGAAGCACGAACAGGAGATGTGCTTCGTTTCTCTGCCACTGGCCTAGGACCAGAAGGAAGGATTGAAGACCTCCCAGTGACCTGGGCATACACCTTTATACCTGATGACTCAATAAGGGCACCCGGTTCCGCAGCGATCATGAACGAGGGTTCATTCGTGGCTGAAGTTCCTGGACGCTACACAGTTCTCGCACTATCAGGCTCCCTTACCAGCCGTAAGACAGTATTGGTACACGGCCGTGGAATCGTTCAGCCGATTGAGTTACAAGGGCAAGGCGCAGTTCGAAACTCCCACACATCGGATCTCTGGGTATTTGAAGGGCTTGATGGAAAAGACTACGCGATCACTGGCACTTGGTCGGCGGCCGGCTGGGCTTACTTCTGGGACGTCACTGACCCGACCAACATGTTCGCAACAGACTCAATCCAGATCGACGCTCGAACAGTGAACGACGTGAAAGCTCCACCGAGCGGTCGTTATGCTGTCCTCTCCCGCGAAGGAGCTTCTAACCGAAGTAATGGCGTGGTGATCTTAGATATGGTAAACCCAGCTCACCCTATTATCGCCTCAACGTTTGAAGCAAACGGTGTCACAGGCGGTGTTCACAATATGTTCGCAACCGAAGATTACCTTTTCGCACTTGCTGGAGGGGATAAGTACGTCATCATCGATGTTCGCGATCTATATAATCCAAAGTATGTGAGTGAATACAACCACCCAAACAGCCGCGTGCATGACGTCTGGGTGCACGATGGAATCGCGTATTCCTCAGAATGGGAAAATGGTGTAGTTGTCGTTGATGTTGGGAATGGCAAATGGGGTGGCACGATAGAAGATCCTGTATTCGTAACCAATGTCCCATATCCAGTGGGTGCCACCCATGCAGCTTTTCCATATTACCAGGAGTCAACCGGGAAATTCTACTTGTTTCTTGGAGACGAGATGAGTGGTGGTGTGAATGAGCCTTGGGCTGGACGTGGAAGTGACAACCGTCCCTATAACGCTTTTACCGGTGAAGGAGGTGTGCAGGGGCGCATGCGAGGCTATCTCCATATCATTGATTTCACAGATCCTGAGGAACCACTCGATGTGGCACGTTACGAGATTCCAGAGTCTGGGACACACAACCTGTGGATTGAAGATGACGTGCTCTACCAAGCACACTATAAAGGTGGTCTGCGCGTGGTAGATATATCTGGTGAGCTAATGGGGAATCTCGCACACCAGGGTCGGGAAATCGCGGTCTATAAACCCCAGGATCCTGGCGGATTTCTCAGGAACCAGGTAAGCGTTTGGGGCGCCCAACCTCATAAAGGTCACATCTTTTTCTCTGATATGAACTCAGGACTTTGGGCTGCAAAATTATCTCCGAGAAGCAGACCTATCAGCTGACCCAGAGTTTCAACCCGCTGGTATTTTGTAGCTAAGTACTTTGGGGCATCAGTAGTCGACCGGTCTCAGATAGAACTCTCCAATCGCGCTTGAAGAAAGAACTGCGACGGTAGGGAGTTCACGTTTCCAGTGTGTTGCCTGGAGCCGCTTCCAAACGAGTTCAACTTCCTCTTGGTTAAACCCACCCCGTGCGAGCTCCTCAACACTGTAGCCGGAAACCAAACCGAAAAGGATTGGATCTGCTGCATGATACGAAATGCCAATCTCGTCTTCATCAGTAACCCCCTTCACGAGATCAGCTGTGGCAGGCTTCTCGATAATCACCTCTGGGATACCCAAGTGTCTAGCAAGAGCCCACACCTGAGTCTTGAAGAGATCACCCAAGGGATTGATCGGCGGAGAGTCATCAGCATGCCAAGTAAAGTATCCAAGCAACCTCTCACTCTTATTCCCGGTACCGAGCGGGAGGGCTCTTAGCTTAGCCGATTGGTCGAAGAGTATCACTGAGCGCAGCCGGGCCATGAGATTACCCTTACGAAGAGGCGATATCTCAGGCTCGTACTCTTTCACGTATAGTTCTATGGGATCCGAAATCTCAATGGTCCGAGCATGAGCTTCGGTCATATCAAGAACGAGAGCTGCATGCTCAAGGCTTTCTTGGCTTGATGTTCTGTACGGGAGACGGAAACCGTAGACGTTTTCAGGACCCAAAGCCTTACAGGCTAAAGCAAGAGATACAGCTGAGTCCACTCCACCGCTTACACCCACAACTACTCTCTCAAACCCTCTTTGCCTACAAACTTCGTCCCGAATGAACTCAATCAGAGTTTTTTCGACTAGATCAATGTCGAGTTTGAGCTCCGCCTCATGAATTATCCCCAAATCTTCATTCGGTAGGGGTCCATCACCTACCAGTCCCTCAACAACCACCTCTTCAGCTTCATTCTCCAATGGCGAATGCAGGTCCTCGAGAACTGCATTAGTCCGCGTTGACTCAAGGGATCTTTGAAGATGGGGCAGCATCTGTTCAAGATCAGCAAGAAGAGGAGAAGCAACTCGTGATCGGTCGATTGATGCCGCATCAAGCGAGGCCAGGGTGACAAATTCCTCTAGAAGAGGCCCACGCGCTAAGAAGCGCCCATCTGGGCCAACCGCAATAGATCCTCCAGGGAATAGCTTGCCCCCCTCAGACCCAACAAGTTGAGCCACAATTACGAAAATCCCATGCTCTAGTGCAATTCCGGGAGCGATCTGTTCCCATCTCTCCAAATTCCGGGGGCGGCCACCAGCTTGTGAGAAATCTCGTGCCGGAGAGGCACTTGGCACTACCAGCAGCTCTGCACCATCAAGGGCTAGAATGGTTGCAGGCAAGGAATGCCACATTTCTTCACAAATCAGCATCCCTATCCGACCGAACCTCGTTTCAAAGGCCTGAACATCTGTGCCTGGCTCAACGAAACGTGCCTCATCAAAGACTCCGTAAGTCGGCAGAAACATCTTTCGGTGAACATGTCTCAGCTTCCATGCACCCTCACCAGCCTCTAGATACACAGCACTGTTGTAGAGCCGCCGCCGCCAGCGTTCGTAAAAGCCGATCACCACGTCCGGACTCATTTCTGGAGGGGAACCCAACAATTCGATGAGTTCTTCAATAGTTACTGCAGACTCAGCCACACCTCCTTCTAGGAAGTACCCACTGAGTGAAGTCTCTGGGAAGACGATAAGATCAGTAGAATTAGACTGACTTGCGATCGTGCGTTGAATGGCCTCCACGTTTGCTGACACTTCAGCTTTCGTGGGCTTGAATTGAACAAGTGCCACCCTCAGCGGGGGGCGGACATCGGTATTGTTCATGGGCCGTGTGGCCATTTTAAGTTATCCACTCTTAGCACCGACCCTTTCGGGAAGGGCAAAGTAAAGGTATCCGTTCCCGTCTGCTTGTTGCAGGGATGGGATGCCAAACTTGGAATATTACTAGGGGAACGCCGCTTCTTGTAAGGGTGTTTAAGGATTGCTGAACCTGACATGCTGCCGCCGAGGGCGCACTTAATGATACATCGCATATCTTTAATGACATTGATCCTGGTTCTGACAACAACTTCAGCACAGGCTCAGAACACACGCATTCCATCGGATTCAAGGGCACGGGATAACCGCCCACAGCTTGCAATCCTTGATAGTGCAGTCTCCGCCATCACCCAAATGCACATGGATCAGTTCAGTGACTCCATACTTTGGGAAGCGGCGATTGATGGGTTGATCGAGGCACTTCAGGATCCTTATGCAGAACTTTTTACCCCTGTCGAATCTGAAGCATGGGAAGAAGAAACTACGGGTAACTATTCTGGAATCGGGCTACAAATTACTCAGCTGAATGAGAGAATTACGGTTACAGCTGTCTTTCGCAGTACTCCAGCAAACCAAGTAGGACTTTTAGTGGGTGACGTTATTGTTGGAGTGAACGAACACGATGCCTCATCGTGGACTACCGGGATGGCGGCAGACTCGATCAGAGGACCTGTAGGAACCGATGTTCTGGTCAAAATTCAGCGGCAGGGTTTTGACGAACCAATCGCGTTTGATATCGAGAGAGCTCAGGTGCACCGCCCCGCAGTTCATTTCGGTCGACTAGAGGGTGGGCTTGGATACGTAGTTCTGGACCGTGTTGCCCGTAACGCAGCAAGTGAGATGAATGATGTCTTGCGTGATATGGACTCAGCCAAGGGCTTGATCATCGACCTGCGGAGAAATCCCGGAGGGTTCCTTGACGAGTCCTTAATGCTGGCAGATCTGTTCTTGAAACAGGGTTCGAAGCTTGCCAGCACCGTTCAAAGAGCACCCGGCGGTCCCGCAAGTGAGACTACTGCTGATTCTTGGGATGATCGCTGGCCTCAGTTGGTTCCAGATCTACCGATTGTCTTACTGGTTGATGAGTTCACAGCCTCGGGGGCTGAAATCTTGGCTGGTGCACTCCAGGATTATGATCGTGGACTAGTCATGGGTGCACGCACATTCGGTAAGGGTGTCGTTCAAACTGTAATGCCGCTGCCCTTCAACCGACGCCTGCGTTTCACTACCGGCTCATGGTTGACACCCTTGGGACGCTCCCTCCAAAGAGTCAGAGATGCTGAAGGACGCCCTATTGAAGAAGACCTCGACACGCTTCCTCGGGTAACCACTCCTATGGGTCGAACGCTTATCAATGGTGGCGGGATTTTCCCAGATCTTGAGATTGAAAACGATACTTTGAAGACGATGGAACGCGAACTGATCGCAACCGCAAATGAGACACGTGTTCTTCTGGGGCTTCGGCTTGCAGAATTCGGATTCGAAGTCGCGACGACACTTCTTGAAAACGATGAGAGACCAAGCCTCTCTGAAGGGCAATTTGAACGATTCCTGACACAGCTTGAAGAAGACGGGCTGCCGGCAGAGTTGCTCTCAGATGAAGACGTGCGAGCATATCTCCACTGGCAGGCCCGTATCAACATAGCTCAGCGCATGGACGACGTTGGCTCAGAGGCGGACTTCCGTAAGGAACGAGATCGGGTGCTGGCGGAAGCAATCCAACTTCTAATGACTTCAGACGGGCAAATAGGTCTGTTTCAAGAATTGGATAAAAGAACGTCTGGAGTAGGTAATGAAGGGGCTGAAAGCTAAGACTCCAGAAGGGTCAATACTGATCAACTGCTCTAGGCACGGGGATGGTATTTCCCGTGAATCTTACGTAGGTATTCGCGATCTACATGTGTATAAATCTGAGTACTCGAAATATCTACATGACCCAGCAGCTCTTGGACAGCAGCCAAGTCAGCCCCACCCTCCAATAAATGCGTTGCGAAAGTGTGCCGCAACGTATGCGGCGAAACGTTCTTGCTTATCGCTGCTCGGCGTCCCGAATCTTTGATCAGTTTCCAGACTGATTTTCGTGTGAGCGGACGCCCGCGAGCGTTCAGGTATACCTGCCCTTTCCCTTCCGCTCGATCGAGTTTCGGACGCAGTTCGCTAAGGTATCTTCTTAGAGTGGCCAAGGCTGGAGCGCCGATAGGCACAATCCGCTCTTTGCCACCTTTTCCAAACACTGTGATAAAAGAATTATCCAAATCCAATCCAGATATCAGCAGTCCCACAAGCTCTGAAACACGGACACCTGATGCATAGAGTAACTCAAGGATAGATCGGTCGCGCCAGTATAGTGGCTTCTCCGGACTCGGAGCATCCAGTAGTCGCTGTGTTTCCTCTTTGGTCAAAAACTCAGGTAATCGATCCCCAATTTTCGGACTTTCCAGACGCTCTGTCGGATCAACTGACAACCAACCTTCCGCAAGTAAGAACCGGAAAAAAGTTCGTACAGCTGACTGAGCCCGCCTTATCGATGATGGTGCAAGCCCGGATTCATGGAGAGAGAATATCCACGTCCTGAGAACCGGCGGGGTCACGTGGCCTGGATCGGTGATACCTTGCCGAGCAAGGAACTCTATACAGTTCTCCAAGTCATGCTGGTATGCAGAAAGGGTACGCTTGGATAGGCCTCGTTCGAAGATCAGATAGTCCTGGAACTGCTCTAACCTAAAAGCCCTAGTCGATTCCTCTAAAGATTTATCGACGTTGAGTTCATTCATCGGGTTCGTCGTTCTTAGTTCGCCACCACCAGTAGATAACCGCTACAAGCACAAGGACTGTAACCCCTGCCAATACACTGCTCGTCCGGGTTAAAAGCGTACTCAATACTTCGAGATTGTAACCAGTCAGAGCTCCCAACCAAATCAGTGTGCCATACCAAATGGCGGAGGCAGCTGCAAGAGGTACCGCCACAGGTCCAACCCTCTGCTGCGTTATTCCAGCGAAAATCGGGACCACTGCTCGTAGTCCGGGAAGGAACCGAGTCCAAAAAATAGCCCAGGTTCCCCATCGTTCGTAAAAGCGTGTCATGCGATCCATCTGGTGATCTTTTAAGACTCGTTGTCCCCAGCCCTGCATGAAAAAAGGTCTTCCATGAGTGTATCCCACCCGATACATAACAAGCGCCGATCCTACATTTAGTGACCAAGTGACAGCAAAGATCAATCGAATATCAAGAGGTCCGAACGCTGAGAGGAAGCCACCAAGTGCAACGAAAGTATCAGCTGGAACTGCTGGGATCACGTTTTCAACAGCAGCTCCAATTCCTAATCCAACGTAGAGGAAGCCCACAGGGATCTGGTCCATGAAAGACAGAAAATCTGCCACTGGCAACTACCTCCATACACCCGTAAAGGGTTGGATCAGGGAGTCCTGCTTCCTTCTCCTATACTACCTGAGTCCTAAAAGTTCGAAGTCCGATTAATTAACGCCACAGAGTGCACGGCCAAACCTTCACCCGACCCTATCCACCCTAGTCCTTCATTGGACTTTCCTTTAATCGACACGCGATCCGCTGCAATCTGCAAAACTTCCCCTAATCGCTTCTTCATCGCTTCTATATGGGGGGAGATTTTCGGTTTTTCACAAATCACGGTCACATCGATATTGACCACCATAAAACCCTCGGACTCAAGGATTTTCCTGGTCCGTTTAAGCAAATCCATCGAATCGGCTCCTTTCCAGGTATCATCATCCGGCGGAAAGTGACTGCCAATATTACCTATGGCAGCTGCACCCAAAATTGCGTCGATCACAGCATGGGCAACCGCGTCTCCATCAGAGTGACCTGACAACCCAGGATGGTCCGGGATATATACCCCTCCAAGCATGAGCCTACGATCCTCTGAGAAGCAGTGAGAATCGTAGCCAGTCCCAACTCTCATTGAATACTCTCTAGAATTGGCATCCCTCGTTGTCGGAATAAGCCAGAACCGTCAATCAGTCCCACCCCCGGATGGCTAGACAAACATTGTGTCCTCCGAAACCGAAGGAATTCGAGAGTGCAAGTCGAACCGGACGCTCGATCACTCCACCATGAGCGTACTCAAGATCACACTCTGGATCAGCTGTTTGGAAATTTATAGTTGGAGGAATTTTGCCAGTCCTACAGACTAAGATCGAGACGATCGTTTCAAGCGCTCCGGTAGCTCCGAGCAAATGGCCAGTCATTGATTTGGTGGACCCGACCACAATTTCATATGCCCGCTCCCCTAGTACTTCTTTGATCGCAGTCGTCTCTATAGCATCAGCCATCGTCGAGGTGCCATGAGCGTTAACGTAGTCGACATCGTCTGGACTGGCCTCTGCCTTTTCTAGGGCCATCTGCATAGCGAACTGAGCTCCGTAACCGTCAGGCGGCGGCGCAGTGATGTGGTAAGCGTCTGCTGAGAGTCCATAGCCAACCAGTTCCGCTAGAATCTCTGCACCCCTAGCCTCTGCACACTCAAGCGCCTCCAGCACGAGGGCGCCCGCTCCCTCTCCCATTACGAAGCCATCACGATCTGCCGAGAAAGGACGGCTAGCACCTGCAGGATCTTCATTTCTAGTGGACAAAGCTTTCATGGAGGAAAATCCAGCATATGTCATAGGGGTTATCGTTGCTTCACCCCCGCCCGCAATCATCATATCTGCATCACCATGCTGGATATGTCGCATGGCATCCCCAATCGCATGAGCCGATGATGCACAAGCCGAAACGGTAGCATAGTTCGGTCCCTGGAGATTCCAACGCATAGATATGTAGCCAGCTGAGATATCTGGGATAAACATGGGTATGAAGAATGGGCTGACTCTTTTAGGACCCTGCTCAATCAACTTCCTATGTTGCTCCTCAAATGTGGATATTCCCCCTATACCGCTACCAAAAATGACACCGAAGCGAGCTGGTTCTACACCGTCAGGAGGTCCGTCTAGTCCTGCAGAGGCGAGTGCCTGTGCGGATGCAGCAACCGAAAACTGAGACACGCGATCATGACGCTTAACCTCCCTGCGCTCCAGATATTCGAGAGGGTCGAATCCCTTAACTTCACATGCGATGCGCGAGGCAAAATCATCGGTAGTATCAAATAGGGTGACAGGTCCCCCTCCACTTCTACCTGCCAGCATGCTCGCCCAACAGGACTCTACATCATTGCCGACAGGTGAAACTAAACCAGCACCAGTCACTACTACGCGACGCAGTTGCCCTCCTTTACTATTCTCATTCAACATCTTACGCGAGTGATACGCGACCTCAGTTCTCGCTCTGCTTGTTTAGATATCCCACTGCGTCACCCACAGTTCTCATCTTCTCGGCGTCCTCGTCGGGAATGTCCAGCCCGAATTCTTCTTCGAACGCCATGACCAGCTCGACCGTGTCGAGGGAATCAGCGCCAAGATCCTCAACGAACGAAGCATCATCAGTAACCTTCTCTGGCTCTACCCCTAACTCGTTAATAATGATCTCACGCACCCGTGCGTCGATCGACTCGCTCATGTAGCCTCCGTTTATTCGTCTATCGGAAGAAAGGGCCCAATGCCCTATCCCATAACCATACCGCCATCGACCGCTAAAACTTGGCCAGTAATGTAGCAAGCTGCGGGGCTCACGAGAAACAGTGCGACGCCTGCGATATCATTCGGCTCTCCCAATCTTGCAAGCGGAATCTGGCCCTGGAGCGTCCCAATCTGATCTTCTGTAAGCGCATCAGTCATGTCGGTACGGATAAATCCAGGAGCGATTGCATTACAACGAACCCCGCGTGGTGCCAATTCCCTTGCAATGCTCTTCGTAAACCCTATCAACCCCGCCTTCGAAGCAGCGTAGTTGGCTTGGCCCGCATTACCCATCAGCCCAACCACTGAGGCAATGTTGAGGATTACTCCACTTCTCTGCTTGAGCATTCCCCTGCCAACTGCACGAGTCAAATTGAAAGCTCCCTTTAGGTTGACCTCTATAACATCATCGAACTCTTCATCCTTCATACGTAACAGAAGGTTATCTCTGGTAATCCCGGCATTATTAACGAGAATACCTATGGGCCCTAGATCTTCCTGTACTTCTTTGACTATTCCTGCAGCACTGTCATGGTCTGCGACATTACCCTGGTACCCTGAGTGGCCCCCACCTGGAAGCAAACCAGCAGCCGCTACAGCACCCTCACCATCTAAGTCCATAATTGCCACCCGAGCCCCTGCGTTCGCGAATGCCACTGAGATCGCGTGCCCGATACCTCTAGAGCCTCCTGTAACCAAGGCAATTTTCCCTTGTAGGTTCGGACCACTTAAGACTTCATTCATCGAATGCCTCCACGTCTTTGGGCTCACCCACAGTTTGACAAGGGATGCCCTTAGCATTTTTACGATTTAACCCACACAAAACACCGCCTGGACCCAGTTCGATAAAATGCGTGACCCCTGAGTCGAGCATTGCAGTTATGGAATCTCTCCAACGCACCGGTGACGTCAGTTGCTTAACGAGTAGTCTATGAGCTTCCTTAGCAGAATTAACGAACTCTGCGGTGACATTTGAGACCACTGGAAATTTTGGATCTTGCATTTCAATCCTATTCAATTGGTCACCAAGGCCCTTCGCAGCTGACTCCATCAGAGGCGAATGGAAGGCTCCAGAGACCTTGAGTTTCAAAGCCCTCTTAGCACCGGCCTCGCGAGCTAAGACGATGCCCTCATCAACTCCTGAGATATCTCCACTTACTACAATCTGCCCAGGTGAATTAAAGTTAGCCGGCACACACGTTCCAGTAGTAACGCCGGCGCAAATATCAGCTACTACTTGATCACTGAGACCGAGAATCGCTGCCATAGTCCCCGGTATTCGAGTACCCGCTGCACTCATCAATTCACCCCTCAGGCGCACTATTTTCAAAGCATCCGAGAAAGAGAAAGTCCCTGCAGCCACATAAGCACTGAACTCACCAAGTGAGTGACCCGCCGAAAATGTGACTCTACCCAGACGCTCTTCCATCACACGCAAAACTGCAATCGAGTGAGCAAGGATAGCCGGTTGCGCATTTTCTGTAGCCGTTAATTCGTCCTCTGGGCCATCAGCCATCAGTTCTGAAAGGCTGAATCCGAGAACTTCATCTGCCAGTGCAAGTGTTTCTGCAGCAATTGGTTCCTTTTTGGCTAAGGCTTTAGCCATTCCAACATACTGTGAACCCTGACCGGGGAAGATTAAAGCGATTGACATAGAGATCTGGCTACCAGCGCAGTGCCATTGCTCCCCAAGTCAGGCCAGATCCAAAAGCTACTGTGAGTACATTTGACCCAGGTGCGATCAATCCCTCTTCGTCAGCTTCGTCAAGCGCAACAGGCACAGTTGCAGAACTCATATTTCCATACCTATTCACGTTGACAAACACCTTTTCCATCGGCAAGCCTGCATACTTTGCTGTGGCCTCAATGATCCTGATATTCGCTTGATGAGGTATAAGCAACTGCACATCGTCCACCGTAAGTCCCGCATTCTGCAGAGCTACATTACAAGAATCTGCCATGCAACGAACTGCATGCTTGAATACCTCCCGGCCCTCCATCCGAATAAGGTGGCTTTTCTCATCCAAGACCTGTTGGCTAAACGGGACAGCAGCTCCTCCCCCAGGACGATACAAGAGGTCGGCAAGATCTCCATTGGAACCCAAATGTGAAGAGAGAATTCCTCTACCAGATCCGTTTGTCGGCCGAAGTACTACCGCACCAGCACCATCCCCGAATAGCACGCTTGTAGAGCGGTCCTCCCAATCCACAATCGAACTCATTTTCTCCGTTGCTATTACTAAGGCTATCTCAGCACGACCAGCTGCTACGTAGCATTCAGCGACAGTCATCGCATAAATAAATCCCGTGCAAGCGGCAATCACGTCAAAAGCGACGGCATTCGAGCACCCGAGCAAAGCTTGTGTGTCGCAGGCTGTTGAAGGAAGCCAGCGATCGGGTGTAGCTGTAGCTAGAATGATCACATCAACTTCGCCCGGCTCAACTCCAGCCTGCTCCATCGCTTTGCGAGCTGCAGCTGCGCCCATGTCGGATGCACCCATATCATCAGGTGCTATGCGACGCTCCTGTATACCTGTACGAGTTCGAATCCACTCATCTGAAGTATCTAAGCGTTCGGCTAGGTCATCGTTTGTCACGACATCATCTGGCAGGAATCGACCGGTTCCAGTGATTTCTACCAGCGGACTGGGTTTCTTCATGAGACCTCTTGTGCTGCATCATTTATTGATGCGGACAAACGGCTAGCAGTTTGGGCAACCATATCAGAACGCACTGCTTGAGCAGCTACACTGATCGCATTCCTTATGGCCTTTGATGATGAACCACCATGGCAAATAACTGAAACACCTCCAACACCTAGAAGTGGCGCACCCCCTGTCTCTGAATAATCCAGAATCCGGAATATGCGATCGAAGTCCAGAGAGTTCTCAGTCAAAGTATCCAGCTCCGTTTTTATTAAACCAATAATGAACTGAGCGACTGACTCATAGAACTTCAATAACACGTTGCCAACAAACCCATCACAAACGACAACATCACAGACACCCTCAATTATATCCCGACCTTCGACGTTCCCGATAAAATTTAGACCATCTTCACTGCTCAGCACCCCATAGGCTGCCGCACTCAGCTCGTCACCCTTGCCTGGTTCCTTCCCAATATTTAGGAGAGCGATACGAGGTTTAGCGCGCCCCATTATCTCACGAGCATATATGTTTCCAAGGTGTGCGAACTGGACCAGATGCTGGGGCTTACAGTCAACATTAGCTCCCGCATCAACAAGCAGACACTGTTCTTCTGCTGTCGGTAACAGAGTGCCTATCGCTGGACGATCTACCCCTGGTAAGGGTTTGAGTTTGAAAAGTGATGTGGCCATCACAGCACCGGTAGAACCAGCACTCACAAACGCATCAGCCTCTCGTTTCCTCTGAAACTCAAGCCCCACGACAATCGAAGAGTTGGGCTTCTTGCGGATTACTGACGCAGGGGAATCACCCGCCTGAACGCGGTCAGGCGCATGATGGACTAAGATGCGATTGGACACCGATCCGTGTCTTGCCAACTCTGCTTCAATCACGTCCCGATCGCCGACAAGTATCAGTTCGAGATCGGACTCGTGCTCTCTCAGAGCTTCGACAGCCCCAGCTATCTCAATTCGCGGGGCGTCATCCGTGCCCATCGCATCAAGAACGATGCGCATGGGGATTACCTAACTCAGTAAAGCCGGCATGATTAAAGCTAATCTAGGCCGACTTCAAGAACTGGTTCACCTCGATACTCCCCACAATTGGGACAAACCCTATGAGGCACCTTTGGATCTCCACATTTCGGGCAGGTATTCACGCTCACACGCTCTGCCTTGAAGTGCGTTCGGCGCTTCCGTTTACGCTGTTTCGATGTCCGTTTCTTAGGAACAGCCATATGACCTACTCACTTTTCCTTGAGAACCCTTAGTGCTTCCCACCTAGGATCAGTGTGATCCTCAGTGCAATCGCACGTCTGCTTATTTCGGTTAATCCCACAACGAGAGCAAAGCCCCTTACAGTCGGACTTACAAATCACATATGGATCTACCGCAAAAACAACCTCTTCACGAACTGCATTGCTCAAATCAATCTCAGTACTTTGTCCATAAACGTGAACCCCATCGTCATCTTCCGCACCCTTTTCATCAGCGGCAACAAACACCAGTGTCAATTCATGGTCCACCTCACCCCCAACGGGCTCAAGACAACGCCTACATTCCTGTTTGAGCCTTCCATCAAGCGAACCCCTGACTACAATCTCTCCCGAACCGGCCAGAGAAGCCGTGAGTTTTACCTCAACTGAACCGTCCCATTTAACACCGCTCCCCTCCCAAATTGCAGAAGCAGCTGGTAAGCAAGCCTTTAATTCAACAGATCCTTCTCGGTCCAAGCGAGTAAGATCAAGGCTTAGCATGGTCATGAAACCTAGTTTCGGAGCAATAATTGTCTAGGCTAACGACACACCTTATCGCTGGTGCTTAGCCAATGCTTTATTGCTCGCCTTGAGGGAAAAAGAAGTCAATTTCAACCTGAGCATTTTCGTCCGAATCAGACGCATGAATCGCATTTCGACCCTTAGATTCAGCATAGAGATTCCTCACAGTCCCTTCGGCAGCTTCCGCAGGATCTGTCGCCCCAATCACTTCCCTCAATTTTTCTACAGCCGCGTCTGCTTCAAGCACCATAGGAATTACCGGACCCGATGTCATGAGATCGATTAACTCTTCATAGAACGGCTTTCCTTCATGAACCGAGTAGAAAGCTCCGGCTCGTTCACGATTGAGTACCAGAAGCTTGATTGCCTTGATACTGAATCCACTATTCTCTACGTGAGCGATAATTTTCCCGGCATTGCCCGAGCCAACCGCATGTGGTTTGATAATTGCCAGCGTATGATTCATGAATAATTCTCTTAGTTAGTAGAACTGAACTAGGCGAGTCTGCTCTTTAGCAGACCAACGATATCGGCCGGCCGGATCGCAACAGATACCCCATTTTCATTGAACACTCTGATTTTTTCCTCGGCAGTCCCTGAGGATCCACTGATAATTGCTCCCGCATGCCCCATCCTACGACCTGGCGGAGCTGTTTGTCCCGCTATAAAACCAACGACGGGCTTGGACATGTTCTCTTTAACATAGGCAGCTGCTTCTTGCTCATCCGTCCCCCCTATCTCACCGATCATGACCACAGCAGTTGTTTCGGGATCTTCCTCAAAAGCCTCTAGGCAACTGATGAAATTCGTACCGATGAGGGGATCTCCACCAATTCCGACACACGTTGTTTGACCTAATCCCGCAGTTGTTAGCTGGAATACAGCTTCGTACGTAAGCGTGCCTGATCGTGAGACGACACCGATGGGTCCTTCAGCTACAATCTGCCCCGGCAGTATCCCAACCTTTGACTTTCCAGGTGAAATGAGTCCGGGACAATTAGGTCCTAGAACACGCACACCTCGATCTCTCGCAAAAGCATGAGCTAGCGCCATATCCAGAACGGGTACTCCTTCAGTAATCGCAACGATTAGATCGATCCCTGCTTCTGCTGCCTCCAATATCGCTCCTGCAGCAAATCTTGGCGGTACATAAATGACTGAAGTATTGGCACCCGTCTCTCTGACAGCCTCATCCATTCCATTGAAAATGGGCACACTGCTACCATTCGGTCCCTCAAAGGTTTGCGAGCCTTTACCGGGGGTCACACCTGCCACAACCCTGGTTCCGTATGCCATCATTTCTCGGGTGTGGAATGATCCGTCTCGCCCAGTTATTCCTTGGACCACAACCTTAGTATCAGAGTCAATAAAGATCGCCACTATGCAGCTCCTGCTAGCTCTACCGCTTTCTCTACCACCTCGTCCATCGACGTGTAGGCAGAGAGACCAGCATCTTCAAGGATCTTGAGAGCAAGGTCCTCATTTGTACCCGTGAGCCGAATAACGATCGGCAACTCAATATCAATGTTCTCAATTGCTTCAATGATACCGTTAGCCACGTCATCACACCGTGTGATCCCGCCAAAGATATTAAAGAGAATTACTTTCACTTTGGGATCAGATGTGATGATTTCCAGAGCGGCTACAACCTTATCCGGGTTGGAAGAACCACCAATGTCAAGAAAGTTGGCGGGTTCACCACCGTAGTACTTCACGAGATCCATCGTGGCCATGGCAAGCCCAGCACCGTTCACACAGCAACCGACATCCCCATCGAGCTTTACGTAAGAGAGTCCTGCTTCACGTGCCTTCGTCTCTGAAGGTGGTTCCGAAGAGGTGTCCCTCATGTCCGCTATCTCAGGTCGCCTGAATAATTCACTATCATCGATGCTCATTTTCGCGTCGATTGCTTTCACTTCCCCTGCAGGAGTAGTGATCAAGGGATTGATCTCAGCCATTGATGCACCTGAGCTTACGAAGGCATCGTAAAGTTGTGCGATGATCTTCCTAGCCTGATTTACAAGGTTTGGATCATCGTATAAGAAGCTAGCCAGCCAATACGCCTGGTGTGGAAGCATGCCGTAACGTGGATCAACTCTAAGCTTTCGGATCGCGTCCGGACTGGTGCGGGCTACTTCCTCGATGTCGATGCCCCCTTCCGGGGAAACCATGAACGTAGCCGCCTGTGCCTTCCTATCTAGGAGAACACCAACGTAAGCCTCTGTATCAATATCCTCAGCCGGGGTGACTAAAATTTTATCAACCAAAAGACCATTGATATCCATACCAAGAATTTGCGACGCGTAATCCCTCGCCTCTATAGCGTGTTTTGCCAACTTCACGCCCCCAGCTTTCCCCCTACCACCCGAATGCACCTGAGCCTTGATAACTACTGTCCCACCATATTCCTCAGCTGCTACTTCAGCTTCCTCCGGTGTTCCTACGACCCGACCCGGTGGAACAGGGATACCTACGGAGCGAAAGCGTTCCTTCGCCTGATATTCATGTATATCCATAAGTTATTTACTTGCTGTTCAAAGGGCGCCGAAGCTACTGAAGGTTAATAAGTCAATCAACGCTGGAGCCCTTCTCCTCGAGATAAATTCAGCGACGGTCTCTATTCAACTGCTCCAAAAGTAAACGCAGTTCTTCAAGAGCTTCTCCGAAGCCACTCCAATCCCCTTCCTGAGCGCGGGTTTCAGCCCTTTCAAGTAATTCGAGTGCGTCTGTAGACCAAGAGAGATCCATAGCCGTAGGAATCCTCTCTAAAGATTGTTCCACCTGAACGGACAACTGTTCTGGGATCACAAAATCTGCTAGTTGACTGATCGCCCCAGAAAGTTGTTCAGTCATGGCCACTCGCCGGCCATCACTTACAACGAAACGCCTCAATTCCGGTATTGCATCCGCTTCAGCCGCCAAGAATACAGGTTCCATATACAATATTCGATTCCCTACGGGCACTATATGAAGATGTCCGGTCCAGACATCACTTCCACCTGTGCGCCACAAGGAGAACTGCTGCGATATCTCAGGATCTTGCTCAACCAGAGCTTCAATTTGCCGAGGACCCGATATCTGATCTGCAACAGGAACGTCAAATAGTACGAGGTCTGGGACCCCATTCTGATCCGTGCCGGCTGCTAAGATTGCCGTAAGATTTTGTCGGCCAGCCGGCACGAAGACCGTCGTCAAGTGAAAACGCGCCTCGGCTTCTCCTGGAAGCTTATAGATTCCGTATTCAGGTTGATAGGGTACCGGATTCGTACCCTCAGCCAGTTCTTGTGGGGGAGCCCAGACATCCTGTTGGCCATGGAATGTGGGTGCGGTCTCCTGGTGATACTGGAGAAGTACACGGCTTTGCAGGTTAAGAAACTCTCTAGAATACCGAAGGTGCTTTCGTGCCTCCTCTGGCATCT
>CAJWPN010000050.1:0-17852 GCA_913045345.1 uncultured Gemmatimonadales bacterium
CGGTAACTGAATGAGGTTTGAAACCACAGATCTTGTTATCAAGTACCCCGGGCAAAATCGCCCGGCTCTGAATAGCGTAAGTATGTCTGCCCCGTCTGGAAGCTTTTACGCAGTCCTAGGACCAAATGGCTCTGGGAAATCCACTCTTATGAAAGCACTCTTGGGAATTGCAAAAGCGGACCAAGGAAGAGCCCTAATTGCTGAGCGCAATGTCAGCAATTGGGATCGCAAGGCGCTCGCTCGTGTTATCGGTGTAGTATCACAATCAGAGACCGTCTCATTCCCGATAACTGTGCGAGAGATGGTCGGCATGGGTCGGTATCCTCACCTCGGGCCTCTTGAAGGAGAAGGCAGCGAAGACAAGGTCGCTGTCCATGAGGCACTGGAAGTTTGTGATGTCACACATCTTGTTAATCGAGATCTATCAACCCTTTCGGGCGGAGAGTTACAGCGCGTACGGATCGCTCGCGCTCTAGCTCAAGAACCTATGGCCCTCGTACTCGACGAGCCGACAAGCAGTCTTGATATCAAGCATGCAATGGAGATCCTGGAGCTACTAAAACAATCCGTAGCCTCCGGCCTTACTGTGATCCTAACGACACATGGGCTGGATTTAGCAGCCCGCTTTTCGGATCGAATGCTACTCTTATCTGAAGGGCAAGTGGCAGCAGAAGGGACACCAGATGAAGTGGTAAACGAGGAGGCGCTTGCTGACGTATACGGTTGGCCGGTCAAGGTTGAATGGGAGCCAACCACAGGCTCGCCAAGGGTCACGCCTCTTCGCTCTTAAGCGAGTATTTCCGCAATGGAAGAAAGATGCTACGTGTTCTCGTTAGTCATCTGCGGGAGCTAAGGTCTACCGCCTCTGTGTGTGCCTTAAGATAGCTCCTGAATCGGGTGGCAGGGATCACTCCTCTATCAACAGCGACCTTAATTCCACAGTCAGGCTCAGAAACATGTGAACATCCCCTAAATCTGCACAACGAAAGGTGGTCGCTGAATTCAGGGAAGCAATGACCGAGCTCGGATGGTGGTATTCCCGCAAATGCTATATCACCAAAACCCGGTGTATCAGCTACAAAACCCCCACAATCAAGGGGTATGATACGTGCATTTACAGTCGTGTGGCGACCAGTCCCACCTTTGCGTGATAGCTCTCCAGTACGCAACTCCAGTTTCGGCTGGATAGCATTCAGCAAGGATGATTTCCCGACACCCGAGGGGCCGATCAACGTTGAAACACCTGAACACAGTTCTTCCTGTAGCTGCCCCAATCCTACTCCCGTTTCAGCACTCACAAGTAAAACAAGGTACCCGATACTTTGGTAGAGATTCTTGAGCGGTTCAGCAATCTCTCCCGCACCCGGTAAATCCATCTTATTAATCACCAAAGTCGGCTTGATCCTGCTGGCCTCGCTCAGCAGCAGCAGGCGATCTACCAGTTCAGGGTTAGCCTGAGGATCCTTGGCCGCAACTACCATGAACGCTCGGTCAAGGTTCGCAGCTAGCACCTTATGCACCCGCTTACCTTGACTTCTCCTAATAAGTTCAGTCGTGCGCTGCTCAACACTGTCTATGGCCCAACCGTCACCCGATCGCTCTAGAGAGACCCTGTCACCTATAACAACCCTATCTTTCCTTACCCCTCGTAGCTTCAGTCTTCCACGCAGTGATGCTTCCACCACAAGGCCATCCTCTAGTCGGACTCGGTAAGAACCCCCACCGGTTTGATCTACCATCCCGATCATTTGTGAAGTTCTAGAACGCTAGAAACCGGAGAGGAGAGTCTCTCTAGGGTAAGCAACAGGAAATATGTCAGGGACCGGGGTATCACCGGCCCATAGATCAAGCCGCGAAAGACTCCAGCGCGTCACCCTTTCCACCTTCACGTAAACGACGCAGCGCTCGGTCTCTAAGTTGGCGAATCCGTTCGCGCGTAACGCCTAGCATATTGCCAATTTCCTCTAACGTATGCTCTCGCTCACCCTCTAGACCGAAATAGAGCCGCAGAACTTTTGCATCACGCTCTTCAAGAAGAGAAAGCGCATCAGCAATCGCTTCCGTTAAAAGACGCCCCTCAACTTCGACTTCTGGCTCTGCAGCTTCTTCAGTAATGAAGCGCTCGACAAGTTGTGAATCTTCCGAGTCACCGATCGGGGCATCAAGCCTAATTTCAGCAGAGTTTAGAGTCTGCAAAGATTCCACCAGTTCCGGTGTCAGATATGTAGCTTCAGCAAGCTCTTCTGTTGAAGGCTCTCGGCCCTTTTCTTGCTTTAGCCGTTCTTTCTCTCTGAAAATCCGTGCTAGATCACTTGCCCGGTTCAAGGGAACACGAACAGCGCGCCCATGGTTCGCGAGTGATGCTAAAATTGCTTGCCGAATCCACCAAACTGCGTAGCTGATGAATTTTACACCTTGCTCCGGATCAAACTTACGGGCAGCAGTAACTAATCCGACATTTCCTTCCTGAATCAGATCCGTGAGCGACACACCACGATTCTGGTACTTCTTAGCAACGCTAATCACGAAGCGAAGGTTCGCACGCGCCAATTCTTGGATCGCATCCTGGTCGCCTTCCTGAGCGAGCGCACCCAACTCCTTTTCCTTTTCGGGAGTGATTAGCTCATGACGACTGACATCTCTAAGATATTGGTCAAGGGCACTTTGCTCTTCTATGCTGGCATCGAATCCAGAGAGAAGATTGCCCTTTCCACGTCGCTTACTCCGCTTCTTCGGAGTCGCAATGGCCATCGTGTTGTTCTCTTGATTAAGTCCGGTCAGGAGACTACGCCGTCTCGGCTATCGTTGAGGCCCGGCAAGGCGTGAAATCCAAAGCAGTTTATGCTGGTATAATTACTGTGTGATGTCAAGGTTTTTATTGTTTCAAAGAAGTCATTATCAGACACCCCATAGCAGCTCAGACTGTTCCATTTGGTCGAGTAATTCTTGCGAGAATATCGTCTGCCATAACGGTGCGCTGTTCGAAAGTAAAAACTCTAAGGACTCGTGCTGTCATGTACAGATTATCTGCCAATCGCGGCAAATCCAGTAGTCCTGGTAGTCCTCCTAGGCCTAACCGCTGGATTTGTCCATCACGCCGCTCAACAAGCACATTTAACTGGAACATGGCTTTCTTAGACGGAAAATCGATAACTACCTCTCCGGGTTCCAAATCAAGATCTAGAGCTAGATCGTCTTCAATCGCACGTTTATGTGGTGAGCTACTAGTCACCCAGTCTTCTACTTGTCTACCTGTAAGGTCGGCCGCATTCAATTCTAATGCCCTTTTGGGGAGCTGGCGTTGGCGAAGTGCTGGCAACCACCGAGTACCGATACGCTCTGCGGCTTCACCATTAGCTTCATGTGCTCGGCGACTAATCTCATGCAAGAGTTCTTCGTCAGTTGGCCCAACAAGTTCATGAGCAACAAGGAGGCCACTATCCACAGCTTCTTCAACAATTCTCTTGTAGAGAACAGTCGCGGCCCTTACAGCATGATGCCAGTAGACATTGCGAAACATCTGGTACTTCGCGAACAGAAGAGATTCCAAAGCGGCCACTGCTTTCTCATGAACTCCCACCTCATACTGACCAGACTCCGGATCACGTAAGAAGGCAAGCCCCTGTAATAACCGAGAAACGTCGACTTCACCGTAAGGCACACCGGAAAAATAAGCATCTCTGCGGAGGTATTCCATTTTATCCAAATCAAGAGCTCCGCTTACTAAGCCCCGCAAAGGAATTTCACTCTTACCAGAGATCAACTCTAAAAGCAGGTCTGGAGCACGGGATCCGAGAGGGACTAGAGCATCGCGTAGAGAGGGGGACGCCAAGAACTGTTTACTAACCTCTTCGTGGTGGGTCGGGACATACTCCGCTTCTAATTCCTCTAGTGCATGCGAAAACGGATAGTGGCCAATGTCATGAAGTAGCGCCGCATAAGGAATGAGATGACCATCCTGCAATACTTCCGGTGGAGTTCTTGGATTCTCGCGAATCCGATCTAATGCGACAGTGGTGAGGTGGTAAACACCCAGGGCGTGGTCAAAACGCGTATGTGTCGCACCAGGATAGACCAGATGAGTGAAGCCCAATTGCCGTATGTAGCGCAGGCGCTGGAACTCCACAGTATCAACGATCTGGGCTGCTATAGGGTCAAGTCTGATCGTATTCCACAGAGGATCCCTAATTACTTTTCCGGAAAGCTTATCACTCATTTGGTAAAGATGTTTGGCAAACAGAAACCTGTCTTCAAGCCTCGTGTACTGTCGTGCCACCAAGCACAGTCCGAATAACCTGAATTTCCTTGATCAGATCCGGATCTACGTCATGAGGGTCTTCCGCAAGGATCACGAAGTCAGCCAACTTTCCAGCGGTAATCGTCCCCTTTTCGTTCTCTTCAAACGATGCGTACGCCCCATTCACCGTACAGACTCTTAGGGCTTCATCGACAGTGATCCTCTGGCTGGGCCCCCAGACTCGGCCAGAAAAATCTTTGCGGGTGACCATACTTTGTAGCGCCATCAATGGCTCATAGGGTCCGGGGGAGTGGTCAGAAGCCGGAGCAACCGGAATTCCAGACTCGATAAAAGACTTGTGAGCAAACATCCATTCCATTTTTTCTTCACCATATTCAATCCACTTCTCACCATGATAGTGAGCATAGGTGTAGAATGGCGCAGGGATATAACCACCGTTGGCTATGCGCTGCAGCAGTGTCGGATTCACTAGGGAGCAGTGCTCAAGCCGGTGACGTGTATCCTGACGAGGATACTCGCGTTGCATCCGTTCATACGCATTCAGCACCATATCGATTGTGACATCACCGTTCGCATGGATGGCGATCTGCCATCCAGACCGGTGAGCCTCTTCGACAACCTCGTGGATCTCTTCTTGAGTCATCGTCAGGATACCAAAATCATCTGGGCGACCCGCATATGGAGTGCTCATCGCCATAGTGCGCTCAGAGGCCGAGCCATCAGCGGAGAATTTTACTGGGCCAATACGAATCCACTCGTCCCCAACTCCGGTGCGAATCCCCGCTGATTGAAGGGCCGGGAAAGTCCCACCTCTAGCCATCAAATTCATACGTAAGGAAAGATTGCCCTCGTCTCTGGCGTCCTGGTAGGCGACGAACGCCGTTGACCCCGTACCCGCCTGATGAACTGATGTGAGTCCCGTAGCATTCATTTCTTTACAAATCACGGAGACCCCATCTGCACGTTCTTCACGTGTTGACCCTGACGGCACATTGAACGCACCGCGCGCGCGCTCAGCAACCTTCCCTGTGAGTTCACCACCTTCACGATAGAAGTGGCCTCCAAACGGGTCCGGGGTGTTGACGGTGACACCTGCTACTTCAAATGCCTTTGAGTTGTATACACCTGTGTGGCCGCCACGATGTCCAACTACGATGGGGTGTTCCCTGCTTACCGCATCAAGGTCTACACGGTTTAACGGACGCCCCTCTTCCTGCTTTGTATCATCATACATATAACCGACAATCCACTCACCGGGCGAAGTGTTGGCTGCCCGCTCACTCAGAGCATCCTGGATCCGAGCAACACTTCCGAGGTTAGTGTTCACATTCTTGAGTGCGTTTAAGCCCGCGCTAGAAGGATGAGAATGTGCGTCTATAAATCCCGGCAACACCGTCATTCCAGAAGCATCAATCACCTCAGTATTTACAGACTGGAGATTTTGGATGTCTTCATTTGAACCAACTGCCATAAAACGTCCAGCCTTTAGAGCAAAGGCTTCCGCGACCGGATAATCAGCATCCTGAGTGAGCACCCTGCCCCCGATGACGACAAGATCAGCTCTCACATTTCCCGGATCTGCTATCGGTGCACACCCACTCGCCAAACCCGCAGCAGCAAAAGTGCTAAGTCCCAGGAAATCCTTTCTACTGACATCAGCCATCTTATGCCTCCTGCAAGTGATTCTTATCCATTTTTCTTGATCCAATCAGATCGTATCGCACTATCTGCACTCAAGCCATAAAAGGAGTGAGCAAGCAGACTGACTGCGATACTTGATCCCGACATAAAACATTCCATCCGGAACTCAAAAAACTGGGCCTACAGCCCTCCGCACTGAGTCAACTTCATCAGCTATATCCCTGTCACATTCAGTCATCAAGCTCACCGAAATCGTGCAGACAAATCCTGCTATAAACCCCGGGATCATCTCGTAGAGGTCATAGAATCTTTCCTTAAACCAGATCGTCCATACGACCGTCACTACGAACCCGCCTATCATCCCCGCTATAGCTCCAAGTTTGGTAGTTCTCTTCCAGAAAAGTGAGCAGAGAACTACCGGCGTGAAGGCACACGCGATGCCCGACCAAGCGAATAGGACGAAGTAGAAGATAGATGCCGGTTCAGTCAGTGCCACCACTAGCCCCACCACCCCGATCAAGACCGTTACCCCTCGCGCTAGATTTGATAATGTGCGCTCCGAAGCTCGGATCCCCATCGCTTTCTGGACGATGTCCCTAACTACTGAGGACGATGCGAGAAGGAGGAGTGAGTCGACTGTCGACATGATCGCGGCAAGCACGACTACAAGAAAAATCCCTGTAAAGAAAGCTGGGAAGAGGGTTGCGCTCATCTCCGGCAAAATCGTCTCCGGATCTGCTAAGCCAGGGAATAGCGTGCGTCCCGACATTCCTCCAAGGACCGCCCCAACATCAAAGCCAATGACACAGAGCACTGCCCAGAAGCCTCCTTCAACAATCTGCTTCTGGTCACGCGCTGCCATGAATCGGGTCAGGAGCTGTGGAGAGCCTAGGAAGGCAAACCCGATCGCGACAAATCCGAATGCGCTTGCTATACCGGCTGCGCCGAAACCAAACTGGCCCATTGGTCGAAGTAATGCAGGGTCTGCAGCTGCCAACCCTGTAATCATCTCACTCCAACCACCAGCAGCAGCAATGCCCACGATAGGAAGAGCAATCAGGCATCCGAGCATCAGGATGCCTTGTAAGAAGTCCGAATAAGCTACTGCCTTGAATCCACCAACCGTCGTGTAGAATAGGACGATGACTAGGCCAATCCAAACACCTTCTGTGTAGCCGGTACCGAGAAAAGAATCAAAAGCCTTACCAGATCCCGTTAGTTGTGCGGCGGTATACGCCATCACCATGCTCAGAATAATGATTGCCGAGATCCAACGGAAAATATGACTCTTATCTCGAAACCGATCCGTGAGATAATCAGGAACAGTGATTGAGTCGAAGCGATCCGTATATTCCTTGAACGGTCGAGCAACCCAGACCCATGCGGAAGCAACACCCAACACTTCCCCGAGAATAACCCAAAAAGCGTGGACACCAATCGCGTAACCCATACCTGTTAGACCCAACAGGAGCCAAGCACTTTCCCCTGTAGCATTGGAGCTAAAGGCGATCACCCAAGCGGGCAGACGCTTGCCCGCAACGTAGTATCCTTTGAGATCTCGAGATTCTTTGCTACCCCAGAAGGCAATCCCAAGCAGGATAAAAGCGTAACCAACGAGGACAGAGATAACCGTGACAGAGGTCATCCAGGCCCGATCTCATCTTGATTGGTCTCTCGATGCCTTGATGTGATGTGGCGCTTCTGGGCTCTATAGAATGCAACTTCGAGTCCGAGACCCAGGCCCACAGCACAAAAAAGAAGGATCCATGCATCAATCGGTAGGCTTGACATCACGATCCCACCTTGTCGCAAGCCCTCCCTAATTTCTCCATACCTTCAGCAATTTCATCAGCGGTGATCAGCAGTGATGGGCCGATCCTAATGACTGTACCGTTAAGTCCACCCTGGCCAATTAGTAGGCCCTCATCTCTGGTTGCAGCCAGCAGTGCTGCCGTGCGTTCCGTATCCGGTTCTTTCGTCTCGGGATCTTTCACGATCTCCATGGCCTGCATCAAACCCATACCTCGAACATCACCAACCCATGGATGTCGTTCTTGGATATCGATCAGAGCTGCACGTAATTCCTCACCTCGCGCAAAAGCATTTTCCGGTGCTGCTTCCTCTCGAAGCACGTCCTGTGTAGCACAGAGAGCGGCCATGGATACAGGAGTGCCTCCGAACGTTGAAATCGTTTTACCCTTCCAAGCGTGCGCGATCTCATCGGTTGTTATGGTAGCACCTACAGGAGCCCCATTCGCGATACCCTTCGCCATAACCATGATGTCCGGTTCAACACCCCAATGCTCTATACCGAACCAGTGCTTTCCGGTTCTACCGAAGCCTGCTTGAACTTCGTCGATAATCAGGAGGCCACCATAATGACGAATCACCTCAGCAGCTTTCTGAAAATAGCCGGAAGGCGGAACAACGTAGCCTGCCACACCCATAATACTTTCGGCGATAAACGCTGCTGGACGACCATTTGTTGTCGTGATGATGACCTCTTCAAGGTCTTCCACAAACTTGTTCACACATGAGTCGTCACAAGGCTGCTTGAAAGGACAGCGGTAGGTATTAGGGGATTTAGCGTGTTTGATGCCTGCCACGGGGGTTGCTAGCGGTCTCCATCCTGAATGAGCAGTTACGCTTGTCGCCATATACGAACGACCATGATATGCAACACGTAGCCCTATGATTTCAGTTCGTCCAGTTGCCAGAGACGCCATCATCAAGGCTGTTTCAATTGCCTCCGTCCCTGAATTAGTGAAGAACGTTCGCTTGAGATCTCCCGGCGCAATGTTCGCTATCTTTTGCGCAGCTTCCACTTGGGGGGCGTTAGCGTAGAGTGTCGAAACATGACCCAGGCGACCCATTTGATCAGTCATTGCATCCACAACGCGTGGGTGGCAATGACCTACTGAGGTGGTCAAGATTCCACTGAAAAGGTCAAGGTACTCACTGCCATTCGCATCCCGGACACGAACACCCTGTCCTTCTGTCAGGCAGAGCGGTTCGGAGTAGAGGTGTAGCATGGATGGGAGGAGGTATTCCTGCTGTCCATTGATAATATCTTGGCCCAAAACAGCTGAGGTTGCAGTTGGATTCATAGTGCTTTTACTGAGGTCTTGATCAGCGGTCTCAATCTACCAACGTGACATCACAACTCGCTGATCGGTGAAGAAGGAAATAGCATCTTTACCCTGCGCCTTCAGGTCTCCGAAGAAGGAATTCTTTGAGCCACCGAACGGAAAGAAAGCCATGGGTGCAGCCACCCCAATATTGATACCAATCATGCTAATGCCTGCTCGGTATCGGAATTCTCTGGCAGCCTTGCCACTCGTTGTAAAAATCGAACATGCGTTCCCAAACAAGCTGCCATGCATCATGCCAACAGCTTCATCGATATCCCTCGCCCTGTTGATGCCGGCAACCGGTCCAAAAATCTCCTCAGTCGCTATTGAGAGATCCGGTGAGACATCTTCAAAAACTGTAGGCCCAACCCAGTACCCATTTTCTAGGCCTTCCACAGTGGCACTCCGCCCATCGAGCGAAAGTTTTGCTCCGTCAGCTACCCCTTGATCAATAAAGGACACAACACGATCACGGTGTGCTGCAGAAATCACCGGACCCATATCCGTAGTTTCCTGAAGGCCATCACCAAGCCGAATTGAAGACGCGGTATCCAGCATTCTATCTCGAATCTCAGTATGAGCGTCACCCACACCCACAATCACGCTGCCTGCTAGGCAACGCTGACCTGTAGAACCAAAAATTGAACCGGCACAAGCATCTAGGGCGACGTCCATATCAGCGTCTGGCAATACGATCATGTAATTCTTGGCTCCACCAAGCGACTGGACCCGCTTCCCAGCAGCAGAAGCTCGTTTATAAACGATCTCTGCCACTCTGCTAGAGCCAACAAACGATACTCCAGCGATATCAGGATGGTCACAAATTGCTTCAACACTCTCTTGCCCACCGTGCACGACATTCAACACACCTGGAGGAAGCCCAGCTTCCTCCACTAGATCAATGATCTTTTGATGTGTTAGTGGATCTTGCTCACTGGGCTTGAGGACCACGGTATTCCCAGTTGCCACAGCGTATGGCCAAAACCAGAGAGGAATCATGACTGGAAAATTGTAAGGGGTAATGACACCGAAGACACCGATTGGTTGGCGCCACGATGCACTGTCTATACCGTCGGCAATCTGCTCAACGGTATCCCCCATCATGAGAGATGGTATCCCACAAGCGTGCTCGACATTTTCGATACCTCTCTGAATCTCACCGCGCGTTTCCGCAATGACTTTTCCGTGCTCTGTTGTGAGCAACTGCGCCAGATCTTCCTTATGCTCATCCAGTAGTGCCTTGAGTCGGAAGAGGACCCTAGCCCTTTCAGGTGATGGAGTAGACCGCCAACCTGGATAAGCAGTTTTCGCCGCCTGAACGGCTTTGTCGACATCAGTGCCAGTGGACAACGGCACACGCCCAATCTCTCCACCTGAGGCAGGGTTGGTTACGGTAAGAGTCTCCGAGTGCGATACCCCACACCACTCGCCTCCAACATAATTTTGGACCATCGTACTCATATCAGAATCACATCCTTGAGCTGTCGCGTGAGCTTCGTGTTGCCAGAGTGCAAGTCGGCCACTGGGCTGTCCTTCCACCACGACCACCCATCACCGTCCTCCTCTCCCGACTTACCTTTTCGTTGTCTTCAGAAGCCAGGTACACCAGTGAAGCTGCCAGAACTGCATTGTTCTTAAGATCGTCGAATATAAGCTTATCGAAGGTATCACGGTGTGTATGCCAAGTATGGGAACTGTAGTCCCAGGAAAGTGCCCCTAGGTTGAACGCGGGAGCACCGTGGCAGACAAATGAAGCGTAATCTGACCCGCCGCCTCCTGGGTTTCCAGGTATGTTGAGATTGACGTTACCTGCGACTTCGGCAGGAACATGTGACAACCAGTTTGCTAAAGACGCTCCAGCTTCGATGAAGCCCTGCGCAGAAAGATTTACGATTCGCCCGGTACCATTGTCTTGATTGAATAGCGCTTGCAGCCCTTCGACAATTTCGGGATGATCCTCCGTGAAAGCCCTCGAACCGTTGAGGCCCTGCTCTTCACCACTCCATAAACCAATCAAGATCGTTCTCTTCGGGTTCGGATAGACCTCTTTGAGAATCCGCATTGTCTCAAGCATAAGGAGAGAGCCGCTTCCATTATCTGTCGCCCCAGAGCCACCTTCCCACGAGTCATAATGGGCTGAAAGCATGACATACTCATCCGGGATCTCAGTGCCCGGAATCTCCCCAATCACATTGTAGACCGGCACTTCCCCAAGATTCTCTGCCTCAGCGGTCAAGCGAAGTACCGGGTCCTGTCCATTCTCAGTGAGGCGATACACCAAACCGTAGTCCTCGCAGGATAACTCAAATGTTGGAGTATCTCTGTTATACGCATTAAAAACCCTTGTCGTACCATATGAGCCTGGCCACTGGGAGGTGATGATACCGGCTGCACCGGCTGCTTCGAGTTGGGCATGCAAGTCTCGGCGGCGCCCATCCACAGATCCAGTAGACTGAAGATTCCTGTTCCAAGCTTGTTGGCCGTTAGCTCTATCTTCGGCCATTCGCTCCGCGGATCCAGGCATAGCAAACTCTGTCCACTGTTCATTCGCACGACACGTTGGTTCTGGAAATGAGAGCATCACCCACTTGTCATTTACTGTAGCCAGAAACGATTGCCAATCATCAGGAGAGCGAATATCAGGCACATACGTAACCCCAGCATTGATCGGACGTCCGTCCGTACCAGGGCTCCAAGCTAGAATCCGGCCCTCAAGTGAACGTACACGGGGAGAAATCAGGTCCACGTGACTCGGGCCTCGATTCCAACCCTCCCATGTCCCATAACGCTCCATACGTGCTTCGATACCCCAGCTCCTGAGCACTTGAACAGCCCAGTCCTGAGCCATTTCCATCCCTGGTGAGGCAGTCAAGCGAGGTCCTATTGAGTCAAGCAGTGACTGCGCTAAGCTCTCGAAGTATGAGTTATCAATTGCCTGATCCCAAATGCCCTGGAGTACTGGGTCTTCGGTCGCTAAGCGTTGTGCATCAAGGTCTCTTGGTGTTGAACCCATACCCATGATCATCAAAATGAGTCCAGCGTGTACCGCACGTGATTTTATCACCATCTCCATCAAACCTCTCCTTGGTATTTCGTTACTCACCGCAAATCTCTGAAACCCCCAAACATTCGCTGCACAATCTCAGCCAGGCGATCGTGTGGCAGTGCCGGAACTGTATATCCATTAATGCCTGTTAGCGTCTCAGCAGCGAGCATTGCATTTAGTATTGCTTCCTCAGTCGCATGGACAGAAGCGGAAATGAAAGGATTTAACCTGTCATTTGGCAGCATTTCCAAACCCACTGCCCTCGAGCGCTCCGCGGCTGCCGATCGGTTCGCAGTCGTAAACCCGATGAAGATATCTCCTGAACCGTTGTATCCCATGCCACCAATACGGGCGAGGCCCATGGTCGTGCGGGTAACTAAACGCTTGATCTGCGTCGGCAAGAGTGGTGCATCAGTTGCGAGAACAATAATGATTGAACCAGCACCTTCTGGGATAGGTTTCATCTTACCCGCTGCATCTTCTCCGTCGTCACACCACCTAACGCCTGAACGCCGTAGCTCGGCCGGAATCAATCGATCTGCATAACATGCAGAAGGTTCAGGCAACATCTCGCCAACAGGTATGCCTGCGACTCGCAAATCACTACGAGAACCCTGATTGCATTGGACCAGTATACCGACAGTGTAGTCGCCTACACGCCGAGACGAAGACCCGATGCCACCCTTAAAGCCGTGGCAGCGCATACCCGTGCCCCCTCCGACCGCACCTTGCTCGACCGGGCCACTACGAGCTCCATCGAGCGCTGCGAAGGTATGCTCAGCTGTGACATGGAACCCATTAATATCATTCAAGCTGCCATCATACGTCTCAGCCACCACAGGAAGTGCCCACAGAAACGAAGGATCGCGATCCCGCTGCCAAGCGATCACTGCATCACGCACAACTCCGACGCTATGCGTATTCGTAATCAAAATAGGGCCCTCAAGTAGTCCAGAGTGCTCGATCCAGGTAGTCCCAGTCATTTCACCGTTGCCGTTCAGACTGAACCAAGCCGCAAAAGTCGAATCTCCGGACTCACGACCACGGGGTAGGATCGCGGTGACTCCCGTCCGAATGGGCCCTTCTCCAACAGTAAGAGGACCTTGACCCTCTATAATTGTCGTGTGTCCAACTTCGACCCCTACCACATCAGTGATGGCATTATTCAGTCCCGGCTCACCCTGAAGTGGAATACCAAGTGCTCTAGCATTTGGTACTTTTTGTGCACTCACCTTTAGGGCGCCCACCAATGAGCGGTTTCCAACCATCCATGCTGGGACCTCCAGCGAACTCAGGGTAAATCCCAAGATTACTAGCAGAGGCAGAAGATGCATTCTTCGGGGTCTAGAAACGTCCATAGAGAGCTAAAGCCTTGCCAGCTTTTTCACGTAGACAAACTCTAATTTCTTGACGGACTGTACCGAAAGACGCCCGTACCGGATGAGCTCCATATCGGCCAACTCCGGGTCTGACTTGATCTCGGATAGCCCGAGTGGCTCATCCACGTTCTCGATCTTTGAGACAAATTCGACATCAACCATCCACCAGCGAGGATTATCCGGAGAGGACTTAGGATCGAAGTAGTCACTGCTCTCATCAAAGGCATAATGATCTGGGTACGCCTCCTTACACACTCGGGCAATACCAACTACCCCGGGGGGTTTAGCATTTGAATGATAGTAGAGAACCTCATCACCGGTTTTCATACTCCGCATATTGTTTCGAGCCTTATAGTTCCGCACACCTTCCCAACAAGTAGAACCATCTTTCTCGAGGTCTTCGATCGAATAGACGTGGGGTTCAGATTTCATCAACCAGTACTGCTTCGCCATGAGCTGTTAGCTCCTAGGGTCAGTAGGGGAGCACATTATGGGGCCAGAAACCCGTAAAGGCGACCCGACTGAACCTTATGCCGTAGCGGAGCCAATCTCGACCTTGATCCCTCTCCATTTCCCTCGCTTGAATACGATCACACTGAGGATTGCTCTAGCGAGATGGCCGAGCACTATTGCCAACCATATATCAGCAGGATCAAGAGTCGAAAATACTTGAATACCCCAACAGAGCCCGATCGGAATAATCATCTGCGAAACAATCGATATGTAGAGGGGGCTCTTTGTATCACCGGTGCCCTGCAATCCTCCCGTAAAAGCTAACGCGACAGTTATGAAGAGCCCCGATAATGCAAGGTAGCGTAGCAACTCCACGCCCAGGTCGACAACAATAGGATCATCCATTCCGAATACTCCCAATAATCGAGTTGGGACCAACAAGAATGTGGATCCGATAGCGGTTGCGAGTAGTAGTCCAAAACCAGCTGCCACATGAACTGCGTGACTCGTACGGTCGGGGTTACCAGCTCCGAGATTCTGACCGGCTACTGCTGCTGTAGCACCCATGATTCCTACGGATGTCCACGTAACGAATGAGAAAAGCTGCGTGTAGCTCACTACGTACGCAGCCTGTGCCTGAGCACCCATAGTGAGTGAACCGATGAAACCCAACAGAATCACACCACCCACATTCATCGCTATACCTTGAATGCCCGTCGGGAGTCCAAACTTGAAGAGTTGCTTGATAATCACGTAGTCAGGACGCCAGCTCATTCCGCGTTGAAACTGCACCACCCATCGGCCCCCAAATAACTTGAATAGCGCATATACACTTATAGAAGCTCCTGCGATGACCGTCCCCATTGCAGCCCCGGTAGTTCCGAAGGCGGGAATTGGACCCATACCGCGAATCAAGATGACACTGAGTGCGATATTGAGGATCGTTAGCGCAATTCCGAGTCTTAAGGGTGTTCTCGCATCACCTGCGGATCTCAGTGCCCCACCTAGCATGAAAAACATCAGCATGCCAAATGAGAAAACGAACATGATGCGGAGATAGGGTAGCGCTTCAGCCTGCACCTCAGCTGCGGCGTTTACTAGATCTAGCAGGAACGGTGATGCGGCATAGCCTATCGGTGCCATGACTAGCAAGACGATCATGACTGATGTAAGAAACGCCTGGTAAACGGTTCGATTCACCTTTTCAGGTTCATTCGCACCCGCAAACCGAGCCACAAGAATACCCATCCCTGTGAATAGCGAACTAATAAAAACAATGACAACTAAGAAGATTTGCCAGGACACCCCAATCGCTGCGTTACCAACGTAACCGACATAGTTCCCGACCATTGTGTGGTCTATAAGGCCCTGCACCCCACCGATGATATTCTGCAGCATCGTGGGCCAGGCAAGCTTCCATACAGCCCCTCGGATTGGCCCTTCAACAATTGATCTATCGAAGCCGATATGTTTAGTCTGATTGCTCACGGAAACACCCGCTCGCTGGCAATCAGAGCCTTACCAAACCAGATGGAACTTGCTCTGCCGACGGAATACCCAGTGACGCTCGCCTGTGGTATCCAGATAAGCTTCTTCTTCCTGTCGACATGATGCCGGCTGTTCTCCCCATTCTGGTATAGGGGTCGTCGCCTGAAGTTCAATCGAATGCCACGTAGAAGGGAGTAAAACTGCATCCCCCCTGACCGGGACACCTTCCTGTCCATCCCACCGGCCAATCAAGGGTCCAGCTCCGTGACCGTGATCGCCGATCGGATGTGTATATACCGTACCATCAATCCCTTCAGCTCTCATCTCCGTCAGGGTATTTGCTAGAATCTCATTGCCAGTTAATCCAGGCTCCATATGAGTAAGAAGAATGTCCTGCAGTCGATTTGAGTTGTTGAGGCACGTCTTCAGTCCTGCAGGCACATCCATCTCACCTTCTCGTAATACATAACCCAAGTGCTGTGTGTCTGTATGTAAATTGAGAGCCACAACTCCAAAGTCAGTCCAAAGCAAATCACCTTTTTCTATGACCGCAGGTCCAGCAGAGTTCACCCCACCCGCCCGCTGCACATCTACAGAAGTATGGAACCAAGTAGTGTAGCCCAGGTCACGGATCTTCTGGCGCATCCACCAAACCACATCCTCCGTGGTAGTAACCCCTGGTGTGATTACCGCGTTTGAAAAAGCCTCTGAGATAATCGCGTGCACAGTTTCCTCGATTTTCTGGTATCGAGGCATCATTTCAGGAAGACGCAAGGCTATGTAGTTCATCGCCAACCGCGGTTCGTGTTTAACGCGTTTGCTATACTCATCACCCAAGGCCTCAAGCAATTCTTCTTGTTCACCAGCATGGAGTCCATCTGAAAAAGCCCAAACAGGATCAACGTTGAGAACTATATTCTCGGGGTCCCGGTCTTCCACTAACTCACGGAGCAGATTCCATTGCTCCGTGCCAACAAGCTCCGCAGTCGGCTGAGTTGGGGCAGGCCTGGTAGAGCGAAATGCCTCAAAAACCCCGCCCTGACTTGTACCACCAAGTGCTAGCCGTTCAAGTGATCCATCTTCTTCTCGGTTAATCACGTAGATAGAGCGTCGCCGAGCAGCAAAGGTGGTCGGAGCAGTGATAGACCAAAACACAGGATCTTCGGCATACTCACGCATCGAAAGAATCCACATACTCACATCATATTCGGCCATGAGTTGAGGAAGGATTCTCTCCATGCGCATCTCCAGCCATGCCTGCTGCTCAAGAGCTTGTTCTCGTAAAGGTGGAAGAGGGTGAATTCGAGCCGGAGCTTCTTCAGGAACCTTAGCTGGCACTTGAGCGTGTAGCATGCTCGGTGCTAAATACAATATAAGTATGACAGCTGAGAACAGCTTTGAATTCATTGATCGTGCTCCGGTCAACTTCTGGTATGGTCTATCTAATAGCCGGAAGAAGCTATCCACCAGAACTAACCGTCGCCACGGGGTTGGCTACCCACCCATGGCCCAGCGGATGGGCATCGTACCTACGAGATATCAGGAAACCCCAAACATTCTTGGGCCCACCCAACTACTCACTGCGGTCCAGCCATAAGAACCTCAGCTGACACTTGATTCGAGAATTGCTCGAAGTTCTCCCGAAACATTGCAGCCAGCTTGGACGCTGCAATGTCATAGTCGTCGGGATTCTCCCAAGTTTTCCTAGGGCTAAGGACTTCAGTGGGCACCCCTGAGATTACTGTGGGCACCGCTAGGCCGAAGACCTGATCCGTATCAAAATCCCCCCCGTCCAGTTCACCACCGAGGGCGGCATTCACCATTGTCCGTGTGTAAGAGAGTTCCATTCGACTTCCAACCCCGTAGCCACCACCAGACCAGCCAGTATTCACCAGCCAAACAGTAGCTCTATGCTCCCTTAGCTTTTCTCCCAACATCTCTGCATAGACACTCGGGTGCCTAGGAAGGAATGGAGCTCCAAAACAGGCGCTGAAAGTGGCTTTGGGCTCCGTCACACCACGTTCCGTCCCCGCAACTTTAGCAGTATAACCAGAGAGAAAATGGTACATCGCTTGTTCGGGCGTCAGTTGGGAGATCGGTGGAAGCACCCCAAAAGCATCTGCAGTAAGAAACACTACATTACTGGGGTGACCTGCCCGGCCTGGGATCACAGCATTAGGAATATAGTGGATGGGATACGAAGCCCTCGTATTCTCCGTTATAGAACCATTATCAAAATCTATCTCTAGGGTCGCCTTATCTAACACCACATTCTCTAGAATCGTGCCAAACATTTGAGTGGCCTGAAAAATTTCGGGTTCAGCCTCGGATGAAAGGCGAATCGTCTTGGCATAACAACCACCTTCAAAATTAAAGACCCCACCTTCACTCCATCCGTGCTCATCGTCACCAATCAGCCCTCGGGCAGCATCAGCTGATAGGGTTGTCTTTCCAGT
>CAJWPN010000051.1:0-17606 GCA_913045345.1 uncultured Gemmatimonadales bacterium
CAACTCTTCATTGGGCTCGGAATTTTCTTCCTCGCGGTTTTGTTAAATCCCCCCGAGGTAGTAGCACCAATGATCAACTCATCAGTTCCTGAGGATGTGCCTTCGCTGATTCCACTTCTGTTTGTGACAATCGCTTGCGGCGCATGCTCCGGATTCCACGGACTTGTATCCTCTGGGACAACGTCAAAACAAGTGGATAATGAGAAGGATGTGCGTTTTGTAGGGTTCCTTGGCACAGTCGGAGAAGGCTCCCTGGCGCTCGCTGCGATTATCGCGTGCACGGCTGGATTTGCGACTCTAGGGGATTGGGAGGGCTATTACACAGCCTTCGCCTCTGGTGGCTTACCGGCGTTCGTACAAGGCGGAGGACAAATTCTGGCGAATGGCCTTGGACTTCCTGTCGCGCTCGGCGAGACCCTCCTAGCAGTGATGGCCATCCTATTCGCTGCTACTACCATGGATACTGGTGTCAGGCTGCAGCGTTACATCGTCCAGGAAGCGGGCACGATATACAACATCCCCGCCCTAACCGGTAAAGGGCTATCCACAATTGTGGCTGTAGGATGCTGTCTAGCCTTGGCCTTCGGTGCGGGAGGAGGAGGAGGAACCGGTGGGCTCGTGATCTGGCCTCTATTTGGGACCACGAATCAACTTCTCGCAGCACTCACGCTCCTCGTGCTGAGTGTGTTCCTACTGAAACAGAGCAGACCTAGTAGATATACCTTTGTGCCCTTCCTTTTCCTTCTGACGATGACGCTTTGGGCACTCGGGATTCAGTTGAAAGGCTTTTACGACAACGGGCAATTCTTCCTTGCCGCTCTCGACGTCGTAATCCTAGTGACTGCGATCTGGGTAGCGCTCGAATCTTTCTCGGCGTTTCAGAAAGCTCGTACAGGGGAGAGTGGCGCCTAGGCAACCCCAACATGGGGTGGCATGCGTTGCCCAAAATCATGCCGAATACTGAAGCCAAGGGACGATCTAGCGTCATTCTGATCCGGGAATGGGAACGTCAGATGTCTGCTTCCGGATGCTGTGGCCGGCTAGAGGGAGATTTCCTCCAGCGCCAGGGTGAGCGCTGTTTTCCAGAGCGACGGGCAGTTATGGAAGCTATGGGGCCGCTTTACCGCGATCTTCGATCCCGTTACGGGGACGAGGTTGAAATTCATGTTGTGGATCCCCGTAATCTCTTCACAATCTTTGCACTTATAATCCGTGATGCGCGTGCTCACAGCTTGAGTATTTGGAAGGCCCTGCGAACCCTGTTCCGCATCCCAGTTACGGGGGTCGTCGTGAATGGACGGCTTCTTACACGAGGTCGGTGGCCCGAATTTTCGGAGTTGAAAGAAGTGCTAGGTGATCCAAGAACCAAGCGAGAGGAGGTTGCTGGTGGACTGGCGTGAACGGATAACTCGTGCCGGAGAACTCCTACAAGAGTTTTATCGAGGACGTCACCGTGGAGCCCTAGCTAGGGAGCGGCGCCAAGAGGACGACCTTTTTATGCTACTGGTATTCTCGGAAATGATGGGGATCGAAAACCCATCAAGCTACTACACGCTGGAGCTACTGCCTCTATTGTATGAGGGGTTCCACGAATGGCACATCCGTATGGGTATGGACCACTCTCCACTTGAGCACTTTCGCTGCTGCTGAGGTCATCTAAACCCTGTGAATTCCCTGCCTTTAAAAGGCCGCTCGATTCTCTTCGTGGGCGGCAAGGGTGGTGTGGGCAAAAGCACGACAGCCGCGTCTCTTGCAGTCCATTTAGCGGACTCAGGAGAACAGATCCTCCTGGTATCAACCGATCCCGCTCACTCCTTAGGCGATCTATTTGGAACCTCAGTAGGTGACCGGAAACGACAGATCATCCCTGGCCTGCATGCTCTTGAGATCAACCCAAGAGAGGAGGTAGAGAGGTACCTGGCTCGGGTGAAAAGTACGATGCGGCACTATGTGCAACCTGCGATGTACTCAGAGATCGAGCGCCAGATAGAACTCACCCGTCATTCGCCGGGTTCTGAAGAGGCAGCTCTCATGGACCGAGTGACCGCCTTAATGGAGGATGGCGCAACCTCTCACGACCGTATCATCTTCGATACAGCACCTACGGGGCATACTCTGAGGCTTCTTGCTCTGCCAGAGATCATGGCAGCCTGGACGACAGGGCTCCTCAAAAGTCGTGATCGATCAGCCTCTCTAGGGAAAGCAGTCGACCGACTTCGAGGACGTGAAAAGGCGAGTGGCGACGAACTCGCTTGGTTCGATGATGTTAAAGAGGAAGTGACGGACGAGCGCACCCGTAAAATCCAAGAGGTGCTCCTAGAGAGGCGACAGCGTTTTTCCCGGGCCAGGCGATTGCTCTTAGATCCTGCAACCACTGCTTTCATACTGGTCCTGATACCTGAAAAACTGCCGATTCTCGAAAGCGAGAAGACACTAGCAGTCCTGAAGGAACACAAAGTTCCTGTCGCGGGAATGGTGGTGAATCGAACACTCCCTAACGACCTAGCCTTGGGGGAGTTCTTAGAGAGCAGGCGCTCTCAGGAAGCAGCGTACCTGAAGCAAATAGAGAAAGTCTTCTCGAAGCTCCCGCGTGTACAAATCCCTCTCCTATCACGTGATGTGCAGGGGATCAACGCCCTGAGAGAGGTCGCACAACACCTATTAATTGACCGGTAGCGCCAGATCTCTCAAGGGACGAGTGTTTGTACGTAGGGGCGAAAGCCGAACACAAGGTCAAATCTAGCGAACAACCTCGTCTGGCTTCCCCTCGTAGGAGGTACTAATCTGGCTCCAGTTCTAAATGCCAGATTATGGAGGATCAGACATGCGCTGGTGGCGTCCCTTGGTAACCCTCTCGGGTGCCATACTTCTCTTCGGGACACCCATCAAGGGACAAGTTATACCCCTTGAACAGCGGAGTTTTAATGAACAAGTGCTGCGGCCTTCCGGGCAACCGGTCATTCCACTCTATGAGGGTTGGTACGAAAACGCAGATGGCTCGTTCGATATTTGCTTTGGGTATTTCAACCTCAATACTGACGAAGCCGTTGATATTGCTTTAGGGCCAAACAATTTCATCGAGCCCAAAGAGTTCGATGGTATGCAACCCACTCATTTTGACCGTGTGCCAGAGGCTAATTACAGGCGACACTTTTGTGTCTTTACTGTCACGGTGCCCCAAAACTTTGGAGATCGGAGAGTCGTCTGGACTCTTGGTGGCCGAGGTGAGGCACTCTCGACTCCTGGTAAAATCATTCCACCATATGTGCTGGATGAGCCGGATGCAGAGGCTAGGGGAGTAATAGCACCGGTGCTGAAACTAGAGGCAGACGGCCTTGAATTCAGGGGACGTAGTGGCTTCACTGCGCCAACACGCACTGTGGCCGCAGGGGATGACTTAGAACTGACGGTCTGGGTGGATCACCCAGCTCCCAGAAGTTGGGTAGGCTGGAGTATGCACCAAGGACCTGGCCAGGTTGAATTTAGCCAGGCGGAAATCCAGGTAGACCAGTCCACCGGCTCAGGCACGATAACGGCAAGATTTAGCGAGCCCGGCGAATACCTCGTACGGGTGCAGTCAATTTACTCGATAGCATCTTTTGAATACCACTGCTGCTGGACGAACGGGTATGTTCCAGTCACGGTCACCCGTTGATGGCCAGCACGACACTCCATACCGGCTTAGTAAGTAAGGGGGGGCAAGTCATGACCCGACAAATCGTATTCTATAGGCACTTATTGCACAGCTTAGGCACTCTTGCATTAGCGGTCGCCATCCTGATGGCCCTCCGGGTGCACCCTGTGGTATCTCAGGAAGTCACTTTCTCAAAAGATGTGGCACCAATCCTCTACGAAAGTTGCATCGAGTGTCATCGGCCTAATTCTTTTGCCCCAATGTCCCTGATCAACTACGAGGATGCTCGGCGCTATGCACCTCGGATAAGATCTCGAGTACAGTCACGAAGGATGCCTCCGTGGCACGTCGATCGAACAGTTGGAATTCAGGCCTATGAGAATGATTACTCTCTGACAGACAAAGCAATTGAGACGATTGTTCAATGGGTGGATGACGGTGCGCCGCGCGGTGACGAAGCGGACATGCCACCCCTACCCGAACTTTTAGAGGGCGGTGCATGGCAGCTAGAGAATAGGTTTGGTCGTCCGCCAGATGTGATTGTCCGATCCACTCCCTACGATGTGATTGAGAACGGTCAGGATCAGTGGTGGGGTCCAACTGTGCCTTTTGCTGGACTGGAAGAAGGGCGCTGGATCAAAGCATATGAATTCAAGCCATCCTGGCCATTAGGCCTAAGGGTGGTGCACCATGGTCATGCGACCCTCCGAGCTGGTGGCCGAAGCATTGGAATCGCGCACTATGGAGTTGGTAAGCGCTACGAGACCTTCCCTGACGATGTTGGGATGCTATTCCCTGCGGGTGAAGCTGCTGTAACGTGGAACCTGCATTATTTCCCAGTCGGTGTGGGAGCCCCGCAGGATGTCGTGGAAGTCGGGCTCTGGTTCTATCCGGAAGATCAAGAACCAACGATAGAAACCCGAGGAGAAGTTCTGATGAGGGTAGACCGTATGGGTGGCATGCCCAGAGGCGGGGATATCCTCATTCCACCACACGGACAGCAGGTCTTGCAAGGCGCCCATGTTCTCGACCAGCCAACCCTGATCAACAGTTTCCGACCGCATATGCACATGCGGGGCAAGGAAATGTCCATCGAAGCCATTTATCCCGATGGTCGCCGTGAAGTGCTGGGCAAGGTCTCAGATTACAAACACATATGGCAGATCAGCTACCAATTTGCCTTAGACCAAAAACCTCTACTGCCGAAAGGTACGGTGCTTTTGTTCACTTCCGTATTTGATAATAGCACTGCTAATCCGCTCAATCCTGACCCTGAGCAATGGGTTGTATTCGGTAGACGGGGCGTCGACGAAATGTCCCATATGTGGGTTGGGATCACCGAATTAGAACAAGAGGAATTTGAGAGACTCATAGCTGAGCGAAAAGCAAAACTTGTCTCTCAACAAGACCAAGGCGGATCGGAAGAGAAGCGTTAGGGTGAAAGCTTGATTGAGACCTCCTTCGCCCGCGTAGCACCAATGCCTGCAAAGTATGCGGCATGCGCTCTTAGCCTGATGATTGGCGCCCTCTTGCCGAGAGCCGGGGTTGCAGCCCAAAGTGCAACGCAAAATCAGCAAGCGACCTATACCGGGAGACAGGCAGAAGCTGGAAGTGCTGTATACAGCCAAGCCTGTGCAGACTGTCATCTTGCTGATTTGAGAGGCTCATTTGAGGCGCCCGAGTTGTCAGGGCCAAGCTTTCGTGGGATTTGGACAAGCCGTCCGGTATCAGATCTCTTGGATCTCATCCAAGAGACCATGCCTCCGGACAACCCTCGCTCGCTGACAGCCGAACAGGTGACTGCATTGGCTGCCTACTTGCTGCGCGAGAACGGGATTCCTGCGAGTGATACAGACTTGAGCTTCGCGTCCCTCGGGCCAGTGATCGCAGGAGAGGAAACCGATAGGCCTGTAAGCACCAATACAATCCGTCCTCCAGTACCTGGCCAGATCGGAACTGGGCCCTCTGGTAACGCTGTAAATGCTACACCAGAGGTAGCAGAGATCTCTGAGACCCCGACCGGGGTAACCCGAACATATCGCTCAGCATCTCAATTTAACTCAGTGTCCGATGCAGAACTGGCTGACCCGCCACAGGCCGACTGGCTTCACTGGCGAGGCACACCTGGAGCTCAGGGTTATAGCCCGTTAGGCCAGATAAATCGCGAGAATGTCAACCGATTGCAGCTTGCCTGGGTATGGGGAATGGAACCCGGCATCAGCCAGCCATCATTCCTAGTTCGGAATGGTGTCGTCTTCCTTCCAAATCAGGCAAACGTGATCCAGGCGGTAGACGGGAAAGATGGAACTCTCCTCTGGGAATACCGCCGACAATTTGCAGAAGGGACAAGGATTGGTCGTGGCCACCTTAGAAGCCTGGCGCTGTGGGAAGACCTGGTTTTTGTCGCCACAGCCGATGCCTCGTTAGTCGCCCTAGATGCTCGCACTGGCGTCGTCAGGTGGGAAACCGTAGTCGCCGACCATGATTTAGGCTTTTCCTATACATCCGGCCCAATCGTTGCTGATGGCAAAGTGATCGCCGGAATCGGTGGCTGTACTCGTCTACAAGAGGAAAGTTGCTTCATCACGGCTCATGATGCCCGAACGGGTAAATTATTGTGGCGAACTTACACAGTCGCTCGTCCCGGTGAGCCTGGAGGTGATACCTGGGGAGAATTGCCGTTCGAGCTCAGAGGTGGAGCAGATATCTGGATTCCCGGGAGCTGGGACCCAGAACTTGGACTGGTATATTTTGGTACCGCACAGGCCAAGCCTTGGGTGGCCGCCAGCCGAGGACTGACAACGGCTGACTCGACTCTCTATGCCAATTCAACACTGGCCCTGGATGTAAATGACGGCCGGATCGTCTGGTACCGACAGCACGTACCTGGAGAAACGTTGGACATGGATGAGGCCTTCGAGCAGGTCTTAGCTACGGCCGATGGCGTCCCCGTCCATTTGTCTATCGGAAAGAGTGGAATTTTATGGAAACTCGATCGGCGGGACGGGTCCTTTCTGGGCCTGACAGAGACAGTATTCCAAAATGTTTTTGAGAGCCTTGATCGTGAAACTGGAGCCGTCCGATACCGTAAAGATATCCGAGAGGCACAGATCGGAGACTGGCTCTCTGTCTGTCCCTCTACCGCAGGAGGACACAACTGGCCCAGCACATCATTTCATCCAGAAAGTAAGTTATTGATCGCTCCACTAAGCCAGAGTTGTATGGAGATTGCAGGACAAGACATCACCATAGAAGCTGGACGGGGTGGATCTGGCGCTGTTCGGATGTGGATGTCGATGCCAGGGAAGGAAGATCTGTTCGGGAAGTTGGCTGCCTATGACGTAAACACCCTCGAAGAAGCTTGGAGTGTGGAGCAGAAAGCCCCCTTCCTTACCGGCGTGCTCGCTACAGCGGGTGGTGTAGCATTTGTCGGAGACTACGACCGTTGGGTCAGAGCTTACGACGTAGACACGGGAGAAGCGCTCTGGGAAAGCCGGTTGGCTAGCACCGTCGAAGGGTTTCCTGTGACGTTTGAAATTGACGGCGTTCAGTACTTTGGTATCCCTACAGGAAGGGGAGGAGGGAGTCCTTGGAGAATCGGTAGCTTCCTCACCCCTGACCTTGTGAGTCCAGGTGGCCACAACGCGCTCTACGTCTTCCGACTTGGCGAGTCCTGAGTTGAACCCAAAGACAAATCCACTCCTGAGTTCCAGGGTCAATTTGAGAATGGCGCTCAGCTTTCTGAGTCCTCTGTGTCTTGCATTAGTCACGGCTTGTACGACATCGCAGTCATCCGGCATGCAGTATCGCTCCATCAATGACTGGGCCGACCTACCCGAAGGGAGGCAGTGGGGTGCCGTGACCGGCGTCTTCCCTGACCCCGATGGAGAACATATTTGGGTACTCGACCGGTGCGGTGAGAATAACTGTTTGGGATCAGACTTAGAGCCCGTCTTCAAGTTCAATCTTGAAGGAACTCTAGTTGCCAATTTTGGGGGCGGACTATTCGCGTGGCCACACGGATTTTATGTGGACCACGATGGGAACGTCTGGGTGACTGATGGACCAACGGGCGCACGTGCAGAAGCAGCAACAGCTGAGGATAAAGGACAGCAGGTGTTAAAGCTCAGCCCAAATGGCACCGTGTTGATGACCCTTGGCATTGCTGGTGCGATAGGTGGTCCTCAGGACCAGAATCGCTTCAACGGACCTTCGGACGTGTTAGTTGCTCCCAATGGTGAGATCTATGTGTTGGATGGCCATGGAGAGGATGGAAACAACCGGGTAGTCAAGTTCACGGCCGAGGGTCAATTCATTAGGACTTGGGGTACATCAGGCCCCGGACCTGCTTCTGGGGAGTTTTCCGATGCACATGCTATCGCGATGGACTCACAGCAAAGGATTTTTATCGGAGACCGACGGAATATCCGAATTCAAATCTTCAACCCCGATGGCATCTTCCTCGAACAGTGGACTCACTTCGGTCCACCCAGCAACATTTATATCGACCAAGATGACATGATGTATGTGACCGATACACAAACGGGAGCACTGCCGGCATGGTATGCCCAACGTCGTGGCGAAGATTGGACGAGAGGAATCCGCATCGGTGATGCAAATACCGGCCAAGTGATCGCATTCATTACTAGTGATGCGGAATTCGTAGCGTCAGATCGGGCAGGAAACATTTATGGAGCACATGTACCTGGTCAGACCCTCGTGAAGCACGAGAGAGTCCGATAGCAATGGAGGACCAGTGATGTCAAATCCAGGAAGAACAGGACTAATCGTTCTCTCACTAAGCATGGTAATCTTATCAATCTCCTGCAGTGAGGATCAGATCCAGGAAGTCTCTTATGATCTGGTCGAGGGATGGGCAGAACTGCCTGAAGGAATTGAAGCCTGGGGGCAGACCATCGGCGTAGAAATTGATACCGGAGGCAATCTCCTAGTCTTCCAAAGGTGTTTTGCAAGTAACTGTATTGGGCGAGATGACGTACCAGCGTTCCTGAAATACAACTCAGATGGACAGCTGGTAGATAGCTGGGGTGAAGGAATGTTCGTGTGGCCTCACGGCTTCTTCTTGGATGCTGATGGAAATATCTGGACGACGGATGCGCGCGGCAGAGAAGGAAAGGGTCAACAAGTCCTGAAGTTCAGCCCGGACGGCAGAGTGCTTATGGCGCTCGGCACCCCAGGTGTTGCGGGAGACGGACCGAATACCCTCAGTGGTCCAACAGATATCGCAGTAGCCCCAAACGGTGACATTTTTGTTGCGGACGGCCATGGAAACAACCGCATCGTGAAGTACTCGAGCGATGGAGAATTTCTTATGCAGTGGGGCCAGGAGGGTACCGGACCTGGTGAGTTCAATGAACCCCATTGTCTTGCCTTTGATTCAAAGGGTCGACTCTTTGTCGGTGACCGCGTGAATGAAAGAATCCAAGTGTTCGATCAAGATGGTGGCTACCTCGCCGAGTGGCCCAACATCATGGCGAGCGGAATTCACATCACAGAAGATGATGTGGTTTATGTCGCTGACTACCAACTCCGAGAGGGCATAGTAATCGCCAACGCTAGTGACTTTTCAGAGATGGGCTTTATCCCTGAAACTCTTCCGGAAGGTGTGACGGTGGACGTGGAAGGCAACGTCTACGCTGGAGAAGTCATACCACGTAATCTGAAGAAATTTGCTAAAACCCTTGGGCCTCCTAGAACTGTACCCCAGGAATGAGGAAGCAATGAATCAAAGTGGAAATAGCCTGATGACTTTGGTTAACAGGGAAAGCATAACCCGTCGGGCTATGCTCCTCGCGCTGCCAGGTATAGTCTTCGCCCCACGTCTCCTGGCACAGCATCAGGTCGCACCACTCACTACTGTGGGGCTACAACAAATAACGCTTGCGGTGTCAAATATAGAACGTTCTCTGGCATTTTATCAGGAGCTTTTCGGAGTATCGGTGCAAGCGCGCCACGAGAGATCAGTCCTACTACGCCTGGGTACTGGCCCTCACTTTCTTGCGCTCACAGAAGCAGGTTCAGCAACACCTCGTATTGATCATTTTGGTATGGGAGTGGACGGCTTTGACGTAGACCAAGTGCTCGAAATCCTAGAAGGGCATGGGATTACAGAGGGTGGGTCAAGCGGAGGGCTTAGCGGGGGTTCTTTGAAAGTGCGAGTTGTGACAAGAGGCAGCACCCCAGAAATCTATTTAGGTGATCCCAATGGGCTCGTCATCCAGTTGCAAGATCCGAAATACTGTGGTGGTAGTGGACCATTGGGCGATAATTGTGTTGCTCTGGAGGATGCACCTGACAGCGGATCACTCGAACTGATCGGGCTAAGTCACTTAACCATCAATGTGTCTGATCCGGAAAGCACAAATGTGTTTTATCAAGAGACATTCGGAATGGATGTCCAGGCATTTCAAGCTGCCTCTCCTTTGATGGGTGTGGGTCAGGGATCGGACTTCCTGATGTTCATCTCACTTGGAAGGGTAGGAAGAGGAAGCACCCTACCGGGTCGAATTCACCACGCCTGTTTTACTGTCGAGGATTTCGATGTTGTAAGGATCCAAAACGCCCTAGAAGAGCATGGGATCAGACCTAGAGGGACAGGCCCAGATGGATCAGGCCCACTCAGACATTGGGTGTCGATGCGTATGCCTAACCGGGGCGGTGCCCCCGAAGGGACACCGGAGCTCTATTTCAGTGATCCGGACGGACTGTCAATTCAGTTGCAGGACGTTAGGTACTGCGGTGGTGGTGGTTACCTCGGCGAGTCCTGCTGACCCAAGTTCTCATACCAACGGATGACACCACCGCCGCCGGTGCAGACTAGATCAGTCCAACCATCCTGATTCATGTCTCCTCCGACACAACCGTTCATAGCCGCTTCACTTTCAATCCGTGAGTAAGACCACTCACCTGTAGCTGGGTCTTCCGGTGAGAAAAAGACATGGACGCCGGGAGTCGCGTTCGGACGATTTCTGGTCACACGTGAATTATCGTTAGCAACGATGTCTACGCGGTCATCGCCATTTAGATCTAGTACAGCGACTTCGTGACCACTTGTCACTCCATCAAAGATCACACGGCGGTTCCATGTACCATCCGATTCCGTGTAGACGACGACTTCATTCCCGTGCCAAGGCTCGACTGAACCTAAAATCCGCTGGCCATCGCTCACCCCACTGCCAACATCGCTTGAGCCGAGTCTCGGCGCTGCTGCAACATGCCCTCTTGAGATCAATTCCTTCTCAAAAGTCATCGCATCCCCGGTCCCACGCGCCCTATAAAGACCGATGCCCTCAAAGCTCGCGACAAGAATTTCATCCCGGCCACCGGTATCCCAGTTAACCTTCCTTACACGGTGGATAACTCCTGGGATATCCGCATCAGCGATGATTCCTCGATTCCAGTTCTCTTGGCCATACCAAAAAACCGAAGCGCTGTCCTGGTCATAAGTGGGAGCGAGACTCCCTGGTCCAATCAGTGGAGCATTCACGAGCTCCAGTTCACCATCTCCGTCTAAGTCCACCCATATGACGTGATGCGACGTTTCAAACCGATCGATTAGCTCTGCATCCCACTCGCCCTCCGGATCCCCTCCACTCCTCGCGATCCAATTGATCCCTTCGCTATTAGCAGCTTGCATGGCGAAGGCACTCTGGATGGCAACTTCCGGGATTCCGTCCCCATCAAGGTCGGCTATAGCCTTATTCACGATCGCCCTTGTGTCACTTACTATCACGTGGGGTTCCCACGAAGGATTTTCGTGCCACACGAGCTCTGGGTTACCCGTCGAGTTGGCCACAACGTCCAGCAGGCCATCACTGTTAAAATCGGCTACCTCAACCGCGTATCCACCCCGATATTCAGCGATATCGTGCGCCCGGAATGTCACAGGGGCGGTCGACCGCGTCTCTTCAGTGGACGAACACGAACTCGCTAGAAGAGCCACAACCAGTGAAAGCACCAAATTCTTTAGACGCATGGGACGATCCTTGTATTCATGTAGCCGTTATTAAGCAGGATGCCGCGATAGCAGAGTAAGGCAGTCATCCCAACACATACAATTTCAATTTCTCTATCTATTAGTACTTGTCGAACCCCTCAGTTAACTCTATGCGAACCCCCGAAGGATCCGTGAAGAAGGCAATAGCAAGCTCGATGCTAGCGATCTCTCTATATGGGACCTGGAACGTGATACCACGGGCCTCAAGCATTTCACAAAACGCTTCAAGGTTCTCTACTTCGAAACCGATGTGATCAATCGCCCTGCCCTGCGTAGGTACACGCTCTCCACGAGAGCCGTTAAAGCTGAGGTTAATGCCAGGCACATCTGCCGTGTTCGGGTGCGTGCCCCGTGCACGCTGGACTGCAGAAAACATATCGATATACCATTCCATCAACTCGATATGTCCACCGGTAAAGAAGTGGACATGGTACGCCTGAGCCTTCACCGGAAGCGTTACATCTTCCTGCAATTCGATCTTGACCCCGTCAGGTGCAATCAGATACGCATTGTCAAAACCTTCAGCGCCGGTGAATTCGGATTGAACCTCTAAGCCCGCCGCGCGCCATGCTGCAAGTACCTCGGATATGTTGCGTACCTTGAAGCCGAAGTGGTCCATCACACTGCCTTCAGAGGTTCCTGTTGGGGGGCGTTCCGTAAGCACTACCAGCATTCCCGGTATCTTCACTGTAGTAAGTGGCCCCTTCTCTACCACAACGCCATCGAAGTGATCAACCCAAAGTTTCTTGTGGACTTCGATGTCAGCGACGTTCAGGTGCACATGAGCAAAGGACACGCCAGCCTCATTGGGTGAGGCCAGTTGAGCTTGAGCTGGCAAAGTAAGAAAGAGCGCCAAGGCGCCCGCGATTAGAAACCTCATGTTCGGTCCTCCTCAACTACGCTGAAGTCACATCTTTTCCGGTTACCTACCAAAGATAGATATCCCTGATCTAGCCAATCGGCACTGGCACTACACCGGATGTCAATGGTAGTGCAAGCCACATTGCCTCATGAATCGCACTCTACATGTACTTGCCGCGGTAAGAGGGGGTCACAATTCTAGCTAGGATAAGATCATTCGCGACCAGCAACGCGGGTGGCCACTTTTTTAGACTGTGCCAACCATTCAAGTCGTCAGGAGACACCTGTGCGCAAGCATATTAGTCGCGAGATACGCCTGAAAAGGCGACCTATCGGGATGCCGGCAGAATCTGATTTCGAATTGGCGGAAGTGGAATTAGACGAACCATCAGAAGGGGAGATTTTAGTCCGGAATCTCTACATGTCTGTCGATCCATACATGCGTGGCCGCATGATTGAGAGAAAAAGCTACATAGAGCCCTTTGAAGTTGGTGCGGTACTTTCCGGCGGAGCGGTCGGAGAAGTAGTAACCTCAGCAAATGACAGGTTTCTGCCTGGAGACCATGTCCTGAGCATGAACGGATGGCGAGAAGCCTACGTTTCTGATGGATCTGAACACCAAAAGATTGACGGAACGATTGCACCACTGTCTAGCTACCTCGGTGCCCTAGGGATGCCGGGTCTCACCGCATACGTAGGGTTGTTGGACATCGGAAAGCCACAGCCCGAACAAACGGTTTTTGTTTCGGGAGCAGCAGGAGCAGTCGGATCACTGGTATGCCAAATTGCCAAATTAAAAGGGTGCACTGTCGTGGGGAGCGCGGGCACTCCTGAGAAACGAGAGTGGCTTACCGAAGAGGCAGGAGTAGATGTAGCCCTGAATTACAAGGAGGTTGAAAATCTCCGTCGCACTCTCGTGGAGGCATGCCCTAACGGTATTGATATTTACTTTGATAACGTGGGAGGAGGGCACTTAGAAGCTGCCTTGTGGAGAATGAACGACCACGGGTCTGTCATCGCTTGTGGTAGCATCTCTAACTACAACGCGACCGAACCTCCACCCGGACCAAGAAACCTATTTCAGGTTGTCACCAAGAGGTTGCTATGGAAAGGATTCATAGTCACTGATCACTACGATCGGTTCCCAAATTTCGCTCGCGATATGGGCTCCTGGATCGCGGCTGGAAACATTAAGCACCCTGAAACACTGCACGATGGTATCGAAAACGCCCCAAAGGCCTTTATGGGCCTATTCAAGGGTGACAACCTTGGGAAAATGCTTGTTCGCTTAACTCCGGACGATAGCTAGAACGTTCACCGCGCATGCTAGCTTCATTGATCCGGTGGTAACACATTTTAGCTAGCTGACTCGCAAAAACACATTCGCAATCAACATACCTGACGTTGGAGGAGGCGGTATGAGCGTTCAATCTGCCAGAACGATGACCTTTGTGCTTATAGGATTTGCGATTCTAGCGTCCATTGCCCCGGTGGCATTACTGGCACAAACCGAAAGCAGATCGCAATGGGTTCTACCAAGAACGCCAGAAGGGCACCCTGATATACAAGGCAACTGGACGAACGCAACGATCACTCCTGTCCAACGACCGAGCGGAGTAGGGCCTGTCCTGACGCCCGAACAGGTTGCTGAGATAGAGGGTGGGCGTCAGGAATTCCTTGAGGAAGGCTATGCCGATAGTGACCCGGACCGTGAAGCCCCACCCGTTGGAGGGGTATTCTCCGGGAATTTACTTTTTGACGCAGCTTCTGGTGGTACAGGTGGTTATAACCAGTTCTGGGTCGACGCAGGTGATCGTGTTGCGATCTTTAACGGAGAACACAGGAGTTCGCTGGTAACATCCCCTGAGGATGGTCGCATCCCTGCCCTGACATCTGCAGCACAACGCCGTATCGGGGATACGTTTCTACGTAACCGACAATTCGGAGAGTTTGATAATCCGGAGAACCGGCCTCTACCCGAACGTTGTCTGATGTCCTTCGGCTTCAATGGGGGACCACCGATGCTCCCTAACTATTTCTACAACAACAATTACACCATTGTACAAACCCCAAGCCATATCATGATCATGACTGAGATGGTTCATGATGTGAGGATCATACCACTCAGTCAGACCAAGCAGGCCCTGCCAGAACACATTCGCCCGTGGATGGGAGACTCGTGGGGCCGCTGGGAAGGCGACACACTAGTCGTTGAAACCACGAACCTTCCAATTGAACAAGTTACCGCGTACTCGTGGCTCATTCCGACAGGATCAGAAAATTTTAAGGTGATTGAGCGTTTCACAAGAGCAGATGAGTTCACGCTCAATTATGAATTCACAGTAATCGACCCGGATTCCTATGAGAGTGAATGGGGTGGCGAAGTTCCTTTCAGAAGGCTGGACGGGTTGGTTTATGAGTACGCTTGCCACGAGGGTAACTACTCACTCGAAAATGTACTGAGAGGTGCAAGAGCAGAGGAACGTGAGGCGGAAAGAATACGAAACTAGACTCCGGATGTATCCCTACAATCCCCTCTCTCAGAGTTGGTCGCTAAAAGAATCCCTCGGGACCAGAAAGGCCCCGAGGGATTCTTGTTACTGGGCCCTATGCCTTATGGTAAAGCCAGAGCTGCCAATCCGCTGTTTAGCTGGATAATTATGTATTGTTTGCCTTCATGAACCCAACTAGACAACCCATATCGTGTGGATCCAGGTATCGGAACCTCGCCAACTCGTTCTCCAGTTCTCTTATCTATAGCGAACAGCTTCCATTCATCATCAGCGGTCTGACCAGAAGCGAAAAGCAGGTTTGGTGTTACCACCATCACCGAGTGTCCTGACCGGCCTCGGTTTGCCTGAACTCCTGGGACTCCCTGAAGCAGAGGGTGGTTCCGTATCTGGTCCTGCTGCGCTTGGCGAGCGTCACCATTAGGGATCATCCAAGCGTGCTCACCGGTATTCATGTCAATCGCTGTGATCCGGCCTACTGGACCTTTCCAAATTGAGAGACCATCAATGTTCTCTCTTCCGGAGCCACCACCTCGACCACCACCCATGGCCCGCGCCCAATCTGAACGGATTGTCCCGGTCTGGAGCCGCTCATCCATGGGCGACTCAGCTCCAGCCATTAAGTATGCTGTTCCACAAGCCGATTGCGAGGTCACATACATCATGCCCGACATTGGATCTGCCACCGCTGGGCCAGTGATGTTTGCGCCTCCTGCACCCCCAGGACATACCCTTGCCGCACCTGCTGGGTTACCCACGTGCGTCGGTGGATTAAACAACGGGGCGAACGAGTTGTTCTCCTGGGCAATCTGCAAGGCCATTTGCCTAATCTCAGGCGTGTAGTCAATGAGGTGATCTTCAGTGCGACCCTGAAGGTCAAAAGGAGCCGGCTTAGTTGGGAACGGCTGGGTCGGCGAAAGCATCTCACCCGGCACCAGTGATTGAGGAACCTCGACTTCCGGTATCGGCCATATAGGCTCACCAGTTCTTCTATCAAGCGCATATACAAAAGCTTGTTTTGTGGCCTGGAAGAAACCTGGGATTCGTTCTCCATCAACCGTGACGTCCATTAGTACGGGCGCCATAGGCGTGTCGTAATTCCATATATCGTGATGAACAAACTGGTAGTGCCACTCCCGCTCACCAGTCTCGACATCGATAGCAATTACGCTGGTGCTGTAGAGGTTGTCACCTGGATGGAACCCACCGTAGTAATCGATTGTCGGTCCATTTGTGACGATGTATACGAGCCCCAATTCTGGATCAGCAGACATCGGTGCCCAAGAAGAAATGTCACCTGTGTATTGCCAAGCATCATTTGTCCAGGTCTCATGACCAAACTCACCTGGACGCGGGATCACGTGGAACTTCCACTTGAAGTCACCCGTTCCAGCGTCATACGCGAGAATGTCACCAGGCACCATCTCTGTTCTAGTCTGGTTGTATCCCTGTTCGGCTGAGTTCCCTACTACCACAACGTCGTTGACTACAATTGGAGGCGATGAACTCGTGATATATCCGATCTCAAGGGGGATCCCCTGGTAAGGATCATAGGGCTCATCCCAATTCTCCCATGGACCCCAACCTTCTATAAGATCTTCTACCAGATCCACACTACCTGAAGCCGGGAAACCATCGATCGGCACGCCTTCACCCCAACCCTCTAAAGGCTGGCCGGTCTCGGCGTCCAATGCATGAAGGAAAAATCCCGGCGTGGTGATGAAGATTACACCCCGCCCGTCAACTTCACCGTAAGCAACCCCTTTCCCGTACCCTTTCCGCATTGAGTACTCATAACGGAAGGTATTTGGCTCGGTAAAAGTCCACTTCAGCAAGCCCGTCTCCGGGTCAAGCGCGATTACATGGCGACGGTCGTTGGTGACAGTGATAAGCATACCATCGATGTAAGTCGGGGTAGCCGTATTGCCATGGGTGCTAGGACCGAAACTCGCGTTGTCCCAAATCCAGGCAACCTCTAAATCCCCGAAATTCGAAGCCGTGATTTCGTCGCCGTGCGTATAACGAGCATTACCCGCGTCACCACCAAGGTAGGTCCAATTCCCGTTCTCTACCCCGGTCAGCTGCGCAGCGCCGAGCGCCGGCAAAGTCAGCAACGCGATTACGGCGAATGCTAACGCACTCCCCCAATCCGACTGACTCGACCGCGAACCCTTCTCATATCTCATAACATCCTTCCCCAAGCAATGATGCGACATCCGGGGATATACACCCTCCCCCCGAGCACGCCATCGTGACCGTTTCATCTCAACTCCGCAAGATCAAGCCCCCTCAATCCAGCTCGCAGATCAGTCCCTTTTCAGTGATCTAGGCTCGGAGTCGTCATAAGCTCACCCTCCTTAGTGACAATCACCCCTTCCGTATCATCCAGGCTCTTCATTAGGCGAAAAGCCTCAGTAGGGCCAAGCACCATCATGCCCGTTGAGAGAGCATCTGCGTCCATGGCGCTAGTGGTAATAACCGTTACAGCGCTTGTTTGCTCAGGAGAATAGCCAGTCCGAGGATCGATGATGTGATGAAAACGCCGGTCTTGTGTGAAGGCCTGCATGTAATCACCCGATGTTGC
>CAJWPN010000052.1:0-17492 GCA_913045345.1 uncultured Gemmatimonadales bacterium
GTACATACGCTCGGCTGGATGGTCCGATTAGCTGGCGCACATGGATTGAGGCGGTTAGAGCAGGACGCACGATTGCGACGAATGGGCCGCTAATGTTTGCTACAGTGGATGGACAGGAGCCTGGCTCAGAACTTAGCAGCCGCAGCTCCGTAACTGTAGAAGTGGACTTTGCTACAATCGCGCCGGTAGAGGTGATCGAGATTATCGTGGACGGGGAAGTAGCACGTACGATCTCTGTAAGGGATGGGGAACATCAGCTCACTGTGGAGGAGTCCATCCCTGTGGAAGGCTCCCGCTGGGTTGCAGTGCGAGCTCGTGGCGGTAAAGCACGCTATTCAGGGGACAGTTACACATTCGTGCACACCACACCGGTTTACTTCACCGACGCCCCGCCCAACGATGCATCAAGAGCGTCAGCCGACTTTTTGGCTGCAGTGATTGAGGAAATCTGGCGGCGGGTAGACCAAAGAGGCGCATGGCTTGTGCCTGAGGACCGTGAGGTGTACCGGCGTCATCTGGATGAGGCCTTAGCTCGATTAGCCCTAAACTAGTCTAGAAATAAGTAAACTTAATCCTGGCATAGAGTTAGGAGATTACAGGATGAGTTGTTGATCCTCATTATCTATTGACACCGGTTGATCGAAGACTGCAGTATTGGAGAGCTTAAACATCGGTTCAGTATTGAACTTTAGGTTGGACTACTCCCGCCACCTCGGAGGCACCGGATGGCACGCACTACAGCGGTAATAAGCGCTCTCTTGACCCTGGCTTGGGTAATGGCCCCTAGCGCAGCGCTAGCACAGATGCCTGGGCATGCGGACCAAGGGCACAGCCATGCGGGTGAGGCTGTGAGCTGCACAACGCTTGCCTCGCCGCCGTGGACTGGATTACCTGCCGTGGATCGAGAACAATTTGATGCACTTCGGGATGCGGTCGCAGGTCTTGAGACACCGGAAGCTGCTCGTGCTGCTGGATTTAATCCCGCACTGGGTGATATCCCCGGAATGGGTGTGCATTACGTGAACTCGGCCCGTAGCAGGGATGGTGTACAACAGAATTCACCGGACCATCTATTATTCGTTGAAATTGATGGTCGGGAGCGACTCGTGGGTGCTGCCTACGCCTTCGTTGATGTACCGGAAACTAAAGTGCCAATTCCATTCGAAAGCGAGCTTGCCAAATGGCATGATCATCCTGAGTTCGCGGACGACGGTCGGACTCTGCACATGTTGCATACTTGGTTTGTACCATCTTCGAATGGTCCGTTTGCCGGTCTGAATTTCTGGCTTCCATACCTAACTGCGGGTATCGCACCACCGAGTTCATGCTGGATGGCGGATGAAGCGGACGCAGACCGGATTCGGACTGTCTCGTTTGCACTCGTGCCGCCTAGAGCGGGCTTCGGTCAGCCAACCCCTCCGGCTACTGAGCCTTCTGAAGAGCGGGTCAAAATCCTTGCCGCGTTGGACTTCGCTGCCCGCGCCCTCGATCATGATGCTTGGGTCGAAGCTGCAGACAACTTTCTCGCTGATTTAAGCGAATCGGAGCGCATGAGGGTCGCACTTACTTTACGAGCATTAACACAGGCTCAGATGTCGTCAGCTGAACGTGGAGGTGGCGGCAACTAAGTTGCAAAGCCTAAGCTTATAAAATTACCTTTCGCTCGCGTATTTTGGTCCAAGGGACCTCAGCGCGTGTTAGTCTGAAGTAATTCGTGTTCAAATCATTGTGGAGGATGGAATGAAATCCGTTCCGTGGTTGGCGCTCGTAGTTCTGCTTCTAGCATCACCTCTTCAGGTAGATGCTCAGCAGATCACGGGTACTGTCCGAGACCAAGCTTCAGGTTCAGCGGTCGCCAATGCCCAGGTTTTCATCGAAGCACTCAATCTTGGAGTGCTGACCCAAGCAAGTGGTCAGTATCTCTTGGTGGGGGTTCCGGTGGGCACGCATACCGTAACCGTGACTTCACTTGGCTACAGGACTACAACAGGTACTGTCTCAGTCAGTGAAGGAGGGACAGGCGTTCTAGATTTTACTATTAGTGCTGAGGCTCTCCAGTTAGATGAGATTCTTGTGACAGGGACTGCCACAGGATCCAGGGCTCGAGAGATCGGGAACGCTGTTGGGCGACTGGATGCCAGTGTAGCTGAGGTGCAGCCTATCATTAACATGTCTGACCTCCTCCGGGGCAGGATGCCTGGTGTAGTGATACAGCAAGGTTCCGGAGATGTTGGCACGGCCTCCACAATCAAGATCCGCGGTAGTTCTACCATGCGGCTCGTGAACGATGGACCACTGGTCTACATCGACGGGGTAAGGGCGAGCAACCGAATGGAAAGTGGAGGAAGGGACGTCTCCCGTATTGATGACCTTGATCCCGCGATGATTGAAAGCTTAGAAGTAATCAAGGGGCCGGCTGCTGCGACACTTTACGGGACCGAGGCTGCTAACGGCGTGATCAATATCACAACGAAGCGGGGTGCTGTTGGTGATGCCCAATGGAACTTCACGATGCGCCAGGGCAGCCAGTGGTTCCGCGACCCAGCTGGTCGTACTCCGACTAACTGGGGAGTGAACCCGAATACCGGTCAGATTGAATCGCTCAACATTTTGGAGGATAAAACCGAACGGGATTTAATCTTCAGCAATGGTCACACCCAATATTACGGGATAGACGTTTCTGGTGGTTCTGACCGTTTTCGTTACTTCGTCGCTGGGTCAGCTGCCATGGATGATGGAGTGACCGAAAATAGCTGGGCGAATAAATACAACGGCCGACTCAACATCACCGCGCAGCCGAGTGACAATGTAACGCTGACTGCGAATGCAGGTATCGGACTGATTCGTATGCGGATTCCTAGTGACTATCCGTATGAAGAGGCCGTCTATGCAGGACCAGCCGATTGTGCTCGCGTTCCTGATCGTCGCTGCTACCGCAGGGGAATCCCGGAGGCTCGAGTAGCCAGGGATTTCGATTATAACAATGCGAACCGCATGACTGCGGGGTTCACAGCAACTCACACACCCTTCGATTGGTTAACGCACAGGCTGACTTTCGGTACGGATCTGACAAACCAGGCCGAGGATAATTTGGATGCGTTCCTAGGTCCTGATTTTGCACCGTACTACAGCTCCAGCTCAGCTGCTGGTGGGAGAAGGATAAATCGTGAATCGGTCGCCTACACTACGTTCGACTACGCCGCGACTGGTGAACAGCAAATAACGGATGACCTAGCATCGACCACGTCGGCTGGTTTCCAAGTCTACACCAAATCGATTAAGGATCTCACCGCTTCCGGTAGACGTTTCCCGGCGTTAGGCCTTTCAGCCGTCAGTGCTACAGGTCAAGATGTATCGGGTTCAGACGGTCTCGTCGAGAATAACACCGTCGGCGTGTATCTCCAGCAGCAGTTTGGCTGGCAAGACCGTTTCTTTGTTACAGGAGCAGTTAGGGCTGACGATAACAGTTCGTTTGGTGAGGACTTCTCTTTAGTTTATTACCCGAAGGTCAGCACATCATTCGTAGTGAATGATGCTTTACGTCTCCGGGCTGCATACGGCGAATCCGGCCAGCAGCCTGATGCGTTCGACGCTCTTCGGAGCTTCACCACCCGCCTCTCACCCACCGGTGGAGCGACGGTTACTCCTTTGTCACCAGGTAACAGTGAGCTTGGACCGGAACGGGGTGTCGAGGTTGAAGCAGGATTTGATGCCACACTATTCGATGGTCGTGTGACGGTTGATTTCACATACTACGATCAGAAAACAAAGGATGCGATTGTAGCGCGGTATGTTCCGCCTTCCACCGGGTTCACAGCTCGGCAGTTTGTGAACATTGGTGAGATCCAAAACCGAGGCATCGAAGTTGGACTCGGAGCTCGGATCATCGAAAGCGATGGTTTCGATTGGGATATGGATCTCAACATGAGTACAAATAAGAATGAGGTCACAGATCTAGGTTTGAAGGAAGGCGACGATGGCTACCTGTCTTTGGGGTGGTCGACGCGACACGAAGTGGGCTACCCGGTTGGTTCGCTTTTCGCGCCCCAAGTAGGGTTTGCTCAGTTCATCCCTGGTACTGACAACATCGACAAGTCAACCATGACTTGTGATGCTTCGCCAGGACGGGGCCAGGGGCCAATTCCAAATGGATCTGGAGTTCAGGTTCCGTGTGATGAGAATGCATGGATCTATCAGGGACACCCAGATCCTTCGCTCGAAGCCTCTCTTGCCAACTCCTTCTCAATAGGAGACCGGCTCACGATATCGAGCTTGATTCAGGCCAAGATGGGTCACACGAAATATGATCTTCAGGGTTGGTGGAGGTACGCAGCATTCCACCAAACCAGGATGAATCTCTATCCACAGGAATATGATCCCAGGCTGGTTGCTGAAGCCCAGTTCGGTTCCAGCGGCGAGTTTGCACTATGGGTCAATCCAGCTGGTTTCATCCGCTGGAGGGAGTTATCAGCAACGTATCAGATGCCTAGTGAATGGGCTCAGATGCTTGGCACTAATCGTGGTTCGATCACGCTCGGTGCACGTAACCTAGGGATGATTTGGACGGAGTGGCAGGAATGGCCACACCACGATCCGGAGGTGATGGATCCCAGTAATACGTTCAGTGGAAATAGGGAGCCACAGGAAGACTCTGCGGTGCCACCACTAACGTCTTTGGTACTCACCATCCGCCTGAATCGATAGGGGGATGATAATCATGAAAAAGACATCAATGAACTTTAAGCCAGGAGCCTCCCACATGAGCAGACGTGCATGCGGGTCCAGGCCAGCAATAGTCCGTTTCACAGCCGCTCTCGCGCTTAGCTCGGTTGTCGTCCTAGGAGGATGTGACTCGCTCGATACTCTACTCAGCGTGGATGCTCCTTCGAGGGTCGTAGCAACTGACCTTACTAAGCCGAGTGCTGCTGGACTGCTGGTAAGAAGTGTAGCAAACGAGCTGCGCTGCGCTGTTGTCTATTATGCAGCAGCAAGTGCCCTTACTGGGATGGAGTGGGCTGACGCCGCGAATAACTCTATCTCGAATATTTGGGATTCGCGGAACCACGATACAAGTGGTTACGGGGCGCAGTATGCGAGTTCCGATTGTGGCTCGAGCTGGGGCCCGGCGGTTTATAAGCCGCTCTCTAGAGCACGTTGGATCGCTGATTATACTCTAGACAATCTGACTGAATGGGATGTAGGGGATGTGCCTGACAAGGCAGCGTATACTGCTGAGGTGTCGATGTATGCAGGATTCGCGTACACGCTCTTTGGTGAAGCCATGTGTGAAGTAGCCTTCGATGGTGGACCTAAACAGACCAGGGAAGATTCTTGGAACTTGGCTGTTAACCGTTTCGATGCCGCAATTTCAGGGGGTAGTGGAGATATCCAGAATGCCGCTCGGATTGGTAAGGGCAGGGCGCTCTTGAACCTTGGTAAGAAGAGTGAGGCTGCAGCTGCTGTTGCCAGTGTACCAGCTGGTTTCAAATACGAACTGCAGTTTTCTGATGCCGATAATGTCACAAAGAACAAGATGTGGCAGTTCAATCATGACAATAACACTGTGACGATTGCGGAAGAGCGTAAGAACCAGATGTTTGGTGGAGTACCTGATCCACGGATAGCCGTAACGAATTCGGGGGTAGCACACCCGACGACGGGGACTGTGGTATGGACAGCAGATAAGTTCCCGAGCGTGAGTAGCCCCATGGAGTTGGCTAGCTGGGAAGAGGGTCAGCTCATCATTGCCGAGTCTGAGCACGCGGCTGGAAATCTCGCAGGTGCGGTTGCGATCATTAACACACTGCACACGAATGCAGGATTGCCAGCGTTCGCGAGTACTGATGCCCAAGAGGTCATGGACCAAATCATCTACGAGCGGTCGGCGGAAATGTTCTTAGAGAGCCATCACCTCTATGACATTACGCGCTACAATCTTACGCTCGTCCCGGCCGTCGGTGTAGTTACAGATTTTGGAGACACTTACGGAAGTGACATATGCTTTAAGCTTCCGGCTACAGAGTTCCAGAACAACGAGAATATCGGCTAGGGAGAAAACTGTGATCGGCGCCTAGGTGGTCGGCGTCGGGACCTCGAGGCCAGGGGTTCTTTGGAGTAATGAGTGGGGGCGGACCCGGGTTCGGGTTTTGCCCCCACCTGTTTTATGAACTCTAAGCGGGTTTGGAGATTCCTAGCGTCCTGTCACGATGTTAATCACCCCAGCCGTATGTCCAGTGCCCCAGCGTATGGTCGCATCAATGGATCTCACAAACTCCATTCGCTCGATCTGACTCGGAGGGATCTGGTGCAGCGTCATGAGGTTTCCAAACAGGACGTCATTCATGTACACGAGTGCATAAGCCGCTTCTGGGGATCCCAAAGAAACCTGCCCGCGGGCTCGGAGCCAATTTGGGCGCAGGCGTTGTACGAGTTCATATGCAGTTGGGTCTGCTTCACCATCGCGGAAAATTTCTTCGCGAGAGAGATCATCCGGGGATGTTCGCTGCTCGCCCTCACTACTCTCCGGTGATGGTGTTCTGCTGAAGGGATTCGGAATAATTGAGCAGGCTCCAAGAGAGACTAGCACTGCAAGGCTGAGTGCGTTGACTGTAAACCGCGTTAGGTAAGTCAACCGAAAGATCATGGCCCTATGCTCCGAGAGTAACCCTATAGCAGTTTACCGCTCCTCCCTTACCTCCGCATCTTTTTTTAACCAGCTATCTGCTATCTGGTTTATCTAGGGGCCCATCTCCAGGATCGATTCCTCCGCTCCGCTTAGTGGCCCAGCGGGTCCAGACTACCATGACCCCTACGATACCGGCCGCGAATACGATTGTTTTCCGAACGCTGAAGCGCCGCACCTCGAGCCCGCTTACATCTTGTGACGCTATCGGTACCATTCCAGCGTCAGTACCAAAGATAGAGTCATTCCTCATTAGAGGGTCCATGACAGTTACCGTATCTCCATCTGGCAGCCTGAAACGCACCCCTGATGGACGCTCTTCGAGGATGACTGTTTGTGGACTGACTGTCGTAGGTTGCCAACTATGGCAACCGGTTAGCAGACCGATAAGGAGTATGGCTATTGCAGGGACCCGTATTCTCATGTAAGAGCTTCTCTCACTAGGCGTGGCTTTTGGTAATCCTGTTATTCCTGAATCTACCAAAATGATCCCGTTCCCAAAGACGGGGTCGCTTTATTAACCGAATCTAAATGCGACCGGTAGAAGAAACGCTACGACGGCTGCCCAGGCGCTATAGACGGGAAGGTAATCCCCAATGACGTGATCCATGGAATCAGGTCTGACTTTACGTCGGACTAAGCCAATGTATGTCGCCAGTATCCATACGAGATGCACGAGTGCGATCACGTTGACTCCGAGCACGGCCACGCGATTTGGTGTGAATCCAAAAGAAGCGATCCGGAATAGGATAGCCGAAAGTGCGATGGCATTGATCAGTATTGTCAAACTAACAAGCGCGAGGTTGATGTAATCGGTCAACCTGAAGTCCAACCCTGTTTTACGTTCCACCAATGAAAAAATCGAGATGCCGAGGACCAGTAGTAGCAGACCATTGAAGGTGATTAAAGAAGCTCGGTCAATGAATGGGTTTGCACCTTTGGCTAATGCAATTACCACGTAGGTGATGATCATCATGAGAAGAAGGGGCGCAAAAATGTGAGCTAATACGGGTGCAATTGCTGTGCGTCGAGTGAACACCACATCGAATAGGTATGTTGCACCTACGGGCACAGCTACAGCACAAAAAACTCCAATGTTCGGAAAGTACCATTCTTCGATGTTGAGGTCGATCAATTGGAATAGGGTAAGCGTCAAACCACTGAGTACCATCCCACTGAGCCCGACCACGGTGGTGAGAATGACCAACTCACCATTGTAACGTAGGAATTGAACCCGAGCGCGTGCATCTCGCCAAGAATCTCCTAGGAAGGCCAAACCGAGATAGAACCACAAGGCAATTGGTAGGTGAATCAGTGCCATGACTACTGAATCAGTATAGTGCCAATCCTCCCCGAACCTGATTGCTGGGAGTAGGCTTATATAACTAGTGGTTACTGTGGTTAGGATCACGCCGGTGATCAGTAATGCACGATTAGGACGCCTGACCAAGAAGTAGCCAGCGAGCCCCAAGATGATCCACAAAGGCGCAAAACGAGGATAGTACCACCACTCCCCGAGCCTGATCGCTGGGAGTCGGACAAGAGCACCTACCGCGAGGCAGATGCCGAGCGCGTACCAAAGCTTAATTCCGTGTTTAGCACCCAGTGGTGTTTGATCGTATTCAAGGCGCGCCTTCCAAACATACAGTACAACAGAATCAGGCAAGGCATGAATTGCTTCATCGACAGATTCTCGAAACGCATCTGGATCTTTTCTATATAGTGACTCGAGTTCTCTCGGCTCATGAAGATGATTGATGATAAGGGAGCTGGTTATGCGCATCTGGCTATCCATTTACTTGAAGGAGACACCAGCATCCTTCTCGCAAGATGCGTTCCGTGCCTTGAGCCATGACAGTAAAACATCCTACTTAAGCTTCCGGCTAAGTTGCGGACCTGAGGGGTTTCCAGGCAGAATTAAGTTATGAATAGAACTCTGATTATTGGGCTCGTCCTAATATCGATGGGCTCCGTTGGTTTAGAGGCCCAAGAGCCGACGAATCTCATAAACTTGGTCCAGCAGGGCGATAGCTACCTGACACAGGGGACTCTTGCACCGTATTCTGGGCCTGCATTTTCTCTATTCCCTTCAGACTCTACTCGGATTAGGGAGCAGGGCACTCTACGGAATGGCACGTGGGAGGGCCTGTATGAGTCCTTTTACTTCAATGGACAGATGGATTCTAAGATCGAATACAGGGATGGAGAGTTCGACGGTTTGTTCGAGAGGTACTATTTCGATGGGCAATTACTAGCCAGGGGCAGCTACAACATGGGTGTACGGTGCGGTGAGTGGGTCGATGAAGGTGGCGAGCCCACTAGGATGACTTACCCGCCTTGCTCAAGTAACTAAGAATCTAAGTGTCCCCCTTGGTGCTCCATCATTCCAAGTTGGGGTCGATAACGAGCCTCTGAGTCGGGTACGCGAGTTCGATGCCTTCGGTCCGACTCACGGCTTGTAGTATCTCCTCCCATAGCGCTTCGCTGGTTCCTCTGCGTTCACGTGGACGACACAGATATCGCACGGTCAGCAATACGCCGCTTTCCTCCACGGACGTATAGACTGCCGGAGTTAGAGTGCGGTAGTGGATCAGGAACCTCTGGTCTCCTTCCTTCCGGGGTCCTTGGGCCTCGGCAACTACATCCTTGGTTATTTCCTTAGTGATTTCGGCAAAGAGGGTCTTCGCCTTTTTCCAGTCACTTTCCAAAGTCACCAGCACTTTTAGTTCGTTCCACAAGTAGGGAAATCCAGCCGAGTAGTTGGCGAGTGGTTCCAGAAAAACACGTTGGTTTGGGATGTGGATCACCCGGCCCGTGCTCTGATCAGCACCCACCCAATTCCCGATCTCCATAATTGAGAACTGGAAGATTCGTCGGTCGATGACGTCACCCGCATGGGATCCGATCTGGATGCGATCTCCGAGATCAAACGGGCGCCGGAAGAGTATGAACAACCAGCCGGCGAAATCTGCTACAAGATCCCTGAGAGCGATGGCGAGGCCTGCGGACAAAAGACCCAGGAAGGTGCTTAGTGATCTAAGAGCAACAAACCAGATTTGGATAACAACAGCGAGGCCGATCAGAGAGGCGGTGTACGCAGAGGTTTTTGCCCATCGGTAGCGGGATGTTGGATCTTCAACCCTTCTGCTGACGACTGCCAATAAGGCTCTGCGGAGGACAAACAGGATGATGATGACGAGGGCAGAGCTAAGTACCCGCCCCTGGGTTGCGGCGTTCATGCCCAGAAGCTCAGCGCCGCCGGATGATGGTGACTGAATCAACATCACAGCTTTTTGCAAAGTCTCTTGTGCGACACCTCGGGCGAACTCAGCAGTCCCACTAATCATCCACTGCATCCCCTTTCTTAGTCAGCACGCAGAGTTACCCACCCCTCAATCTAAGTTCAACTCCAGTCCTAGTTTCTACAACGGCGATCAGAACGATCCTGTTGACTATGGACTCTTTAGATTTCAAACGAGCAATTCTGATAATGTCAGAATGCCAGCACATGCAGGAGCTAGTACCAGATTGTCGTCGAGCGGCCAAGCTGACCGTTCCACTAGTGTTATGAGGCACGCCGAGGGGATCGCGATTTCGAGTGGATGCCGAACTGAAAGGATCAAGACGGCTACAACTAGGAAAGCGGTTGTGCCCTCCAGTGTGCCTCCCAAGAAAGAACGCTTTCCCCATCGGCGTCCGAGATAACTGGCGGTTGGATCAGCCCAGGCTAAGACCAGAATCCCAGACAATGCAGCTGAAATGGGGAATAGTACGATCGCGATTAACGCACCCAAGATATACCAAGTGGACGATGCGATGCTCTGCGATTCTCGAGGAGATACCAAGATCTGAAAAAACCTGAAGAATAGAATGTTTAGGTGGGGCACTCGGAGTCTTACTAGGTCCGAAGCGAGTAATATCAGGAATAAAACGGACAGCCCGGTAATTATCAGAGACTCGGATAGGTATAGTTGGGTAACTGCGACGAATATGACCGTACCCGTTATTGCGTGAACGATTCTGCGTCCCGTCTGGAGCCCTGTAGTTTTTGCGACAAGCTCTGCAAGTCGATTGTTCATCGGGTGATCCCACGCCTCAGATAGCAGAACCCTAGTTCAAGAGCCCATTACCGCTGAGGAATTCTTGAATAGTCTCGAAAATTGCGATTGTCTCTGAGCGGTTGAATCCACCATGCCCTCCACCTGGCACGGTATGCAATTGGTTAGACACACCTGCCTTGGTCAGCTCTTCATGCAACAGCACGCCATGCTGGTACGGTACTAGCCTGTCAGCATCACCGTGAATGGTGAGAATCGGCGGCAATCCTGACCGTACATAAGTCAGCGGTGACACTCTTTCTGCGACCTCAAATCGGTTTGGGATGCTTCCCAGCCATTCAACCGCGTAGCTCTGCATATTGGGTCCTTCTAATAGATCACCCACATCCGTGATTCCATACCAGTTAATGATAGCTGCAACCGGAAGTTCTACGGGTCCTCGACTGCTTATGTTGTTCCCCGCACACTGGCGGTCGAGCCCTGCAGATTCCGGAAGCATGCCTGTGGTCAGTGCTAGGTGTCCCCCTGCGGAGTCGCCACTTACGACAATGCGGTCTGTATCAAAATTGTACCTAGCAGCATTCTGTATGACCCACCGGAGTGCACAGCGGCAATCCTCTACGGCAGCAGGGGCTAGAGATATATCACTTAGACGATATTGGACATTTACCACTGCCCATCCCATCTCCATCCAAGGTAGTAAGCGCAGAACTCTGGATTCTTTAGAACCACCAACCCAGCCACCCCCGTGGATGTAGATTAGCACTGGTGTGGAACCGTCCGCATCACGGGGCAAGTAAAGATCTACATTATTGTCTCTGTTATTCGCCGTGTGATAAGTAATGTTCGGTAGCACAGCATACTGGTGTTCGAGGTTGGACACCCAGACCTGGGTGTCACTGAGTTGGGCGAGCGAACTAACTGGTAGCGTCAGTAGTCCCGCCAAGGTCAACGCCGAGAATATTCGGTTGTGCATTGTTATCTCCGATGGACCCAAAGAGCTTCTCTAGCCTATTGGCCTCTTCGCTTTCAGCCCATCTTTTTGTTGAATGAATGGAACCCCCTTCGAAATCCAGTCCGGAGCTGGCTCACCCTTTAGGTAGTGCGCGAACCACTGAAGAATTCTGCCCTGGTAGTCCAGCTGGTTTTCTTTCTTTGCCAGCCCATGATTCTCTCCATCATACGATAGCATCACCATCTGTTTTGCGAGGCGTCGCGCAGCGTTGTAAAACTCTACACCTTGGTTGTATTCAACCGCTCCATCGTTAGTCCCGAACATCATTAACAGTGGTGTATTCATGTTCTGGATATGGTGCACCGGAGAGTTATTAAAGTAGGAATCATAGTCTTCCCACCACGGCACCTGCATGCGGCCCTGACTGATCTCGAAGATTCGAGCATCTGTACCGCCGCTATTCCAATAGAACGAGAGGTACATACTCATAAGATTCGTCAAAGGTGCTCCAGCGACTGCTGCTGTGAATAGATCATCTTGTGTTACGAAGAAGGTCGTTTGATACCCGCCCCATGAATGTCCGATCAGTCCTATTCGTTCCTCGTCGATCATACCGGTCGCGACTGCCGCAGCGACTGCAGGACGTAGTGTTTCCACATTTGATTGCCCAGGGCGTCGATCTCGATACACGACATCCGGGCGGAGCACAAAGTACCCCTCATGGCTCCATATTTGGCCATTGTAGTAGCTGGTGGGATCAGGCACCTGGTACTGATGAAGAGACTGGGACAATAGCTCGTAGTGATAAACGATCATCGGGTACTTCTGTCCTGGCTCATAGTCGGCAGGATAGAAGAGTGCGCCCTGAAGCCTGCGCCCCCATTCGTTCTCATAGTCGACGAGCTCTGATTTCCCCCACGCGAACTCGCCCTGGAACTCGTTAGTTGTGGTTACCTGACGTGGGGCAGACAAGTCTGCTCCAGCCACAAAATAGTCTGGAGAATCGTTGAAGCGCTCTTGGCGAAGAACATAGACATCTGCGTTTTCCGCCTTCTGTAGGCGGCCTATTGATCTGTCTTCCCAGAGAAGCATCTCTGGATCGTCACCTGCCCGCGCGCGCGCGTATCCTTCCTGCTTTGTCCACTCGCCGTAGGTCGAGTAATACAGCGGTTCGTCGGGGCTGTATTCATCTGCATCCGGATCAAGATCTACAAGGCGATAACGGATCGATTCATCTGAACCAGAGGTGAGCGCGCGACCACCTGATCCATCCAGATTGACTTCCCAGACATCCCATTGGTCATTGAGTAGAATCGCATCTTCACTCTCAAGGAACCCCGCGATACCAAACGGAGGCATCTGTTCTCGGGTCGGTGTCAGATCAAGGTTCACGAACTGCGTTGCAACATTCTCAGTGATGTTTTGCTTTTCACCGGTGCGAAGGTTGTAGCTGTAGTAGTGCTCCCCTTCGAACCAGACCACGTAGCGCCCATTTGGGGTTGCCCCGAATTGTAGGGTGAGCCGGTCTTCAATCAGTGTTTTATCACCCGTTGCTACATCAATCGCGTACAGGTCAAAGAATTGCTGGCGGAACATCGCATCTGTGTCATAAGGACTCTCGTCGCGGCCAATGACGTAGCTTCCGCCTTCAACCATAGATGTCAACTCGGTGAGATCATCACCAAGCTGGACGAAATTATTCTGATCTAAAGACCATGCTGAAAGGAAGTTTACTCGGCGGAGTTGTTGCTCCCGAACGCGCTGTTGAGGCACAGGATCGAGATCTAACGAATGCCATATTTCCACACCGGCGGGATCTAAGTCATCTTCTTCATCACCTTCACTCTCCTCCGCTGCACCTTCTTCCGACTCGGTTGCCAGCCTACGGTCTTGGATACCCACAAATAGGGTCGAGCTATCTTCTGACCATGAGGGCGTTCGAAATTCGACCATGCGCATGGAGTTCGGGAAAGCATTGTTTGTGCGAGGATCAAGTTCAAAGCTGTCTGGGTCGTCTTGATCAAGATCGCGCCATGCTAAAGCGACATGGGCCGTGTCCTCATACTCTTCGTCGTCAAACGTTTTTAGGACAGCCAGATCAGCGGATTCTTCGCGCCACAAAAGGCCACGGTACTTTGCGGCATCGGTCTCGAGAGAGCGGAGTTGTCCGCTGCTCGGATCAAAAACTGATACACCATTACCGACTTGCCCATCTGCGTCTGTAGTAACAGCTAGCAGGTGTCCTTCATCCTGCCAAGCGAATTCCGAGACATTACCAAAGCTCATTACCGAGCCGCTAGCCATCGTGCGAATTACGACATCGACGCCGTCACTCTCCTTGTCTTCGGGCTTGTAGCGTTGAATGGCGAGATATTCGCCATCATCAGAGAAGGAGAATGATTCGATGTGATTGATTATCTCTTGATCTCCAGTACTCAGGTTCAGTAAACCCATCGAATTGTGAACCGGCTCATCAGCTTTCTGGGCGGCATCTTGTTCCTCTGGGGACATCTCGATCGCATAGGCAAGCCATTCACCATCACTGCTGAACGCCGGCTGTGTAGCAAATGGAACGACTACCAGAGAGTCAGTGTCAGTGCGATGGATACGTAGTTCACCCTCGTCACTTACTCGGTTGATTAATACGGCAAGCCAATTGCCGGATGGAGAAAGAATGCCGTTGCCTAGGCTTTCCCACTGGTCATAGTCGTTAGGGCCAAGAGTTGGCATATCTTGGGCCAGGACATTGGTCATACCTGCTATTAGGCAGGAAAGAGATAGGGCGATGATGGTTTTCCTAATCATGGCTAAGTTCCGCGTCGATGTTCTATGGACCAAAAGAGTCTAAAGGCAGGGTAGGGCGGGTGCAGGGCGTGGACAAGGCTCATTTGAGTTCCGAGCCCCTTTATCGATAGAAGTGTTTTCGCTGCAATCACTTACACGAGTATCATCCTCAAATACCGGATGGATAGTGCTCCATCAGCGGAGCCGTTTCGATATACAACGCTTTGATCTGTATCTAGGGAGATACCTCTCTAGGTTGCGGTCCAAGAGGTAGGAAGAGCAGAATCAAGTTATGTCTCTGATTCAAAGCCCCGATTACTCACGACGCGCTTTCCTCGCTATTGCGGGTGCAGGGGCTGTTGTCCTAGGGGGATGTGCCGTGACCGAGCAGGAGCAGATCAGATCTTTTCTTCTTAAAGCTGCACTGAACGGTGGGCGCCAGCCTGGCAGTCACCCAGCTTTGCCAATAACCGCTAGTGAGTTTGCCAATGCTGCTCAGGATGCAGTAGAGGCCGGTGCCGGTGCGATCCACGTACACGTTCGTGATAGCAAAGAGAACGAAAGTCTGCGATCAGAGGATATCGCTAGTGTCCTAGCCACGGTTCGTGCCACAATACCGTCCACTCCGATTGGTATTAGCACCCACTTTGGGATTCTCGGGGATGCTGAACAGCGTCAGGAGACCGTGAGCATGTGGTCGGTATTGCCTGACTTTGCATCGGTAAACTTCAATGAACCCGGCGCGGTCGCACTCGCCCAACTACTGATAGAGAACGGCGTTGGGGTTGAGGCGGGCTTATTCGATGCTGATGCTGCAGTAACATGTGTCGAGAGTGGGCTCGCGAATGATTGTCTTCGGCTCATGATGGAGCCACGTAACCGCGATCTCGAAAGTGCTCTGAGCAATGTCGCAGAGATGGAGGCTGTGCTTAATGCTGCCGGAGTTGATCGACCTCGTCTGCTTCATGGATTTGGAGCAACCGCATGGCCCCTGATTGAGGAGGCCACGAGACGCGGTTATGCCACTCGAGCGGGTCTCGAAGATACCTTCGAGTTAGCAGATGGCAGTACTGCAAGGGATAATGCTCAGATCGTGGCAGAGGCAGCGCATATGATTGCCAACATTTTAGGAGCATCGTAGAGGATCTGGATGAGGATATTTCTCCCAGTAGTGCTCCTACTAGTCCTGGGGTGTAGGCCATTGCCACCGGCACCAAGGGATATGAATACCCTTGATATGGAGGGACGAACTTGGATTGATCCGCTGACTGGTGATCCGTTCACGGGTCCATACGAATCTTATTATGAGAACGGTGATGTTTATGAGCGAGGGATGTTTAGGGAGGGGAGATTCGAGGGGCCCTTCGAGACGTTCTATGACAACGGACAGCTCTACAGGAAAGGTGGATTCAAGATCTGGACACAAGCAGAGCTAGAAGAACAAAGACCAAGAACCAGATTGGATGGACCATACGAGAGTTATTTCGAAGATGGTCGGTTATGGACGAAAGGCATCTTTGAAGATGGAGTAGAGTGTGGTGAATGGTTTGAAGACAGCGAGAATCTGACGTACCCACCGTGTGTTAGGGGCTAGGATCCTCGTGACCCAGTCCCACAATATCTAAATTTTCGAACTCAACCGCTAAACACCTCTCTCATCCGCTGTTTTGTGGCCTGGTCAGGCACACGTCCAAAGCCGGCCTGGATATTCTCTTCCATGTGTTCCGGGTTCGTCGTCTCAGTTAGCACGCAAGTAATTGCAGGGTGCGCTAGAATGTATTTAAGAGAGAATTGCGCCCAACTCACACAGTCGAAGTCTGCGGCCCACAGTGGTAATTCGCGATCGCTGACCTGACCGAAGTACGTGCCATTCATAAATGGTCTGTTGATGATTACGCCCATGCCAAGGTCCTGGGCGAGCGGAAGAATTCGTTCCTCAGCACGTGTTTCGATCACCGAGTAGTTGACGTGTACGAAGTCTGGAGAACCCGTTCTCATGAACGCTTCAAGTCGGTCGAAATTTCTATAGGATGAGACCGTGACACCGATATAACGTGCCGCCCCCGAGTCCTTCATCTCTTGAAGTCTCGGCCAATGAGATTGGAGCCCTCTAAGGCTTTCGACTTGGACTAGATCTATAGTGCGGCGACCAAAAAGTCTCTCAGTCTGCTCAAGCTGTTGGATACCAGTTTCCTCGCTGGGTGTATTGATCTTTGTCGCGAGGAAGATGTCATCTCGGATATCCGGTTCAGCGAGCACACGCCCAAACTCGGCATCGATGTCTGGGGTTCTCGGTGAAGTGTCGACCAGGCTACCTCCGTGTTCAAGCAGCATGCGTATCACGGCTGCTACAGGCTCTGTGCCTTCGGTTGGGATCTCGAGAACCGGCTTAGATGACCCCAACCCTATGACCGGCAAGGACTCATCAGTCCCGGGGATCGTTCTCGTGGGCAACGGCTGTTGTCCAAAGGCGAGTTGTGGTTGACCGAATAACACACCGAGCCCGCCTAGTTGAAATAAAAACTCACGTCGAGTGCTTTCGCTTAGCATCGCCATCTTCTTTCTCTCCAAGGGCATACCAGTGTAGAAACTGTGATCTATTATCCCACCCATCTTCTGGTCTTGCATAGCAGATAACATGCGCCACTAGTTCTCGAAAACGCCAGTCGAACGGTATCCCTGTGTATATCAGGTGTGTATGCCGTACCTTGTAAGCTGTGTCGAAATAGCAAAGTCTAGAAATATGGCATATCCCATTGATCACTAAAAAAGCAGTTAAAATCATTAGATTGCCCAAGCTTCTTACTCTTCTAGCTATGGCTCTGATGGGGTGCTCTGAGAGTGTCTCACGAGATGAGTCACCACCGAATATCATATATATCTTGGCGGATGACCTTGGATATGGTGAGTTGGGATCTTACGGGCAGACGTTGATTAAGACTCCCAACCTTGATCGGTTGGCTCAGGAGGGGATGCGATTCACGCAACACTATTCTGGTAGCCCTGTATGTGC
>CAJWPN010000053.1:0-16438 GCA_913045345.1 uncultured Gemmatimonadales bacterium
AACCTTTAGGCTCGGGAATGTGGAGGGAACTGAAAATGTCCTCCAAGCATCGGCATCATCGGGCGCCCGTTTGGTCTTTGTCAGCACCACCGGAGTATTCGGTCGAGCCCGTTATCAAGAAGTTCCAACCGATGAATCAGTCCCACTCCCGAAGTTGCCTGAGCATGAAGTCTATGGTCGCTCAAAGCAGGCGGCGGAGCGCCTCGTGCTTGAAGCCTACGAGCGCGGTAGAGCGTGGACGGCCATCGTTCGACCGCCTGTTATGTACGGCGTGCGGGACCGTCAGTTCGTACCGAGAATCGCCCCTATTTTTCAACGCGGGTTCTTCCCGCTTTTGGGCGGTGGAGCTTCAACGATGAGTCTGACGCATGCACGGTCGATCGCCGAAGGGGCGATGTTGGTTGGTACGAACGAAAGTGCTGGTGGGAAGATCTATCACCTTACCGACGACTTCCCGATCACTGTATCAGACCTTGTACGCTACGGCGCCCAGGGGCTCGACTGCCAGATCCGCCGGATACGTATCCCTACAGCTATGGCGAAGATCGGGTTCGGGTTACTTAAGCCAATCCTGATCGCAGTCGGCCGAGGTGACCTAGCCCCTCACACCGAGGGCACGCTAGACATGTTGACACGTAATAATCCCTTCACCTCAAGACGCGCCCGTGAGGAGTTGGGTTGGCTTCCGACGACACGCCCAGAGATCGGCCTACCGGAGGCGTTCCGCTCGTGGAAAGCGAGCGTAACGCCTTCGCTTGACACTGGTTGTTCTTAGGGCTGGCAGAGTAGTCTCCTATGATGTTTTTGAGATTTTCAACTCTAATTCATTGGGGTGGTTTTCTGGCGACATGCTTCATGTTGGTAGCATCGCTTCTAGACCGAAGTAGAGATGAATTACTAATACATTTAATAGCTTCTTTTATTCCCAATACGTCTTGTTGGGCAGTAGCATACCTTATTGGTGGTCCTAGAAACTTTCTTCCTTTCTTGGGTACCGATAAAAGCACTAGACACTAGGCACACCTGAGCCCAGTAAAACATCTATTTCAGAGGAGAAATCATGGCTGAATTGACCGATCAAGATAGAGATGAAATGCGAGAGTTGATTGAGGAGAAATGGGTTGCAGGGGGCCTCGCCCGAGATTGGGATGCGTCTATGGCCCTCTGCACAGAAGATTTTGTATACATGCCTCAGGACAACCCGGTTCTTCACGGTAAAGCAGAGGCACAGGGTTGGCTCGACGGGTTTCCGGACCTCAAGACATTCAGCCAAGAGGTTGTTGATATCTCGGGAGACAGGGAGTTAGCGGTGGTGAGATGCACCTTCAAAGTTGGCTTCGAAGCTGATGGACAGGAAATATCAGGAGTCGGTAAGGGTTTAGCCGCGATGTCGAGGCAGAGCGGTGAGTGGCTCATGTCCGCAGTTTGTTTCAATTGGGACACCCCTCTCTTTCCGGCTTAGTAGTCGGCTAGCTCAGGAGCTAAATATCGCAACGGACTCTAGGACATGTATTCGACTGAGTCTGAGAGTGGTAAGAAATTCAAATTAGGATGGGAGATCAATTTGTATATCCACAGAATGCTTCTCATAGTCTCAATTGCTCTTGTGAATCCTATTTTCTCAGATTTTGGGTCAATACGGGCACAAGAAAATGCGTATCCGTTGCAGATGAGTGAGGGTAAGAAGAGTCACCGTCCCGAAGTGCCTGGGTTAAACGGGTTAGTTACTGCAGGTCACCCTCTGGCTTCGATGGCGGGATTGCGGATTCTCATGTCGGGTGGAAATGCAATCGATGCCGCTGTAGCTGTGCTAGCTACCCTGAATGTAGTTCGTCCTCAGATGTCTGGAGCAGGAGGAAATGGATTTCTCATATACTTCGATAAAAGTTCTGGAACAGTCCGCTCCCTAACGGCTGCGGGAGCAGCTCCAGAAGCTCTTGTTGCTAGTGATAGGTTGGCCGAAGAACTCAACAAGGGAATTTATGCTGGGGTAGTCCCGGGCCTGCTGGGTGGCTGGGTTTCCATGTTGAAAGAGTTTGGGACCATGAGCCTTGCAGAGGTCCTGGAACCAGCTATGGAGTATGCTAGAGATGGCCATCCTATAGAGGCATCAGTAGTCCAAGCTATCGCATCTCAAGAGGATCTATTCCGACAGTATCCAACGAGTGCTCGGATGTTCCTTCCAGAAGATAGAGTTCCAGAAGTTAGCGAGCTTTTCAAGATGCCGGATTTAGCCTCTACGTTCCGGAAACTTGTTGAAGAAGAAGAACGGGTATTGCAGCAAGGAAGAAATCGTAATGAAGCTTTAGATGCTGCTTTTTCCAGATTTTATAACGGAGATATCTCAGAGGAGTTTGTGCGGTTTTATAAGGAAGCAGGAGGGCTGTTTACTGAGGAGGATTTTGCGAATTTCAGCCCCATATGGGACGATCCGATACACATAAATTATAGGGGCTACGACATCTATTCCTCTCCTCCAACCTCAAGAGGAGGACTGGAAGTTTTGATGCAATTGAAGCTGGTTGAAAGGTTTGATTTGGGGGCTCTCGGGTCAGGAAACCCACTTCTCACTCATCTTCTGGCTGAGGCTATCCAGGTCGCAAAGTCAGATATCTACCAATATGTGGCCGATCCGAAAAAATTATCTGTTCCAACAGAAGGCATGTTAGAAGAAAGCTATCTTGCTCTTCGCAGCGATTTGATTTCAGAGGCTGGTAGCATGGCGTATCCCACGGCAGGAGAGCCAAGAGGTCATGACAGATCCTCGAGTGGATCTGGGGATTCTAGAGGCGGGCCAATGTTGGGGTTCGACAGAGAGCAAAGTCATGAGGGAAGCACAACTAGTTTTTCGATCATGGATCGTGAAGGAAATGTGGTCGCCTGTACGCCAACTCATGGAGGAGCTTTCGGGACTGGCGTCGTTGTCGGAAATACTGGGATCACCTTCAATAATGGAACTCGTATAGGCTCGACGTCTCCATATACTGAGCACGTCAATTACGCTCGGGGAGGACAGGTCCCGATCCTGAATAATTCACCGGTCATGGTGCTTAAGGATGGCGAATTTATTCTGGCCTTAGGAACTCCAGGTGGTGAGACGATTGGACAGACGCAATTCCAAGTTCTTGTGAATATTTTGGATCTAGGTATGCCAGTGCAGGAAGCTATAGAGGCGCCACGCTTTAGTTTGTTTGCAGCGCCCAATTTTTATAGAGCTGGTTCTGAAATCACCATGCAGATCGAAGATCGAATTTCACTAGAGCACCTCGAAGGGCTGCAAGAATTAGGGCATGAGGTGCAACTGGCCCCGTCATATTCACTGGGTAGTATCCAGGCCATACTGAAAAATATGAGTTTTGGCACTTTTGCTGCTGGTGCTGATCCTCGGCGGGCCGCATATGCCGTAGGCTGGTAATGGGGTGAGCAACTCGTGTTTGCCATGGGTCCATTAGCAAGAAACTGATGGAGACAGACAGTTACAGATTCGCCACTATTCTTGCCCTTGCAACAGCATTTATCCTCGTCTGGCTCATCGGTGCCGTTGGTGTGATCGGAGTTGAGGGTGACCCCTTTGATTTGATGTATTTCGGGGTACTCGCTGTCGGGCTCATCGGAGCGATCGCTGCGCGTTTGCAGCCACATGGGATGGCACGGGCATTGTTTGCGACGGCGTTTGCTCAAGCATTGGTCGCCTTTGTCGCACTGATCGTTGGGAAACACCAGAGCAGCGTTAGCTCTGTGCCAGAGATCTTGATACTGAATGGGTTCTTTATCGCGCTATTTCTTGGATCTGCTCGGCTGTTTGGGAATGCCGCGCGGCAGGAAACTCCTGCGGATGATTTGGAGCTTTAGTTTTTACTCAGAAAACTTTTGATCGCGCGACTCACCAACCAAACTGATAGGGCTCCAAGTAAGAACAAGAAAAATATTTCCGTGAGCGAGAATCCCTCTTCGGAATACTCCATCGGTATACGATTGGCCTGTATGGCAATCATTGGCAGCGATGCTACCACTTTAGCCTCCTTCTAAACGAAAAGTATGTGCAGTTTCTAGAAGTTTAGTGGCATCCCTCCTTGTTACTTCTTCCTTTGAGGATCCATCGGAGAAGACCCCAGCAGACCAAGATGATTCCCAAGTTACTCAGTTCGCTATTACTGACGAGCAACCCAACGCCTACCCAGAACGGAAGCCAAGAACTACTGAGTGCGGCTCGCAAGCTTATCACTTATTTGCTCTCCTTATGACCAAGGGCGCTTGACCTTATTCAGCGTCGGTATCCCCGCTCCACAGCAGAGGCTACTGAGTCCCAGTTATATGTGTATTGAATACGACGGCTTATCTCGTTGATCACAATTGATCCCTGGTCGGCATTGGTCATAATGACTAGGCCATAGCCTTTCACTTTGTGTGCGAGCATTAGGGCCCTGAAGCCCCAATTACTTCCACCATGACTGAAGTACCAGCCTTCTCCGATCTTGCTCACAGTAAAACCGACTGCGAAGGGCCCCACACCGATCGGACTCAACATCTCTTGGATCATAGACTGAGAAAGCACACGATTCGACTCCCCGCTAGCAGAGCGCTGCACTTCGATTATAAGACGGGCCAGATCCGTGGGGGTTGTCCAGAGGCCTGCAGCCGCGTGCTCAGGATACACATGCCACTTGGGTCCACGGGACTCACCGTTGTTGTCATGTGCTCGAGCAGCATTTTGGTTGTGTTCTGGAGAGATTGGTTGAGCATAAGAGCTGCGCGTCATGCCAATCGGGGCGAGCACCTCTTCCTGCATTACATCCACAAATGGACGTCTACGGACATCCGAGAGAGCGAGTTCCATAACCGTGACGCCGCCACCCGAATATTCGTAGAATGTCATTGGCTCACGTTCCATAAACACGCTACCGACATTCGAAAGTCCGTGGCCTTCTAAGATCTGTATGGTTGTCGGAAGTGGTTGCTTCGGGTCATATCCCGGGAACCCAAAACCGTCTCCTAGGCCTGAGGTGTGACTGGTGAGCGTGCGTGGTGTTACAGGTCGGTTTCGGGTGAATTCTCTACCATCAAGAGTCCATGAATCCAGGATATCGTTGATATCATCATCTAGGCTGAACAGACCATCTTGTACTGCCCTGAGCACCCCCATCGCTGCAACTGGTTTACTTATAGAGGCTGCTTGGAACATCGTTTCAATGTCGACGAGTTGACCTGTCTCAACATCAGCCACCCCATAGGCTTTCGCCCAATGGATCTTGAAATCCTGAATGACTGCAACAGAGACACCAGGAACTCCAAACTCTTTCATGAGTTCAGCGACCGTGCTCGTTCCGAGTCCGTCCTCACCGGGTTGGGTCTGAGCTAGCTCTATAGCAGCTTGGGCAGAGATCGCTGAAATTTGGGCTTCGAGTGGAGTTTCTAGACACAGCAACAAGTTCACGCTCACACCGATAATGAGGTTTAGTCTGCCCATTTTCTTATCAGCTCTCCAATGCTGTGACATCGCTCAGGAGTGTGAAGCCCATCTCCTCGTCCTGCATCATCTCAACGTAATCGATCCAAATCCGGATGGGATAACCGCGGTTGGAGTTGAAGTCTACTTGTACTTCGTGTGCCTCTCGGTCATACGCATCCTGTACGAGATCGAAAAGGCCATCGATTGTCCTGAACAACTCGGGGCCATGCGCTACCTCCGATGCGAGTTCGGTTACACCGGTTATGACTCCACCCTTAACGGTTACCCGAACATTGGCCATAGGCCAGCAGAAGCAGTTTTTTACAACGTCGAAAGTGTAGTCGGTTAGGCTTTGGGCTTCCCACAGTGCTCTGTACTCAGCCAGGTCGTTTTCAGGCGTAGTCGGACTTACACATGCACTGAGCAGTACCAGAGTTATTAGTCGGACTCTCGTCACGCTCTAGCGATGGTGCCCTATTCTGAAAGTGTTACGAAGCGTATGTCAGTAGGGGTAACCCAAAAGCCTTGGCATCCCAGGCTTCCAGTCTGGTAGCTCAGCCCAGTTATCACGATTTGGCATCACCACCATCGGTAGACTCTGAGCGTCGAGTACAGTGCCCTCCGGGATGACATCATTGATGAAGAGCAAAAAGGCCGTCAGCGAATAGACCTCATCGTGGGTGAGAGTTCCTTCGCGATTGAGAGGCATGCCACGATTGATATAATCCCATACAGCCGTTGCGTATGGCGCTCGGATCGGCAGGATTCGCCCATATGACCAAGGGTTGGCATCTGAGCCCCTTGAGGATTTTAGTAACCTAGGAGCTCGACCCTCTGTTCCGTCCGCTCCATGGCATCGAGCACACTTCCGCCGATAAGTCAGCGCGCCTTCCTCGATCGTCCCACTACCTGCAGGTAGTTCCATTCCGGTAGGACTGATAGAGATATCCGAGGCGAGGACTTCATCTGCGCTCGGGGTCCTTCCCAGCCCAAACGTGGGCGACTGCGCTAGCGCGGCCGCCGGCCCGAGCAGGATCAGGACCGGGAGAAGCTTAAGCGAGCCCATTTGTAACGCTCCCGTTGCTGTGGACTCTCCAGGGCTGAATGGAATTGTCCAGGCCGCCCTTTCGCTGAGCTCGCGTCGGCTGGACTTGGCCCAGCTCGTCCGTGCAGCGCGACATGAGCATTGCCTCTGATCCGTCCCAAGTCCAGTTGAAGCTGAACGCGGTGTGCGCCATGCGCTGCGGCGTCCCACGGAAGTCGGCGTCCATCCAGTTTTCGCCACCGTCGGTGGATACTTCCACCCTGCTGACCACCCCGCCACCGGACCAGGCCAAGCCCCTGACCTCGTAGAATCCAGCGCCGGGCAAATCGATTCCCCCGGACGGCCATGTGATGACCGACTTCGGTCCGACCTGATAACTCAGGGCGGCCTGGTCGGGGTCCTGACGAAGATGCCCGTAGTCGTTGTAGGTCATGTAGAACCGGTCGACCACCTTGATTCGGCTCAGCCACTTCACGTGGAGGATGCCCTCAAAGCCAGGAACCACGATCCGCAGCGGGAAGCCTTGCTGGGGGCGTAGGGGTTCGCCGTTCATGGCGTAGGCCACGATGATGTCGTCCATCGCCTTCGCCATCGGAAGGCTCGACGCTCCTCTTACATTCTCCACCCCTTCCGCCACGATCCAAGTTCCTTCGTCTTGAACGCCGGCCTCCTTAAGGAGCGTACTCAGGAGGACCCCGGTCCATTCGGCGCAGCTGGTCATCCCATGTGATTCGATGAGTCTCCCGCGCCGGGGACTCGAGCCATTCCCCGCGCACTCGATAAAGTGAAGGCGGGTCACGGAAGGAAAACGCTTCAACTCATCCATGGTGAAGGTCAGCTCACGGTCCACCAAGCCGTGGATCATGAGGCGATGCTTCTCGGGATCGATGGTCGGAACGATTGAGCCACGTGTGGTCCCGAAATAGAAGAGTGAAGACGGTGTGATCGCCCCCACCTGTTGCTCGAGCGGAGTCCCTATGTGAAAGACGAGCCCGAACTCGTCGGGCGATGGCCTGCCGTTGACCGGCTCCCGTACCGACTTCACGTGCAGGGAGCGCTCTCCATAGGCGACCAGTTCGTCACTCGACCAGTCTTGTGAGGGAACTTCTTGCGACTGTTCCTCGATAGACTGTGCCGATGCTGTTGCTTTGCTGATCACAGGCTCTGCTGCGCCCAGCGTAACACCACCGGCTAATGCGGCGCCGCGTTTGAGGAAGTCCCTGCGATTAGGTCGCTTCACACCCATGGGTTTCTCCTTCACAAATGAGGTTACCCGAAAATCATTTCCCGTACTTCGAAAGTATACGCCAAGGATCGTTAAACCAAGAACCCTGATCGAGGGTTCAATTCAAGAGGTGTTCTTCAGGTTGTTAAGTGTCCGACTAAGTTGCGGTTCTCGGGGTGTATCGATGCAAAGTTAAGGCATGCAACGCTCAATTTAACTCTGGATATTAAAGACATTTTTCAGAATCCAAGTTGCCCGAATTGCACTTGTGATCCTTGGAGGATGCTGAGGTTCCGTTAGTCCAATCGCACAGACTCTGCTCATCTCGCTCTGGGGGTCACAGACGAGAGCCACTTGTTCTCTGGGCTTCACAGCTAGGAGGCGGCGCACTATGAGGTCCGCGCTGCTGGCTACATCAATGCTTACACCGCGTTTAGGCACCGTATCTGCTAAGTTCACGCTCTATCAGGCTAATGAGTTCGTCGGCCCGGTCCAGGAGGGCGGATGATTGCCTAGAAAGCAACTGTAAAGTGCCCACCCAATGCGCCAAGAGGTTTCTTGCACGGGTGGAGTACTTCGCCAAGACGTTGTCGCCGCCTGATGCTACTGGGGCGAGTGGACCGGCCAAAAAGACGGGCGTAAGGAGAGCCATCGGCGCAGTGAGCACCATTCTATCGTAGAAGTCCTCCAGCAATTCTTTCCCAGTTATCCCGAATCTCACTTCATCATCACGTAAGTCGACGACTAAGGAAGTCCAAGCGAGGAGAGCTTGTCGAAGCTCAACGTCCTCGACGACATCGATGTATCCAGATGTCACGAAAGCCTCAGCAGCTTGAGTGGGAGCGTCACTGACTAGTTGTAGCCCGAAAGATAGGGCGAACAAGGTGTCAGGGAGGGCGATGTTCTCATCGATGGGGACCCCCTCCAAGCGGGTTTGAACAGAGGCTGCTGCGGACTGCTCACGCTCTCGCCAACGGACAACATCCTGTAGCTGGGTGCGAGCTTCGTGAACTTCTTCGAGCACGGTGCCCAATTCTCCGAGAGCATCCCTATTCGACTCGGTCCTCGTCCACCACGCCTCAATCCCGAACGCCAGAAGAATCGAGCTTACGATCACGAGGCCTTCCAAAGAGACGCGAAGCCACGGGATAGAGTGAGTCATTTGTTGTTGCGCACGATTTCTTCGGCCTCGAATTGAAAACACTGAGGTCCGGAATTATGGGCCCACAGGTTCCTTTCCGAGTTGCTTGAAGTCTCACCAGACACCTGTTCGAAGCTAGCGCACACTTCATAGTGGATGCTGTCTACAGCTTTGTAGCCATATATCTCCGAGTTCGCAGGATCACTGGTCTTGATTCTCACTCCGGGTTCTGAGGTCAGTTCGTCCAGCGATACGGGTAAACGGGCGTGCCGTGTCCAATACAGATCTGTCGCAGCCACTATTCCCTGTAGGTCCTCTACCCGTCGATCGTCGACCCGACGTGCTCGCTCCTCCGCGGGTGACCCGAGGATGAAGAGGCCGACGCCGACCGCCACAATGACCGTTATCACCGAAGCTCCGAACAACACAGATCCAGATGAGGTATTCATTCAGCGACCTCTTCCTTACGCAGGTCTTGCAGGAAGTATCTGAATACTGATCCGACGATGGCGCCGACCGTGAGGACTCTTAAAACGAAGCGAGTTGTGATCTCACCGCTGAGGAGGTTGTAGACAATGCCTGTCATGGTACCGATCAGGATGCTTGCTGCCACGAACAGTGTGAGATAAGTCAGCCATCGGCGCACTTTGGAGAGTCGACGCCTTGGATCCTGTCGGATGGCACGCTCGTTTGTACGAGATACAAAGACGAAGATGGGGAACGCGACAACGAGTAAGGAGATTGACCACCGGATCGCCTCTCGTCTGGCCTCTAATGCGAATGCAGGATCTACCGAGGGATCTGGGAAAGCTTGATCGATAAATTGGAAGAGCAGGCTGCCCAGATTGAATGCGCTGACATACAGCGTGCTGAAGAGAACCAGATAGACAAAGGCCTCGCGTGCGAAGAGATACGGTTTAGGGCGCGGAACCGGAATTGGAAACCTGATGTCGGCGAATTCTCCTAGGGCGCTTCGAACTTGATCGCGGGGCCAGCCGGCCTCTAGGAGAGTCTCCTCAAGCTGTTCGCGTGGCAGGTCACGCTCCAGGCCCTCCTTCAGAAAATTTGTAAGTTCTTCGTTAATTGCCATGAGCTCTCCTTCCGACACACTTACGAACGCCGTCATAAGCGTCCGATATGCAAGATAACTTCGAAGGGCAGAGTGAAATCAGATAGGGCAGCCCCATGTCGAGAGTGGAAATTCAGTTCTCTGTTGTCCGGCTTTTCCCGCTGAGTTGCGGATTATTTGAGGCTAGAGGCATTCTTGGGGCATGAGATAACCGCAGTTGTTCACTTTTAGGGAGTTCGTTTTATGACAGACAGAATGAAACCCATCCTCGGTGTCATAGCGGTAAACCTAGCGATCTGGTATGCCCTCATGTTCTTGGCGGGTGACTGGTTAATGCAGTTGGGGTTTGCTGGTGATGGAAGCTTGGATGTGCTAGGTCCGATCACTATACCAGTCTATGTAGTACTCCTAATACTGTTTTACGACACGGTTATTCAGATCACGGGTGCAAGCGCCATGACTGTGGCGATGGTCTTGGGCGTTTCAGAGATCATGGCCACTGAAGCACTCAACGTCATGGTAGCAGGCACGGTCTTCACCACTGCTCTGATAACGGCTGGGTTGAACCTTGTCTTTTGGTGGGCAAGCGGGACTGTGTACGGCAAACTATCCGAATAGGTATGACCTGTAGTTCTTACCTAAACCCGCACATTCTGAGACGCAGATGGTCTTGAAATCGATCGTGTTGCTGGGGTTTGCCGTATGTTTGCTTTGGAGTTCGTGGTGGTTAATGAAGCAGGCTTGGATCTGGAGGATCTGATACCGTGATTCCACCCAGCGTATGACGGACTACATCGCGCCCACCTGTTGAAGCAGTTGTAGCATGTCGAAGTAATTACGGCTCTCACGGAGCTTGTCACCTTCGAATGTCATAACCCAAGCACCATGTGTGGCGTGGCTCTTCCCAGTCGGGGGCACTGAACCACCTGGGGTCTCTAGGGGCCCATCCATGGTCCCTTCCCACGTGACCTCTACCACCGCAGTGTCACCACTCACATGGATGTTGCTGATGGTTCCGGTGACATCGGAGTTGAACGTTTTCCATCCCTTCATCGACTCAATGATCGCCTCTGGCCCTTGCATAATCCTGCCTGTGGCACGCTCGTCGTATACGACGTCGGCGAGCATGGAAGCGCGTACCGCATCCCAGTCGTTTGTGTTGAAGGATTCTACTTGGGCTCGCGCTAGGCTGGCCAGGTCTCGGTTTTCCATAAGGTGCTCCTGCTGACAGGGATTTGTTGGTGGGGATACGGATAAGTCAAAGTGCGCGCGAGAATAGCCAACTCTTCTGACGGGGGAAAGGATTGATTTTTTCCTTCCACGGCTTCCTCACTGCCTTTAAAACAGTGTTTTTGTTTCCTGTTCAAGTTGCCCTCCTCAGGGGTATGAGCGGAGTAGTCTACTGGTCTGTAGATGACAAATATCTCCACTACTTAGAGAGGCCAGAACCAGGGAATCAAGAGGGTACCTAAGACCCAAAATATGAGGCTGAGCGGTGTGCCCACGCGAAGGAAATCGTTAAAGGTGTACTGTCCGGGTCCATAGATCATCGTGTTGGTCTGGTATCCAACGGGCGTCATGAAGCTCGATGACGCCGCAAACATAACTGCGAATATAAATGTGCGCGGATTAGCATCGATCGAATACGCTGTCGTGATCGCAACCGGGATCAATAACGCGACCGTCGCCTGGTTCGACATCACCGATGTGAGCAGCATTGTTGCACCAAAAAATGCTGCCACCAGGGCTCTGGGACCCATTGCACCGAATACATCGACGATTCCCCCTGCCAGCATTGCTGAGGTGCCGGTTTTTTCCATGGCGATGCTCAATGCAAGCATGCCCGCTAGTAGGAAAAGCACGTTCCACTCAATCGCCGCATAAGCTTCCTCCATCGAGATACACTTACTGAGGACGATCAGCAGGGCACCCGCCGCCGCCGCACTAGCAATCGACAGCCATCCCAGAGCTGCACTTGTGATGACGGAGACTACTATAGCGACCCCCTTAGCAGCTTTGAGCAGATCGAATTGGGGTATCCCGGCTTTAGATGCCACCAGGAACACTCGTTGCTGGATGAGATAGGGAATCCTCGAGTTTGGCACCTCGATTAACAGCGTGTCTCCCGACATCAACTTGATATTCTGTAACTCGCCACGCATCAGAGCTCCATGGTGGCGGATCGCAAGAACAGAGACTCCGTAATTCTTTCGCGGATTTGATTCGACCAGGGAGCGTCCCGCGAGTGGTGAACTAGGGCCCACTACCGCCTCAACGAGCTTGGTGTCTTTCGATTCCAGGTCACTATCTTGCCACTTTATCTGCATTCCTAAGCTTGCTTCGGCTCTCTCCTTTAGTTCATTGATGGTGCTAACGTCTCCCTTGACCCTAAGAAGATCATGCTCGCGTAGCACCGTTTTTGGAGTCGGACGAAGGAGATCCTTGCCTCTGATAATCTGGAGAACTTCAATATCGAACTCTTCAAGGAGTGGAGCTGATTCCAGAGATTCACCGACTAGTTGGGATTTGTCGCTCAATTGGAGTTCTGTCAGGTAGTCGCCCAAACCAAAACTTCTGGTAAGGTCTCCAGAGGTTCGGTGCTCGGGAATCATTTTTCTGCCGATGGTCATCATGTAGATGACCCCGACCGCGAAGAAAATTATGCCCAGGCGGCTGAACTCGAACATGCTTAACGGTTCAAGTCCCGCAGTTTCAGCCATAGAACTTGCCAGGATGTTGGTTGAGGTTCCGAGAACTGTGCACATGCCCCCTAACAAGGAGGCAAATGCGAGTGGCATTAGAAGTTTTGAAGGGCTGGTGTTGACTCTCTGAGCGACGACCATGATTACGGGGATCATGATTGCGACTGTAGCGGTGTTATTTAAGAAAGATGAAAGGGATCCCACGCCTAGCATCATCACCAACACCATTAATGTAGAACTGCGTCTGGCTAGTCTGCGGAGTCCTCTTCCCAAGAAGTTTACCGCGCCAGCCCTAAAGAGTCCTGCGCTGATCACGAACATCGCCCCAACCGTTACGGTTGCGGGATTGGCGAAACCATTGAAGCCCTCGGCCGGTGTGAGAATCCCGGATACGAGAAGCACTACCATCACCAAGACGGCAACGACATCCGTTGAAAACTTCTCAGTGACGAACAGCACTACCGCAACGATCGTCAGCCCCAGTACGAAGGCTATTTCCCAGGTCACCTATTCCCCCTTTGCTTCATTCTAGAGTAGGCCAGTGCATTTGATGACGCTGCGCTACGACCAGGACAAAGCCATGGCCCCCACCATAGCAGTATCGATGCTAATAAAAGTACCACGGCAGCGATCAAGCTGGCTTCGGGTCCAAACCCTCCTCCGCTCAGCCATTCTGGACCAACAGGGTGGCCTTCATAGTACGGCGCGTCCATCAACTCCAATCCACTGACAGGTACATCTGCTAGATAACCTAGGGTCCAGTTCCATCCTAGGTGCACGCCTGTAGCCCACCATAAGCTAAGTGTTTTGAGGTAGACTACCCCGAGTAACACACCAGCCAGTGTGATATTGATGAGTGGCACCCATCCGAAGTCGGGGTTCCCGTAGTGAAGCGCTCCAAAAATTATGGCAGTTATGGTGAGCGCGGCCCCAACACCCCAAGACTCGACTACCGCCTGAAATGCGTAGCCCCTAACCACGGCCTCTTCCATCGCGGCTGGGATCGTAAAGAAAGCCAGAGCTGAAAATGCACCCAGTAGCCACCCAGAAATCGTGCCACTTTCAGGGGTCCATCTCAAGCCTCCCAAAAGGAATATCGCGGTGATTACAACCACCCCTATCCCAATCCCAAGAGCTAGACCACGAATTGATTCCTTTGTTGCATCACTGGAAAAGTAGAAGCCGAGGGCGGAGAAGCCCCGCTTATCACAAGTTAGCAACCACCATCCTGCCAAAATAGAACCCAGCAAGAATCCCACTGATGCACCAATCTCAGTGGGGGTACCAGATAAGTAGCCATCAAGGAAGATGACAGGCACGGCTATTGAGAGAGTGAGGGTCAAGAAGAGGATAAGTCGCCATCCAAGACGCAGCCTGCTATCAGGCCCAGCAAGAATACTCGACAAAACTGTCTTGGCTCTCATGGCTTACATCTCATAATTGTAGTTGCAGGACTTACTATAGCAGTTCAACCTTGGATGGTTCCCACGGCTTGGATACTCCCTAATGCTCAACTACACCCGCCGCCGATTTCTTCAAACCGGGCTGCTAGCAACTATCATGGGCATGCACCCGCGTCACGCCTTCGCCTGGCAGGGCCAGGTGCGTACGATTGCTGGGACCGGAGTTGCCGGATATGAACCAGAAGGCGAGGAAGGCCTAAGTGGGTCTCAGACCCCGGTAAATAATCCATACGGCGTGGTTGTTGGCCCTGATGGTGCCCTGTACTTCTGCGAGGTTGATACAGGAAGAACTCGCAGGTTAGATCTCGGCACGGAACGCCTGACTACGATTGCAGGTAATGGTGAGAAAGCGTACACCGGGGATGGTGGAGCAGCGCTGAGCGCCTCTTTCTCAGCTCCGCATGAGATCCGTTTTGATCCAGACGGCAACCTGTTCGTGGTCGAACGGGACGCGCATGTCGTCCGCAGGATTGATGCTCAAACTGGACTCGTGTCCACTGTGGCGGGTACGGGTGAAGCGGGTTTCTCCGGCGACGGTGGGCCAGCTACAGAAGCACAACTCCGCCAACCGCACAGCATTGCTTTTGATGCTCAGGGCCAACTGCTCGTGTGTGACATCGGCAATGGTCGCGTCCGCCATGTAAATATGAGTACCGGCACAATCTCGACGCTCTCTGGCACAGGAGAGCGAGGAAACACTCCGGATGAGGCTTCGCTCGCGGGCACAACACTAAGGGGTCCCCGTTCTCTTGATACTGATGATCAGGGCAACGCCTACCTCGTGCTTCGCGAGGGAAACGCAGTATTCCAGCTCGACCTAGGGGCGAGCCGTCTTTATCGGATTGCTGGAACGGGCGAGAGAGGTTTTACGGGAGACGGAGGGCCAGCAATGACTGCGACCTTCAACGGACCTAAGGGCATCGCGTACTCGGCTGCCGATCACAGCTTGTACATAGTCGATACGGAAAACCATGTGATCCGTCGTATGAGCTTGGACACAGGGCTGATTGAGACGGTTCTCGGAACAGGCGAGAGGGGCGATGGCCCGGATGGTGATCCCCATCGGTGTCGACTTGATCGTCCGCACGGTGTGTACGTCCATGAGGGAATCGTCTACGTAACAGACAGTGAAAGTCATCGCGTCCGGGCACTCGATTTTACGGGAGCGCCTCGCTGACTTATATACAAGGGGTCGCGTTTAAGCTGTAGTTCAGTCATTTGTTGCGAAACATCAACAAGGGGTCGTCATATGGTTCAGAAAGTCATGTGGTGGGGAGCAGTAGCGGTTGTAGCGCTTGCAGCACTTGAGATGGGGCCAGTTGAGTCCTACGCGCTCGTTCTAATGCTGCTTGGTCTGGTCAGCGGATTTATGTATCCGATCGAAGATGTTACAACTCGGGTAGGTTATTACATACTGGCCGTGCTTCTGCCGGGGATCGCAGATGCGGGTGGGGAGAGGTCAGTCATGGGTGACGGAGTGTTGATGGACATTCCAGTTGCTGGTCCGTTCCTGCATGGTTTTCTAGTCAATTTTGCTCTCGTCATCGCCGGTGTAGCAATTGCAAGTTTCTTGCTTACGCTATACAAGGGCCTTATGGCAGCTGGAAACGACTAGGAACAGAGGTGAGTGACTTCGGCACTCCCTTAACGAAAAAATGTGCTAGGAAAGCCTTGTTCGCGGGCAATACTCGCGGGCAAGGCTTTCTTGGTATCTGAATGGCAGCGTTGAGACCATTACAGGCAAGTTTGAGCTAGCCCAGCTAGCGAAATAGGTCCTTCGATAACATCCCGTGGACACCCTTCGTGCCATCGACGAGCTGGGTGATGCGAAGATTGAGTGCAACTGAGCATAGGATATAGGCATCTCCTGGTTCCATGCCCTTATCCTCCACCAGAAACCTGACCATTTCACGTGTGGCCATCCGAGCCGCCTCATCAAGATCAGGATCTAGCCCCATAGATATGTAGTGCGTTGGTGTCTCAGCCCGAGGCCACTGCAGTGTGCGGTCCTTGTGTAGGATCACTTCGATGGTCCCGTACATAGATGCTTCAATTGCGGTACCTGTCACTTCACCGTCACCCTGAGCCGCATGCCCATCACCAATCGACAGCAGCGCTCCGTCTACATGGACAGGCATAAAGAGCGTTGTCCCCTCGACCAGATCTTTGTTGTCTAAATTACCGACGTGATAGCCGGGAGCAGTGCTATTAATGCGCCCACGCAGTAGGGGGGGCGCCACCCCAATAGACCCGAAAAATGGACGTGAGGGAATTTCTATTCCTTCTACGCCAGTCATGGTTATCGTGCCAGCGATGGTATCAATTTCGAAGGCACGGAGCGCAG
>CAJWPN010000054.1:0-16278 GCA_913045345.1 uncultured Gemmatimonadales bacterium
CATGACCCAGAGGTCTAAGCAAAGCGGCCCCACCCTCAATGGGTGGGGCCAGCTAATAATCAGAATCGAAGCGGCGTCCTATACCGCTCGGGAGCGGTTACTGTCCAGACCGCCGGCGATCGGCAGGCCATGGAGCACCCATATCCATACCTTTGGTTGCAACCTCACCCATGCCCATGTATTCGAACTTTTGGATTCGCTTGCCCTCGTAGGTTTCAGTCGTGTAAATGTTACCCTCGGAGTCGACTGCTATTGAGTGCACTGCGAACCAAGTTCCTGGTTGGCGACCACCGTCACCGAAGCTGTAGACAACTTCGAGCGTTTCGCGATCCATGACGTAGACCTTCATGTTTTGGCCATCGGCCACGTACATCCAGGTCTGCTCGTCGTCAGGTGAGAAGTCAATGTCCCAAGTGGCACCCTGAGACAGGGTGTGCGGGGCAATGACAACTTCATTAACGAATGTTCCATCCCGCTGGAATACAGAAATGCGATTGGATGGACGGTCGCATACATAGAGCAGCCCGTCGTTCGATAGTTCTGCACAATGGACTGGGGTACGGAACTGCTGTGGCGGGGTCTCACCCGGCCGATAGCCCGGAGTGCGATCGTCTGAAGGCTCGTTACCATATGCACCCCAGAAGCGCTTCATTTCCCCAGTGTTTCCATCGATGACTGCTACACGACGATTGAGGTAGCCGTCCGCGACATAAATCTCATTTTCTGCGGGGTCCGCGAAGACTTTAGCGACTCGTCCGAAGTTCTCTGTGCTGAGGCTACTGTTCTGTGCGCCGGATTCTCCGAATTGGTTAAGGAAGTCACCGTCCCTGGAAAACTTCAGAATCTGGCGATCCGGTCCACCATTACCACCGATCCATACATTATCCATGTGGTCAACGGTGATTCCGTGATTCGACACGGGCCATACATACTCACCTGTGTCCGTAGGTCCACCCCAAGAATTCAGCAAGTCCCCGTCCGAGTTGAAATGGAGGACCGGTGGAGCGGGGCTACAGCATTCGCTCAAAGGAGGATTTTGAGCTGATCCGAGCTCCGTACGCCCAGCGAACTGGTCCGGTGTATTCCGGTGTACTAGCCAGACGTTATCTCTCGAGTCAACATCGACGCCGATTGTGGCGCCCTGGATCCAGTGGTTCGGAAGCGGTTTTGGCCAAAATGGATTGACTTGGAACATCGGTGCCATTATTGCCCCGTCCTGACTTGCAGCCATGTCATCCATCGCATTGGCTGAGCATGCTATGACGGTAATGGTCGCCACCAAACCAATTCCAAAGGTCAGGTTACGCTTGTGCATAGTCCTTCTCCCTGATCGTGTAGTCCAAGGCCTTATTCAGCCCGGACGAATAGGCTACGCGTTGGAAGCGATTCGGGCAATTGTTTTCAGACATGGCAAAGAGGGGCAAGACTTACAGATTAAGGGGTCATATTCCTTGTAACGTGGGTCGGGATTCCCCTAGTTTCTCATAATGTTCATAGGTTACCGTCGCTCAGCGGCGCTTCTAGTCGGGCTCACCCTTCTCTTGCCCACGTGGTCTGGAGAGGCACATGAGATTCCGGCTGATGTGACTGTTCAGGTATTTGTGAAGCCTGATGCCGAGACACTACGGATGATTGTGCGAGTCCCGCTGATCTCGATGCGAGATTACGATTTCCCGGCGCGCGAACCGGGATATCTAATTATCTCAGAGGCCGAGCCGCTCATCCAGGAAGCGGCAGTACAGTGGATCGCTAATTACGTCGAAATGTACGAGGGCAATGAACTTCTTGCCCGTCCTCTAGTAGCGGCGGCCAGGATCGCAATACCGGGTGATCGTGCTTTTAGGAGCTATGATGATGCTATAGAGAATGCATTGTCAGCGCCCTTACCAGACGACATTGATTTGCCACCCCAGCAGGCGATGCTCGATGTGGTACTGGATTGGACAATCACGTCAGAGGAATCTGATTTCTCAATCGATCCTCTGTTCGCGCAACTTGGTATTCGCACAGTCACTGTCCTCCGTTTCCTGCCTGCAGGAGGTACAGAACGAGCTTTCCAGTACTCGGGTAACCCTGGCCTGGTGCGTCTCGATCCTCGTTGGCATCAGGCTGCGTGGCGTTTCGTAGTGCTTGGCTTTGATCACATCCTCGATGGGATAGATCATCTCCTATTTCTCTTTTGTCTTGTTGTGCCATTTCGGAGTTTCTGGGCACTCGTTCCGATTATCACGTCATTTACGGCGGGGCACTCGATAACCTTGATTGCAGCCGCGCTTGGGCTCACACCCCAGGCTCTCTGGTTCCCCCCTCTGATCGAGACACTGATAGCTCTTTCGATAGTCTATATGGCATTTGAGAATATCTTGGGAGCAAAACTTAAGAACCGTTGGATGATCGCCTTTTCCTTCGGCCTTGTGCACGGTTTTGGTTTCTCTTTTGCGCTCTCCGAAGTACTTCAATTTGGTGGATCCCACCTACTGACCTCTCTCGTATCATTCAACGTTGGTGTTGAATTCGGACAACTGTTCGTTCTCGCGCTTACCGTGCCGTTGCTCGAATTCCTGTTCCGCAAAGTTCTTCCAGAGGTTGGCGGGGTGGTTGTGTTGTCTGCGATTCTTGCTCATACGGGTTGGCATTGGATGACTGAAAGAGGAGGTCAGCTGATCCAGTATGACTTTAGAGCACCGATCGTAGGGGCTGGCTTCACAGCTACTGCTCTACGGTGGTTAATGCTTGTATTGATAATCTTCGGAACGGGCTGGTTGCTCAGGCTGGGATTTGAACGGCTTACAGCAGATACTCCAGGACAAGAAGAGATCTAAGGCTTGGGTCTTCTGTGCTTAGCATTGCCCCAGTGACCCATGAACAGGAGAAGATATGGCGGTGACAGAAAAGGATATTCGTAACGCACTCAAGACTGTCAAAGATCCTGAGTTAGGACTCGATCTTGTGGTTCTGGGTCTGGTTTACGAAATCGAGGTCAAGGATAGTGACGCAAAGGTGACGATCTCACTCACTTCACCGTTTTGCCCGGTTGCTGGCCAGATTGTTGACGAAGCGAAGGCTGCGGTAGAAGGGGTGGATGGTGTCGGATCGGCCGAAGTGGAGTTGACGTTTGAGCCTCCATGGAGCCCGGAGCGGATCAATCCTCTAATCCGATCGTCTCTCGGGCTCTAAGGAGAGCTGTTGGGCAGCAGTTAGGTCTTGATTCCGGGACTACACCTATTACACTATTTCGTTGATCGGTAAAAAAGTGTCATAGAGGTAGGTTTCGATGGTCTTGTCCAACGAGGACGAATTCAAGCAGAAGATACAGGACGGCTTCATTGTCGAGTCCCGAGAGGAAATGACTGAGGGATATCGCAAGGCCTTGATTGTACAGTTGACGGTGCAAGCGGACACAGAGCTGATGAGTGCTCCGGCGTACTGGATGGCGGCACGGCACGCACCATCAACCAATACCCAGGTAAGCGCACATGCGATTATCCAAGACGAACTCGCTCACGCGAATATCGCGTATCGTCTTCTGGAAGATATTGGCGAATCGAAAGAACAACTGGTGTACGGCCGCCAGCCACATGAGTTCAAGCATCCCTATGGGTTTGATCAGCCGCTAGATAACTGGGCAGACTTAGTAGTAGCGAACGGATTTTTCGACCGTGCGGGCATAACCTTGCTATCGGATGTCTATGAGAACACATCCTATGGTCCGCTTAAGAGGGCGCTCGTAAAGGTGGATATGGAGGAAACGTTTCATCTACGACATGGGGAAGTCTGGATGCGACGGTTAGCTAAGGCAGGAGGCGAGGCCAAGAAGATCGTGCAGTGCTCGGTAGACTGGATGTTCCCGATGACGATCGAATGGTTTGGATTACCGGATGACCTAAAGCGGCACTCGGGCCAATTGGACTACAAGCTAAAGGGTCTTTCGAACGATGAGCTCAGGCAGGTGTGGATGTCCTCTACGGTCCCGCTTTGTGAGGAACTTGGACTGGAGGTCCCGGCACATTTGGACCGTGAAACTGGAGAATATGTGCTCGATTACCCCTTTCCGTGTGAATACGATGCCGAGGATAAGCGCTGGGTATTTGAGGATGGTGAGACCACTTGGGATTTGGTATTCAAACGATGGAAGAGCCGTGGCCCGATGAACGAAATCTATGTGGAATCAATTCAGCGTTCGCGAAGAGATGTGGGAGGATGGTTGGCAGGGAAGAGCCAGACCTAGTAAGGGAATAACAATGCCAACACTACCCACTACGGATCGCGGGCTCGATACAGGGCTTCCAGATCGAATGTCTACTCACAAGAGTGGAGGACGTGATCTATGGACAGGCCCGCTGAAGGAGTTGCCCGCCGACCGTACTGAAGCCACATGGGCAGCACTTGATGAGGTTCTAGACCCCGAGTTGCCTATATCACTAGTAGAACTTGGCCTCATCTATGGTGTCGAATTGATCGATGAGATAGCGAGAGTTCAGGTAACCTTTACGTCTACAGCGTGTCCTTGTATCGAATTTATTCGAGAGGACCTGATAGATCGACTTGAGATCGAACCATGGATCAATAAAGTCGAGATTATCGAAGTTTGGGATCCTCCATGGACTACAGAGAGGGTCACGTCGGCGGGAAGAGCGAAGCTTGGTCAGCTAGGCGTGGGGGTCTAACCCTTATGATTGAAAGAGTCTATGACGTATTCGCTCGAAAGCATCGCGGTGATCAGCTATCACATATCGGTTATGTGGATGCTTTAGATGACGAAATGGCACGTGTGTACGCATGGAAGACGTATGACGAAGAAAATTGGTTCGAAATGTGTGTCATTCGACGCAGCAACATCATCCCAGTAAACCGTCAAGGCAGTCCTTTCTCTGGATCCAAGGGGGAAGGTGGATGAAGGAATTGCTGGACATCCGGGACCTTGATGGGCCAGGGATCGGTGCGCTCCGTCGTCTAATCCTGACGCTTGCGGACAGTAAGCGGATAATGGGTATCCGGTACTCTGATTGGTTGCTAGGAGCTCCTTCGATAGAAGCTGGGATCGCTATTTCTTCGATGGCTCAAGATGAGTGGGGTCACGCTCGCCTCCTATATGCCATGCTAAAGGACCTGGATCTTGAGCCACTCACAATCGAGCATGAAAGGCCAGCTGAAGAGTACACATCGGTAGGCGCATTAGACAGCGCCTTTGAACATTGGGCCGGTATCGTTGCGGCTATGACTGTAGTAGATGAAGCGATTTCCGTAGCGCTGCTTGGGTTCAGTCGTGGGAGATACGAAGCCGCACGGACCAGGGTTCCTAAAATGCTGGCTGAGGAGGAGTTTCATGCTAGCCTGGCGAAGGCTTGGTATAGACGTATCGCAGGATCCAGCAGCAAGGCCAGAAGCCTACTGCGTGACTCCACAAAAGAATTGCTGCCACCCGTTTTGGCATGGCTTGGTGCAGACGATGCGGCTGCCAAGGCCATGGTAACAGAAGGTGTGACTGAGTCCAGCCAGTCGATGACTGAGGTTTATCGGGCGCGATTACGTGACCTGACTGCCTTAGTAGAGGTCAATATTGACCAGGCGCAGCCATGCGGTGGTTGGGATGAGGATCGAGCACGCGGACCTGGTTGCCCAGATCAGGATGCTATCGAACGTGCTAGAGGTGATCGCAACCGAGCACTGTTGGTCGAATGAAGGATAAGGACATGACCTGCAGGGGTGGGGTAGTTAAGAACATTGATCAGAAATCGTCATTTAACCCTGATGCTCGGAGAAGCGAGGCTCCTTCGCTACTTCCCGTGAGCCCTAGTTGTCCTTTTTGCTTAGGCAGCAAGACAGAGATCATGAATGCCTTTGGGGGTAATGCTTCAGTCAGTAGCTACTGGTGTCGTAACTGTCGGAGCCCGTTCGAAGTCATGAAGTGGACGAGGCGAGTTGAAGAAGGTTCTTAAGCCTAGGAATCGATCAGTTTAATCCCGTCGAGGAAGTCCTTAAGCGGATTCACGATAGCGATGGCGCGCTCACTAAGTGCCGATGACAGAGAGTCGCTTATTTCTCTTCCGATGAGGCGTCTTGAGGCTACCTCCCCGAGCCGATGATCTGACTCGGTTGCAGCCTTATGGTATTCTGCATACCGGTTGATTACACGCCGCTCGAAAGTTGGGAGTTGGGACTCTGGTGTCCCATGCTCCATCATGTCCTCAAATACTGCTTGGTGCAGGGCGTCTAGTCCTGTGCGGAGCCTTTCGTCTGGCACTTGACCTAAGAAAGCTATCTGAGCGCCACGGGTATATGCCCACATAAAGAAGATGAGTGCTTCTTCACTTGTGCGACCAGAAGACTGTTCATCTTCAGAGAAAACATTAATCTGGGGCAGGAGGAACTCCTCGTCTTCTGTGGTGAAGAAATCGGAGAAGCTCTCCCAGACGAGTTGGGCAAGGCCGTCGCCTAATTCTCTAGCTGTAATAGTTTGAGGCGTATAGAAGTCTTGTGCCTCATCGATCGACGTGCTTAGCACGCTAGCTCCTAGTTATTCTGATTTTGAGGTACACTCAATTCGGGCCTCAAACCCTTGAGTGTCAAGGCTTTTAATTAAGCGAACGAAAAGGACAGATGACCATGCTACCAGTCTTAGGGCCCGCCCGCCCTCAGCGATCTGCTCTGATGCGGGTCATGATCCTTGTACTAACGGTGTCGACCGGTTGCGCCACTGGAACTCCAGAAGTGCCAGTACCGAGGCCTATCATTATCCACTCTGGAGCTCGCTTGCGCGTTGAACAAGAGCGGATAGAAGAAATCCATGAATGGGTTATGCGGGAGGAGAGTAACATTGTAGAGGACCCGACGTTCATGGTTGAAAGTCGAGCAACGCCCGAGGAAGTATACGTGTGGGAGCGTCTTGAGATTGAAGGGGATACCGTCCGGACGCCTGTCTATGGAGGAGCAGCCGATGCTCTGCTCGTGCATCAGATTTATGCGCACCTCCACCTGATGGTTGCGATGGGCCGACAAGAGGAATGGCTTCCGGAAGCTCCTGCGGCTGTAGAATACGATCTTGAGCGTGCTATTCTATCACGAGCAGCTGATGCGTGGCTCCTTGGCCGCACGGCTTTCGACACGTCTCCCTACGGCCCTCTCGACGAATTGGTATACGCCAAGGAAGCTGGGTATCTAGATGCATTCATATTCACGGCTAGGCCGGAAGAGTTTGCCACGTCGCGTACCCAATGGGCTCGGGAAAACCCTAGTGAGAATGAGAGTTATCGCGATTGGTTCTTGAACACCTTTAACCGTGAGCCACCGGGACTCCGGACTAGATAAGATCCTAAGAGATGCTACGTCGGAATAACCTCCCAACGAAGCCCGACTGGTCCTCCGTCATCTAGTTCTTCGATGTGGAGGTCTACCTTACCGGTTCGTGATAGCCGATCATTGCTTGGCTTACCTCCAAAGACTGCGAAACCGATCGCTCGTATGTGACAAACTTGACCCTGGGGTCCCGTGGCCAGCATTTCCCGTTTCCGAAGTGACTTGATCGAGGGAGCTTCGCCCGACTGTAGCTTTAATCGTAGAATACGACCCGAATGTGGCGCGTCCATAGCGTCCAACACTCGGAATACGAGACCGTCGCTGGTAGTGGCTTCTAGGGTCCTACTGGTTTCTTCAGTCATGGAAGGAAGGTTATCTGGATGACCTCGCGGGCGGAAGATGGTGGCAGAAGTGAGCTGGAAATGAGTCCAGAGCAGATGATGGCATCTGCTCAAAGGGCTGCTGAATTGGTAATCGAGCGTATCCAGAATCTGCCTGAAGAACCTGCATGGCGTGGTGGATCTAGGTCTGAACTCGAAGCAATTATGCGCGAGGAACCTCCGGAAGAAGGTCGGCCGTCACACGAGGTAATCGAACGTGCAGCCCATGAGATTCTTCCGATCGCAGGGCGAGTAGACCACCCGCGCTTTTTCGCTTTTGTGCCTTCTTCCCCAGCCTGGCCAAGCGTTTTGGCTGACTTCATGGCTGCTGGGCATAACATCTTTCAGGGAACATGGTTGGGAGCGAGCGGGCCGAGTATGCTCGAAGTAGTAGTGATGGATTGGTTCCGAAGTTGGATAGGATACCCAGAGACCGCTGGAGGTCTTTTCACGAGTGGAGGCTCGGCTGCTAGTCTAGATGGTTTCGTGGCAGCGCGTGAAGCTGCTGGAGCGCCGATGCAGCCTTCTGTGTATATGAGCGACCAAAGCCATACAGCGCTGATCCGCGCAGCGACCATCGTCGGTGTACGTCCAGAATCTGTAAGAATGGTCCCAACGGATGAACATTTTCGCCTAGATATGAATGAGCTTCATAGCATGATCGTAGAGGATCAAAAGTCCGGTCTCACACCAATTGCCATTTGCGGAAATGCTGGAGCAACGAACACTGGAGCCATCGACCCTCTAGACGAGATTGCGGACTATTGTGAATCAGAGGAAATATGGTTCCATGTTGATGCCGCATATGGAGGGTTTGCGATACTGACGGACCGTGGTGCGGGTCTTCTCAAGGGGCTGGAGCGTGCAGATTCAATCGCGATGGACGCACACAAGTGGCTATTTCAGCCTTTCGAATGCGGGTGTTTAATGGTAAAGGATATCCAAAAATTGGAGAAAGCTTTTTCGGTTCAGCCCGAATACCTTCAAGACACCCAGTGGGGAAGAGATCACCCAAATTTTGGCGATCGGGGCCTTCAACTGAGTCGCTCATTCCGCGCTTTAAAGGTCTGGATGTCCGTGCAGACCTTTGGTATGGCCGCGTTTAGGCGCTCTATCGCACAAGGCATTGACCTTGCTGAACGAGCTGAAGCTTACATCCGCGAATCTGATGTCTTACATATTGCGAATCCAGCTTCCCTTGGTGTTGTCTGCTTCCGAGTTAATTCACGCGCTGCAGAACTCAATAATGAAGAACTGGAAGAGATCAATAAAGCTGTTCAGGCTCGAGTGATTGAAGAGGGAGTGGCAATGATGTCCTCGACCCGACTTCGCGGGTTGTATTCCTTGAGACTATGCATTTTGAATCACACAACAACATGGGAGGACGTTCGGTTTACCTTGGCTGCGATTGAGGATTTCGGACGAGAAGCTATCAACTCTTGAGGCCCCTAGAGAACGGTCCGGCACTTGCAAGCAGATTGATATTAGGTGGAGTGTTGTTAGCCCTGAGTATCCAGTTGTCTCTCTACTTTTTCACTGAGACCCGATTGGCAGACTCAATCATGCTGGCTTTGTTACTCGTGGGCATACCAGTTTTGGCGATTGCACAGCTTCCACTTATGGAGCAAGCGCTGATAGAGCGGTTGCCTGCATACTGGAGTTCAATAGGAACGCTGTGTGCCTTGGCCTTGGTCACTTGTCTCGTGGGAATGCGCAATGAGGGGCCTGTGGCAGTGGGTCTCCAATGGGTTTCGCTTGGAAACCTAGTGACCTGGGGGATTGCACTTACGATAGCTGGGTTGGCGGTGAGCTTTGCTTTCCGCTGGGTTGGGACCGCTCTCAAGCTTAAGGAGAGCAGGGTGCTTAGGGCGTTGTTGCCTGAAACAGCACAGGAGCGAGGAGTTTTTACTCTCTTGTCAGTTTCCGCCGGCTTTGGAGAGGAGGTAGCATACCGAGGTTATGCTATCCCTGTGTTAATCCCGATTACAGGGGTGGTAGGGGCGGTTTTCATCACATCTATCGTTTTCGGTGGGATGCATGCGTATCAGGGCGCGCTCGGGATAATCCGGACAATGACTATGGGTGTGATACTGGCTGGGGGGTTCCTCGTATCTGGTAGCTTACTTCCCTGTATTCTTGCGCACACGCTAATTGATATCATTGCTGGTATCGCTATCGGTCAACATCTGATGTTACCTGAGGAGTCTATTAGTGTAGAAGACGTTCCTTGGCCTAACCCCTAACCCAACGAGCTTTTTATCATGGATGTCGATCTTGCGCTATTAGCGGATGCAGCCACAATCGATGGTGCCGGAAAGCTGAATATTCTCGGTATTTTTGATCGACTTCACACACCTAATTTTCCAGCTCGACACCCGAAGATGGCTTTAGTTCTTCGTTTCTCCGCTCCACTCACTGAGACAGGAAGTCATGAGATAGAGATTACACTCAAGGATCCGGTGGGTAGCGAATTGATGCGGCTAGATGGAGAGATGCAGCTAGGCCCTGGGCAAGGGGTAACACTAGGTAGTATCCGAGTACCTCATGTCTTGAATATGGATGGCCTGGTGTTCCCGAATCCAGGTACTTACACATTTGATGTCCGGGTCGATGGGTCACATCACGTCTCGTTGCCCTTAGCAGTTCACGGACCTGAGACAACGGTGGAAGCCTAACCAGGACACAGTGAGCGGTCTTGCGTCTTGAGGGTCCATCAAGATTCTGACTGGCTTACTTCCGATGGATATATGAGGTCAGACTTTTCTGATCAGCTTATCCAATTCGGCTTGCCACCCTCTCTGGGAGGTGAGAAGCTTGAGCCCGCGGAGCGGCGCTAACGTCGTTTACCGCAGTTTCTGACTGAATTGCAGGGAGAATGAATGGTCACCGCGTCCAAGCGAGAACGAATTCTGCCGCGACTCCTTGAGGAGGAAATGCGCGAGTCGTTTCTCGATTATTCGATGAGCGTAATTGTGCAACGCGCATTGCCTGATGTACGAGATGGTCTCAAGCCAGTTCATCGCCGGATCCTCTATGCGATGCATGAGTTGAGACTCAACCCTGACCGGCCGTATAAGAAAAGTGCCACAGTTGTCGGTGATGTTTTGGGTAAATATCACCCCCACGGTGATTCCGCTGTCTATGATGCACTTGTGCGGATGGTCCAGGATTTTTCCATGAGGATGCCACTTGTCGATGGTCAAGGGAACTTTGGTTCGATCGACGGTGATCCGGCTGCTGCCTACCGCTACACTGAAGCCCGGTTGGAGTCTTTGGCTGTCGAGTTATTGGATGATATCCGCAAGGATACCGTTGCTTTCCAGCCAAATTTTGATAACCAACTGGAGGAACCTGTAGTTCTACCTGCTAGGTATCCGAATCTCTTAGTCAATGGATCTTCGGGTATAGCAGTGGGGATGAGCACGAATGTACCTCCTCATAATCTGGCAGAAGTTGCTGCTGGCGTTCGGCAACTAGTCGTTGATCCTGACTGTAGCGTGGATGACCTCATGCGCCATATCCCTGGGCCTGATTTCCCTACGGGAGGTTTTATCGTCAGTCGTGAGGGAATCAAGACTATGTACCACCAAGGTCGGGGTCGCGTCCTGATGCGTGCCCGTGTGGTCAAGGAGGGACTGAGGGGGGGTAGAGAGCAGTTAGTAGTAACGGAACTGCCTTACGCAGTTTCTAAGACGAAGGTGATTGAACAAATCGCGAAGATAGCCAAAGCCGGTCGGGCACCAGACATCTCTGATATCCGTGATGAAACGGACCGTGATGGAATACGGCTTGTTATTGAACTGAAGCGAGGTGCTAAGGCCGAGACGGTATTGAAGATGCTCTTTAAGCGCACGAGCCTCCAAATGACGTTTGGCGGTCACCTTTTAGCACTCGATCAAGGGCAGCCTCAGGAGTTCAACCTCAAGGAACTTCTAGAGCGCTTTAGAGATCACCGTGTGGAAGTGATCCAGCGTCGGTCGCAGCACGAACTAGAAAAAGCTGAAGCAGAGCGTCATATCGCCGAAGGTCTTTTGGCCGCACTGGAACACATAGACAAAATCATCAAGATCATTCGTGCGTCGAGTAATCGTCAGGAGGCATCTGAGAAACTGCAGGACTCGTTCGGCTTCAGTGACATCCAAGCTGGCGCGATTCTGGATATGAGACTCTCGAAACTTACGGCGCTAGAACGTACTCAGTTGGAGAATCGTTTAGCTGAACTCGAGTCAATGATCTCTGAACTAAAGGAGATGCTAGGCTCAGAGGAACTCCAGCTCAAAACAATGCTTGATGAGCTGAGTGACGTTGTTAAAAAGTACGGGAATAAGCGTCGTACCGTGATACTGGATAACAAGAAACAAGAGGTCGACGCATCACCAATCGAAGATCAACTTGTTGATGAGGATGTTGTTGTAACTCTCTCACACGAAGGCTTTATCAAGCGTATGCCGATGCATCTTTATAGGCGGCGAGTGGGATCTGGAAAGGCACTAGCCGGGATGGAACGCTATGAAGATGATTATCTAGAGCGGGTTTTTGTTGCTCGTACCCAAGGGTGGATTCTCACTTTTACTGAAAACGGGCAGGGCTACTTCCTTCCTGTCCTTGATGTACCTGAGAGTGCTCGGGCATCTCGCGGTCAGTCGGTTTACTCACTGCTGGAGGGTGCGGAGCGTAAGGATCGAATCGTAGCGATGATTCCGATCGATGACCTCAACATTACTGATCGTTACCTCGTATTCCTATCAAAGTTGGGTTTGGTGAAGAGAACTTCGATCTCTGAGTTTTCCCGACCTCGAATAGGAGGGCTGAAGGCTGCAGGATTGAAGAGGGACGACACAGTATTGGATGTCGCTTTGTCGGATGGGACTGCAGAGGTGATGTTGTTATCCCGGTCTGGTCGAGCGATCCGGTTCCCAGAAGATGAAATCAGCATAGTTGGCCGGAGCGCACAGGGTGTCAAAGGAATGACACTGAAGGATGATGAAGTAGTCGGGATGCTCCTGATCCGTCGGGATTCAACAGTTCTAACTGTGAATGAAGATGGGATCGGGAAACGCACAGAGGTATCTGAGTTCCCACTGCAAAAAAGAGGTGGTCTGGGAACCCTGGCTGTTCCGAGTGGGGACGAAAGTTCACCAATCGTGTCAGTGTTGGAGGTAATGGAGGCAGATGAAGTTATGGTTGTTACAGCCGGAGGGCAGGTGAGTCGTGCAGCAGCGGATTCCGTACCGGTCCAAGGTCGCAGAACCCAGGGGAAAGTAATTGTTAGGGTTTCTTCTGGTGACAGGGTTGTAGAGGTCACCAGAGCCGAGGGGCGTGGAGGAGGACCTGCACGCGATCTGGCTGGATTAGATGCGGAAGGGCAATTGGATTTACTAGATCTAGACTAACCGGGTCACCAGAATCTGGGCAGTGACCATTACCACGACTAACGACAGGTCATGTGAATGAAATTTTTGGTGCTTGGAGCAGGGGCACAGGGTTCGGCTTGTGCTTTCGATCTTCTGCAGCGGCCGGAAGTCGAACGAGTTGTCTTGGCTGATTTGGACGTGAACGAACCCAGGACTTTTCTGAAGCCTTTCCTGGGTGGTGTTCTAGATGTGTTGACTCTGGATGCTACTGATCATGTGGCAGTGCAGGGAGCGATGGAGAACGTTGATGGTGTCGCGAGTGCTCTCCCGTACTACTTCAATCTAGATATGACGCGCTTAGCGATAGAGTCCAAATCAAATTTTTGTGACTTAGGTGGTAATACAGAAATTGTTGATCGGCAGAGGGAAATGACGGTCGAGGCAGAGGAGCAGTATGTCTCGGTGGTTCCAGACTGCGGGCTAGCACCAGGAATGGTAAATATCCTAGCGCAAGGTGGAATTGATGCGCTGGACCAGACTACATCAGTCAAGATCTACGTTGGTGGATTGCCCCAGTCACCAGAGCCGCCTCTTAACTATCAACTCGTGTATTCATTGGAAGGTGTGCTCGATTATTACACGACACCGGTATTGGTACTAGAAGATGGTCAGGTCGTTGATAAGGAGCCACTTACTGGATTAGAGACTGTAGAGTTCGACGGATTGGGTGAACTCGAAGCTTTTCTGACAGCAGGGGGCATATCACGCATGCCTTATCGCTATCGTGGCCTGATTCCAGCAATGTCCTATAAGACGCTGCGCTATCCTGGTCACTGTGAGCTCATGAAATCGATGAGGAACATCGGGCTCATGGACCTAGATCCCGTTGAAATCAGAGGGACATCTGTTGTTCCTCGAGATCTTTTGATCAAGATCCTAGATACAAAACTTCGCAAGCCATTAGGTGAGGATCTGGTTGTTATGCGGGTCGTCATAGCGGGGGTTCTAGACGGGTCGCCGAGGACGGTAACATACGAGATGATCGATTATTATGATCGCGACCAGGAGATAACTGCGATGATGCGCACCACGGGCTACTCACTTGCCGCAACAGCATACATGCAATCAACGGGATTAATACCAAGAGGTGCACACACGCCTTCTGAATGTGTCCCTAGTGAAATGTATATTCAGCAACTTGCTAAACGAGGGATCGTGATTAAGCGCTCGGAGACCTAGCGTTTAGGGCCGCAGGTCCATTGTGTGCCTTGTCTGGTTATTCTCAACGCCGCTCACCAAGCACCACCCGTAATGGGACTCTTTCTTCCCCTCTCTGCACAATAATTGTGACCTCATCCCCAGGCTTCTTGGCCTGGAGCGCGTAGGTATAAGCGTAGATATCACCAATAGCTGTCCCATCGAATTCCACTACCACATCCCCAGCGCGTAATCCTCCCTGATCTGCCGGGCTTCCTTCGCGCACGCCGGTTAGGCGTAAGCCACGATCATTAGGTGTCATATCTGGGATTGTCCCAAGATAAGCTGACCCGTATCCACTAGTGCTTGAGGATGAAGGGGATGAAGTCTGGCTCGGTGCAGGTTGCTGAATGGGGGTGAGGGTGACCGAGTTATTCCCCCCGTCTGCAAGCTGTTCGACGATTCCGGCAGTGAGGGCCACGACTCGATCGAGCCCGCTCGAGTTGATCAATTGCCAGTCATCAGAAGGCCTGTGGTAATCCTCATGGGTGCCAGTGAAGAGGTGCAGGACTGGAATTCCTTCGCCGTAAAACGACGAATGATCTGATGGCCCATAACCATCTGGTGCCTTTGAAATATCAAGCGGTTGATCCAGATCGAGATTGGCTTCATCTACGACTTGATCCCACTCCTGGGCGGTACCGAATCCAAAGATGGTGAGTGCGTCGCCGTCCATCCGACCGACCATGTCTAGATTCAACATTCCGACAGAGTTAGAGAGGTCGACCGTTGGATCTCTGACAAAATGCCCCGATCCCCAAAGGCCCTTCTCCTCACCTGTGAATGCTATGAAAAGTGCAGTGCGGTCGAGTGATTCGCCTCCGATAATTGTGCGAGCAATCTCGATCAAGGCGGCACCACCACTCGCGTTATCATCAGCACCGTTGTGAACCTCACGAGAGTCAGGTGAGAGTGACCCTTCGCCACCAAAGCCGAGATGATCGTAGTGTGCACCGACGATTATCACTTCATCTCTGAGCGTGGGATGAGTACCAGGTATCAAAGCGACGACATTTCGTGCTTCTGCACTTGTGGTGTGTACTTCCGTATGCAGGCGAGCAACAGAGTTGTTGTTGGCTGCAGTTCGAAGAGAGTTAGCTAATCCAGCATGTACGACTATCGCTGGAATACCAAGCGTTGCCCGTATTTCATCGTCAGGGAGCCGGGGGCTCCACCCTTCAGGTAAGAGTACGATGATTCCTGTAGCATTATGGTCTTCTGCAGAAATCGCCTTGAAATGCGGGTCACCACGTATGGACTCTCCATGTGGTGCGTCAGGATCTCCCCACTCGACCACAACGATCTTACCTTCGAGATCCAAGTGTTCATAGGGATCGTCACTGCCATTGGCCTGGGTAATCCCATACTCACCGTACACTAAAGGTGCCTCGAGCTTTCGGTTCGCTGAAAATCCAAGAGGGACCCATTCACTCTCAAGTCTGTAGCTACGGCCAGCGACTTCTAGAGTGTTGTCCGCGCCAACGGTTGTGCCCTTTCGGATGGGAAAGGGTTGAAAGAAAGTGTTAGCTTCTCCGGCAGGTTCTAGGCCGATGTAACTGAATTGGGCAGCGATATATTCGGCAGCACAGTGAGCGCCAGGGGTGCCTACCTCACGGCCTTCCAGGCGATCGTCTGCAAGGAAACGGATGTGTGTTATGGCATCGACGCCAGCCTGTGGAGTTGGACAAGCCACTTGCTGAGCATAGACAGGAACTGTTGTCAGCAGCAAGTATATGAACACTATACTCGACAGTATTGTGAGATATGACATTCCAGATTTGAGTGAAGGGTACTCCTTGTGAAACATCATTATCCAGCCTCGTTGGCTATTCTGTGTCTCATTATCAGCGGATGTGCCGTAGAAGAAGATGTTGGGGCTACGGCCAGTCTAGCAATGGAAGGTGAGGTGCACCTGAGCAATATGCGGCAACTGACTTCAGGTGGAGAGAATGCTGAGGCGTATTGGGCCTTTGATGGATCACAGTTGATCT
>CAJWPN010000055.1:0-15828 GCA_913045345.1 uncultured Gemmatimonadales bacterium
TAAAAAGATCCAATCTTCTTCAAAAATTTCTGTTTGAAACCCGCGTAGTTCTTCGTTCATGGCCATATCTGTAATTTCACCGGCGATATTTTTTGGATCACTTGCGTTAAGAGATAAAGCGTCAACCGGAAAATAATATGTTCTTGAAGAATATCTTGGATTGCCGTAATCCAACTCCATCACCAGAGCATGAGTTGGGCTAAAGTCAAATTGCTGGTCTTCTGAAGTTACTGCAGCAATGGAATTCTCTCCGTCAGATACAAGCAAAATACGTGTTGGGTCAGCCAGATAGGCCGTACGTGCGTCAAGCTCTTCTAGGGGTGTGGGAGTTTCTGCTTGTGCTGCACTTGTATATTTACGGGCAAGTTCCGATAAGTCTGATCCTATTTCCGGAACAAAAACCTGTGCAGCTTCTTGTTCAGGTTGGTCATTCTCTACAACCATTTCCACTTGCTCAGGTTCTTTAGGTTCTTGCGCTTCTTTATTGCAACCGCCAAGAGTTGCGACCCCGACCAAGGCAGCTGATGCGGCTAGTATCTCGGATAATTTTTTATTCATCCCTAATCTTCACTTTCATAATTCTTTTATATGTAAACGTATATAGCTTTGGTTGTGCTATATCAACAAAAAAATGGAATAAAAGTTCAAAAACAGGGCGTTTTAGACGAACAGCCTTTGATAGGACATGTAATCACCAACTTGGTCAGGAGACACATCTACCTCTTTCATAATGCTTAGCAGTGTCTTTACATTTTCCTCGACTCGCTGCTCTGTTATTAGCTTGGCTTCTGACACTTTTTTACCGGTTTCAGCGTTTTCCTCATCGCTTACAGAGCTGGTCATTTCCACATAGGCCGCAATGATCCCACCCGGATTGGCCAGAATATCGGGCACGACCAGTATATTCTTACCGTACAGAATTCTGTGCGCCTCTTCTGTAGTAGGGTTATTTGCGCCTTCTGCAATGAAGCGCGCCTCAATAAAATTTACGTTCTCTTCTGTAATCGAATCTTCCAGCGCACAAGGGAAAAGAATATCGACATCACTGTAAAGTGCCTGACTGGCATCTTCTGATATAAATCTGCCCTCTTTGTGAAGACGTTTTTTTACAGATTGCAAATCCTGAACAATTAATGCATTCAATAACTCGTCTGACACGCCGTTTTCAAAATGCCATGTTCCACCATATTTCGGGTCGGAAAGCGTTTTTAAGACAGCTCCGTATCCGGAAAAATCTCCGCAAGCTCCTCGCGGAATGATTCATCCAAACCATAATTGTCGTCCGCATGGAGAAAGCCACCTGCTAATAGATAGTTTCTCAGGGCCTCACGCTCTGCTGGGCTAAAGCGGACGTCACCGTGTCCAGTTAAGTAGAGGTAGGGATAGTCTCGAAGGGCTGGGTCCAGAGGACGCAGAGTTACTTCACGTCGCGCCACAGGAATACCTGTGCGCTCCCGGATAGCTGCTAGCAGATTAGGGAGGGAGGACGGATTCGCATACCAATCTCCCCCTCCCTCATATTGCAGCCGGGCGATCGTGATCGAATCTCCTTTTGAAACCTCGATCATGGGCGAGGCAAGAGACATGAGCACGACCAGAGTGGTCCAGGTCATACTTCTCCTAGGGTCTTCCTGGTTTCTAGCACGATACGGTACGCTTCATTCCGTGGTAGGTCGAGTCGGCTGGCAACTTCTTTGGCAGCTTCAGACGCTTTCATACCCATCTCCTCCAGCTCCTGAGCAAGTACGTGTGCCTCCTTACTCCTGTTCTTTTCTCTATCGCTGAGCGCCTCTCTGTCCATGCCAGATATCACGATTGTCACTTCTCCCTTCGGAACGTGATCCTGGTAGAAGGAATAGAGTTCACCAAGCGTGCCACGACGAATATTCTCATGAACTTTCGTCAATTCTCTGGCCACCGCCGCGGATCGGTTAATGCCGCAGACTTCGGACAACTCATTTAGCAGTTTTGCTAAGCGTTGTGGTGATTCGAAGAGTACCACCGGATGTTCAGCATCACGAATAATCTCCATCAGGCGAGTTCTACCGGGGCCCTTGCGCTCTGGAAAGCCATAGAAGCTGAATCCTGAAGTAGTAAAGCCTGAAGCGACCAGTGAAGCTAGTACCGCTGACGGACCGGGAATCGGAATTACCACATGACCTGCCCCGATTGCTGCCGATACAACCCGATCTCCGGGATCAGAGATAAGAGGTGTCCCAGCATCGGATACAAGAGCCAGGTCCCTTCCTCCTTCTAGCCATTCTAGAACCCGACTGATGCGCTGTTCCTCATTATGTGCATGTAATGACACAAGAGGCACATTGGAACCTATGTGATTAATCAGCACCCGGGTTCTCCGTGTATCTTCAGAAAGAACGCGATACACAGAAGAAAGTATTTCGGTTGCCCGAATGCTCAGGTCACTGAGATTGCCAATCGGTGTACTAACAATGTAGAGAGTAGACACTAGTGAACATATACGAAGAGGCCGGACCAAGCCTCTCTGATGAGTGTTACCCTGAAGGAGTTCGAGCTATGCAGCCTATAGGTGCTCGAGAATCTTCTCCTCCAGACTTGCACGCGGTACCGCACCAACAACCCGGTCAATCAGTTCACCGTCTTTAAAGAAGAGGACACTCGGGATTGAGGTTACCCGAAAACGCGCTGTCGTACTGGGATTCGAGTCTACGTCAATCTTAGCCACATGGAGACCTTTAGCATCGTACTCATCTGCTAAATCCTCGACAATTGGTGCGATCATCCGACACGGACCACACCAGACAGCCCAAAAGTCAACCATGTGGAGTCCATCAACCTGTTCAATTTCTTCGTCAAAGCTCGCATCGGTTAGTTCAACAATCGCATCACTAGTCCCCATTTACTTCTCCTTGTCAGTTTAGTTGCGCAGAGCTTACGATCGCTGTTCCCATAGCACCACTGCACATTACGCCGCAGGATACCATGTCCGCACCCGTCGAAGTCAAATTACCACTTGATCATGTCGCGATCGCTGTCACTTCTCTAGAAGAAGCGTGCTCGCTATATGAACTACTCTCGGGAGAAACTCGCACGAAACCTGAAGTACTTGAAGCTCAAGGAGTTCGAGTCTCCTTCGTGGGGTCAATTGAGTTCTTAGAACCCTTAAACCCGGAAACATCTGTAGGCCGTTTTATCTCTGCTCGTGGTCCGAGTCTCCATCATATAGCATACCGTACTAGCGATATTGTATCGGAAATCTCACGTCTCAAGAAAAACGGCTTCGAGGTAATCGATCCAAAACCTCGACCTGGTGCTAGAGGACATCTCGTCTCTTTTCTTTACCCGTCTTCAACCGCAGGAATATTGATCGAACTCGTGCAGCACCCCTCATGATAACCCTACAAAGGTGGATACTTAACAACCTTGTGTACGGTACAAGTAACCAAAGAGGATCTGGCCAAGAGACTGGGGTATACAATACTAGAAATCATTTCGATAACTCTTCAGAGATTCGCCAAATTGTTTACGAGTAAATCAACGTCTTCATTGCACCGGTTAACTCTGGGACTTCTCCTCAGCTCCCTCGCGTGTGGAGGGAGTCAATCCAACCTTCCCGCAGGTGATTTGATCAAACCGGAAGATTTCATTGCAACGTATGTGGATCTTCGGGCTGCAGCTCTCATCACGGAAGACGGTCAAGTGACCGAGGTAGGCCGATCCGAAGTCTTGGATCGCCATGGAATATCAGAAGAAGACCTTATCTCTTTCGCTGAAGCTTATGGCGAAGATTTGACGTTTATGCAGGAAATCTGGAATGAAATCGAGTTGAGGCTAGAAAATACAAGTTCATCTCCAGACAGTACGAACTAGTGACACCGTAGCTAGAGCAGCCTTTTGATGCGGTTCGACGTCATCAGGAAAATCCTATTCACGCCCTTATAATGAGTGGCGTATATGCTTATGTGGAGCTAGTCTATCGCCCCGGGAATCACCATTGCAGGAGACCGATCATGCAAGCGAAGTTTGGACTCACAGTATTGGTCGCGCTAGCTGTATCAAGCCTGGCCATTACCCAAGATACTGCTGCTCAAGCTAATCCGGCCCAGAATCACGTCGGGCATGTCGCCGATGGATTTCGCGGTACACCGGATGGCGTTGGCTTACTCGATGCCGCTATAGCTGAGGCTGGTGTGGCTGCGCAGCACGCTGGTTTTGCTGCACGTGACCCCAGCGACCTAGACGCTATGAAACGGCATATGGGCCATGTGTTACACGCACTCAATCCAGAAGAAGTCGAGAATGGTCCTGGAGCGGGATATGGTGTCGTAGCAGCTGCCGGCGGGGTTGCGCGTCATATCGATCTAGCGGCGAGTTCTGATGGAGCATCAGATGCCCTTAAGACTCACGCCAATCACGTAAGTACTGCCGCACAAAACACAGTGGAAACGGCAACACAAATGATTGAGCTGGCTAAGTCGATTCAGGATGCGACTTCAGCTTCCGACGCAGCGGGAATGGTTCGTCGATTAGCACGGCTAGGGATGGCTCTAACAGCTGGCCAAGGCGATGGATGGCAGGGGGGCGGACTGGACGATGCCCAGCAACACCTCGGGTTCATTACTCGTGGGGAGGAACTCGAGAATTAGACTTGAGTTAGCTCTCCCAAATTAAGAGCGGCCTGAACTTTCCACGTTGAAGGTTCAGGCCGCTTGTGTATTAATGGACCGCTGTAATAAAGGGCTCATCCATACCTATACATCTTCACTCCCACTCGATTGTCGCCGGCGGCTTTGAGCTGATGTCATACGTCACCCGGTTTACTCCCCTCACCTCATTGATAATCCGGGTAGAAATGTTTGCTAGCACTTCACTCGGGAACGGGTACCAGTCAGCGGTCATGCCGTCTCTGGAGGTTACCGCTCTCAGGGATAGAACATTTTCGTATGTTCGAGCATCTCCCATCACACCGACAGACTGAACTGGCAATAGGATGGCAAACGCCTGCCAAATCTCATCATAAAGACCAGCTGCTCGGATTTCTTCGAGATAGATTGCATCCGCCTCCCTCAAGATATCGAGACGTTCGTCTGTAACTTCACCGAGAATACGGATGGCCAGACCAGGCCCCGGGAAGGGATGTCGACCGACGAACTCTTCAGAAAGACCCAATTCGCGACCGACTTGCCGGACCTCATCCTTAAACAACTCCCGCAGAGGCTCGATAAGTTCAAATGGAACATCTTCAGGGAGTCCCCCTACGTTGTGATGGCTCTTGATTGTGACTGAAGGTCCCCCTACGGAAACTGATTCTATGACATCGGGATACAGGGTTCCCTGCACAAGAAAAGTGGCTTCAGTACCCTCTCTTCGAGCCGTATTTTCGAACACTTGGATAAACCGACTTCCGATAGCTCTCCGTTTTTCTTCAGGATCAACGACCCCGGAAAGGTCATCTAGAAATGGGGCAGATGCTTCCTCAACCACAAGTTTCATTTTGTGATGTGTTCGGAACATGAGCTCTACTTGTTCACGTTCTTGCTTACGCAGCAGTCCATGATCCACAAAGATGCAGGTCAGTCGATCTCCAATGGCACGATGCACAAGAACTGCTGCCACTGAAGAATCAACACCCCCAGACAGACCACAAATAACTGTAGCTTCACCAACCTGTTGACGAATCCGTGTCACAGTATCTTCGATGAAAGCGCCAGCTGTCCACGTTGGGCGACACTTGGCAACCTTGAAAAGGAAATTCGAGAGAATCTCATCACCTCGGTCGGTGTGTGCCACTTCAGGGTGGAATTGGACTGCGTAGATCGGGCGATCTATCGAGCGGAAAGCCGCAACGTGAAGTGTCTCAGTAGAGGCTAGGCTTTCGTAGCCAGAAGGAGGTTCATCCACATGGTCTCCGTGAGAGCACCATACGGTTGTTGTTTTCCCCTGATGGAAGCCTTCGAATATTCCGTCAGTTACTTGAACCTGAAGCTCAGCACGTCCGTATTCCCGTTTCCCCTGTTCAACTTTAGCTCCTTCAAGATGGGCTATGAGATGGAAGCCGTAACAAATCCCTAGAACCGGAATATCTGCTTCCAAAAGCCCGATATCTGCAGTCGGTACATCCTCATCATAAACCGACGAAGGGCCACCACTCAAAATTACGGCAGCCGGGTTCCAGTCCTTAATCCATTCAAGAGATTTATCGGGGGAATGGATCTCACAATACACAGATTCTTCTCGAATCCTGCGAGCAATCAATTGTGTGAACTGGGAACCAAAATCAAGAATCAAGACCCGATCATGCGTATGGCTCATTACTCTCCTCTAGCCAAGCCAGCAAAGGAAAGATGTGTTCAGTAAGCTCTGGCCCAAACCACCTCCGTGACAGAGTCTGCATCACCTGAGATACATTTACTAGGGGAGCTTTCAGAGAGAAACTCTTCGCCAGGGAGAACGCGAATAGTCGCCCTCAACTGCTCTTTTATCGTTTCCTCTACAGCGGGATCTCCACTCCATCCTGTGTACACGAAACCCACCCCTGAGTCGAAGGCTTCTTTGAGCTCACCAAGACTATTCACGCCACGTACCGTATTGTCCTCACGCCTCCGTCGAGCAGCTTGAAGTAAATCATCCTGGAAATACTCGAGCTTCTCAGGAAGTTTGGTGATGGCCTCGTTTTCAGGAAGAAAAGCTTTCCGGTTCTCACCTTCAGGCGTAAGCCGACGCACGAGTGCTAGTTGTTCACTTTGGAGATCCTTAGGCCCTATTTCTACACGGAATGGAACGCCCTTTCGCTCCCACTCAAAGTACTTTGCTCCCGGTGAGAGATTATCGCGACTATCGATCTTAGCCCTAACTCCGAGCTCCTCCAATCGAGCAAGCACTTCATCAGCTTTCTCTCGCACCCCTGACGTATCTTCACCTGCAAGTATAGGAATGATCACTACCTGAGTCGGGGCAAGGCGCGGAGGGATAACTAACCCGCTATCGTCCCCATGGGTCATTACCACTCCACCGACTAAGCGAGTGGATACTCCCCAAGATGTATTCCAAGCGTATTCCTCTGTGCCATCCTCTGATTGGAATGTTAGATCGAACTGCTTTGAGAAGTTCTGACCAAGAAAGTGTGAAGTGCCCGCCTGTAGTGCTTTCTTGTCTTTCATTAAAGCTTCGCAAGAATAGCTATTAACCGCCCCAGCGAATTTCTCTGAATCAGACTTTAAGCCAGTAATCGGAGGCATTGCCAACCACTCATCCATGAACTTCCTGTACAATTCGAGTATCAGAAGCGTTTCTTCCTCAGCTTCACCTGCAGTCGCGTGTGCGGTATGCCCTTCCTGCCATAGAAATTCAGATGTACGAAGAAAGAGCCGGGTCCTCATTTCCCAGCGCATGACATTAGCCCACTGGTTTAGAAGTACGGGCAGATCTCGATAGCTCTGGACCCACTTTGCATACATCGAATAGATGATCGTTTCGGAGGTGGGGCGCACGACGTAGGGTTCTTCTAACTCCTTACCACCGGCCCTTGTTACAACGGCCAATTCCGGAGCGAATCCTTCTACATGCTCTTTTTCTTTCTCAATGAAACTCATGGGAATGAGAAGAGGAAAGTATGCATTCTCATGACCTGTTTCCTTGAACATGGCATCGAGTGCACTTTGCATGTGCTCCCAAATTCCATAACCCCAAGGTCTGATCACCATGCTCCCACGCACTGGTGAGTGATCCGCCAATTCAGCCCTTTGAACTACCTCATTGTACCAAGCTGAGAAGTCCTCAGTCTGTGGTGTCAGTTTCTTATCCTTAGCCATCTTTCTCTTTGATCTTCAGTTTTGATATCACGGTCGACTTACTCCCATCTCTACCTGCCCGAACGATCACCACCAACCCAGGAACAGCAAAGAGAAGGATCGATACAACAATCCAAGTTGACCGGAAAGAAACCTTCAGCTGCGCCGCAATCAACCAGGATACCAGAGCCCCGCCAAAGACAGCAATCAGTCCTGCACCACCCATAATCACCCACTCCAAGAGATTGAGACGACGGATAGCTCGTGCGGCTACCTTCTGGGTCACTCTCACATCTTCTTGGTCGTTCCGGCTCGTTTGGTTCAAATGAGGTCCGAGAGCATAACCTCCCGCTCCTCCCCCGATGTCATGTCTCGAGCAACAAAACAACCTCTCTCTAGCTCGGCTGGGCCTATGATCAGAGCTACGGATGCCCCCTCTCGTCCTGCAGCCTTCATCTGCTTCAATAACGATTGGTCACGGAAAGAATAAGCGACGCTCTTACCGGACTCCCGCAGGGCCTGGGCAATCCTTAGTGCCTCTGGACGCTCCTGTGCTGAAACAACGACCACAAAGTAATCAAGTTCTCTTTCGAACGTTGGAATGAGTCCGCGATCAGCGAGGAGTTCGCCCAGTACCACGTCACCCATCCCGAATCCAGTCGCAGGAAGTGGTTCGCCTCCAACAAGTTCAAGCAAACGATCGTACCGCCCTCCTCCGCAAATCGCTCGTAATTCTCCTTGCCGATCGAAGAGTTCGAAGACAACTCCCGTATAGTATGCTAGGCCTCGGACAATCTTTAGATCAATCTCTACATACTCACCCAAGCCCATCTCACTTAGTCTCGCGACGAATTCATGGAATGATGCAATCCGCTCCGAGACCCTGTTATCGGAGAGAACTTCTGCATCAAGGTCTTCGAGTGAGGGGGCAAGAAATATCGCAAGAACTTGTTTCGCCAGATCGTCTGAAAAATCCAAATCTGCTACAAGCATGTCCCGCACAGCTGATTCCTGTTTCCTCCCTAACTTATCCGCTATAGCGAGCGTGCCAGCGATTGCATCTTCAGGTACCCCCACTACCTCAAGAAGTATTTGCACTAGTCCTCGATCTGAAACTCGAGCAACAAAATCATCCGATGTCAAACCAAGCTCACGAAGGCCATCGATTGCAACTGCAAGGATCTCAGCATCAGCAGCCACACCAGCCTCTCCAATAAGATCTACATTCCACTGGAAATGTTCTTTTAGTCGGCCGCGCTGTTGCCGTTCGTATCGGAACAGCTGTGGAAGGCTAAACCAACGGATTGGCTTGCTCATCCCCCTGCTTCTCGCCCCTAGAATACGAGCAAGTGACGGCGTCATTTCTGGCCTCAAGGATACCTGTCGGTCACCCTTATCTGTAAAAGAGTAGAGCTGGTTAACAATTTCATCACCGCTCTTCTGAACGTATAACTCAATCGGTTCGAGAGGGGGGCCATCGTATTCTTGGAACCCATAGCGACGAGCTACACGACGCCAGGCCTCACAAATATGGGTCCGGAGCGCAAAGTCTTCCGGTGGGAAATCTCGGAACCCTGGAAGTCTCGGAAAAACTGAATTAGCCATGGTGGCGCGAAATCTAGGAAGCCAGTCCAGATCTACAATGGGGTCACGATGTTGAATTGGAGAGTCCAGTTCAACATGACTCACCTCTCAAAGGTCCCCTTCCTAGAATTTTAAGTGCACTTCCTACAGTGTGCACTGACCCTGTAACAAGTACAGTGCCCTGCCCCGCATCACTTCGGGCTTGTACGAGCGCTTCTTGGAAATCTTCCTCAATTCGAAGTTTAACGAGCATCTCTAGGGTCTGAAATGCATCTTCAGGTTTCCAACGACGGTCCAGAGGCACAGAAGGAGCTTGGGTCAAAATCGCCCTATCCATTCGAGAGAGGAGAGTCGAAAGCATGCTCCTCCAATCTTTGTCACCCAAGACACCAACTAAGGCTACGAGCGGACGCGGAAAATCAAGAATGTCGATCGTATCAACAAGGGAATCCATTCCGGCCACATTATGCGCCACGTCAAAAAACCACACTCGTCCGTTAATAACTTCGATCTGATTCCGCCCATGATGCTCAACAGCAGCGATACCCGTTCTCAATGTCTCCAACTCAGGTCGTAAATCCTCAGGCATATGTTGTAACATTTCTACCGCCAACGCAGCGTTCCTTGCCTGGTGGCGCCCGACAAGAGGTGTCTCGATCTCAATCTGTCCCCAAGCACTCGTCTCCAGAGTGAAACGAGTTCGATCAGGATTGACATCAATCCTATCGGGTTCGGGTTCATTTGCCTTTAGACAGGGAACTCCGACATCCCTTGTCACTTCACGAAATATTTCTAGTAAGTCTTCGTCAGATTCCGTTGTTATGAGCGGAACACCTGACTTCACAATACCCAGTTTTTCCCTAGCTATCTCGCTTAATGAATTACCTAAATAGTCCGAATGATCGAGTGCTACATTGGTGATCGCCGTAATCTCAGGGTGAATGACATTGGTAGCGTCAAGGCGTCCTCCCAAACCCACTTCGATCACTGCAACCTCGACATCCTCACATTCAAAGGCATACAAGCCAAGCACTGTAGCTAACTCAAAGAAGGAGAGTCCACAGATTTCGGGAACATTCCTTAACTCTTGGGCGAGACCCACCACTCGGTCATGAGTCAGGGGACTACCAGCGACACGGATCCGTTCTCTGAACGAACAAAGGTGAGGTGAAGTGTAGCACCCAGTGCGAAAACCAGCAGCCTCAAGGACTGCTGCTACCGTGGATGTGACGGAACCTTTTCCATTAGTGCCACCTACGTGGACCGTGCGGTAACTTCGATGGGGGTCACCCAAAATCTTCAGAGCTTTTTCAGTTCTCTCAAGCCCCCAACGGACACCAGAAGTAAGAGACGGAAACAGGCGATCTACTAGATCTAGATCGTCAAGAAAAAAGCTGTCGCTTAGCTTAGCCTGAAGTTCTTGGGCGCCTGCTATTCCGTCCACCCAGCTAGCTGATGTCTTAGGATCACAGCGACGGTTTCCTTGAGATCACGTCGGTCTACCACCAGATCCACCATCCCGTGTTCCAATTGAAACTCTGAGCGCTGGAACCCTTCCGGGAGTTCCTGCTTGATTGTCTCCTCTATCACTCTTGGTCCAGTGAAGCCGATGAGGGCATTTGGCTCGGCCAGGTTTACATCCCCAAGCATCGAGTGGGATGCTGTGACCCCACCCGTTGTAGGGTTTGTCAAGACTGAGATAAATGGAAGAGATGCCTCATGTAGCCTCGCTAGTACTGTGGAGGTCTTGGCCATTTGCATCAACGAGTAGATGCCTTCCTGCATACGGGCACCCCCCGATTGGCTTACAATGACAAAGGGCGCGCTTCGCTGAAGAGCTAACCGACATGCTCTCGTGATTTTTTCTCCTACGACCGATCCCATTGAACCTCCGATGAAGGAAAAATCCATTGCTGCAATTGCAATTTCAATTCCATCAAGTCGGCCAGCCGCAGTCACCACAGCCTCACTCCTTCCAGATGACTCTGCTGTCGCAATTCGGTTCGTATAATGTTTGATGTCCACAAATTCCAGCGGATCACTAGCCCTAAGGTCCCCATCGAGTTCTTCAAAACTGCCTGGATCCAAAAGAATACTTAAGTAGCCCTCAGCGGAGATCCTCAGATGGTGACCACACGATTCACAAACGTTGAGGCTCCTTACGAGTCGTTCTCGATAGAGCACTTCTCCACAACCCGGACATTGTTCAAAAACATCCGCAGGCACTTCTCTCTTATTTTTTCGAGCCTTAAGAGGCTTCTTGTCTTTCCTAAACCAAGCCATCAGAACTGTTTTTTAGTCCCCGTGAACGCGCTGGGTAAGTTATACATCATCCGATTCATCGAGAGTGATTATCTGAGTGCCGAGGATAATCTGTCCAGAAAACCCTCTTTTGCCGATTCCTTTTGTCCATGCGGTCCATGTTTATCCAACTAGCTTTCCTAGCCTTCATGGGCTACACGAACAGCAATAGCCAGCGAAATCCAGCACATTAAAAGGAATGTGCCTCCGTAACTCACGAATGGGAGTGGTATACCGGTGATCGGAACTAAACCGATAGTCATCCCGATATTTACGAAGATATGGGTAATCCAGGCACCGAAGATACCAAGCACTACCAAGCCAGCAAAGGGATCTGGCGTCCGTGTCGCCATCTGCACGAGACGTCCCAGGATGAAGCAAAAAGCAAGGATCCCTAGTGCAGTACCTATGAACCCGAGCTCTTCCCCCACAACACTAAAAATAAAGTCAGTGTGCTGCTCGGGGAGAAAATCATACCGCTTTTGGGGACCTAAAGTGAATCCTTGACCCATGACTCCACCGCTTCCAACTGCAACTTTCGATTGGATGAGTTGGTATCCAGCTCCCCGGGGATCTACTTCCGGATCAAGAAACACAAGGATGCGATTCTGTTGATACGTAGCAAGTCGATTCCAGAGGGGCTGAGCTACCGTCCCAGCTGCCAGGTTAGCAAGAACCACTCCAATGGACTCGAATAGAAGAAGTCGGTACCGGAAGAGATAGAGGAAGCCTACTAATGCAACGATGTAGCCGGACCAGATAACCGTCTGATAGGAAAGCACCAGGCCAAGGATAGGACTCGCTATAAGGAGGAGTAGGATCACTGGGGTCCCTGCCCAAAAGAGCATCGTGAAAAGGATCCCCCCAAACGCCATCGCCGTACCCAAGTCAGGCTGGAGCATGACGAGTACAAGTGGAAGTCCGATTAAAAATGAAGGAAGCAAAAGATCCTGAACTGAATTGAGTGGCTCCTTCCTCTGTGATAAGAATCTTGCTAGAAACAGGACGGCTGCGATTTTCGCGATCTCGGATGGCTGGAAACTGAACGGCCCAATTTGAATAAAACTTTTCACGCCGGCAGCTGTACCCACCCCTGTTCCGACCATAAGGGTAAATACCAAAAGCAGGACACTGAACGCATACGCTGGTAGGGCGACCCATTCAATCCAACGAACTGGCACCCGAACCACACCAATGAAGGCCACCATGGCAAGTACGAACCATGTCCCTTGGCGGATCCATGCATTCTGAGTCACATCATTCGGGATATGGACAACTCCAGCTGAATAGATCATTGCCATTCCGAAAACAGTGAGAGCGAAGACCGCTAATACCAGGGGTGGTTCCAAGAGCCATTTCGTAAATTGACGCCTCATCGGATAGCACCAATTACGTTAGGATAGCGCTCCTTGTACCAGGTTGGCACAGGCCCATTCTGTACATGATCCAAGTAAGTTTGGACACTATCAGTTGGGATACCATGCTTCCTTCGGAGGTAGTAGTCGGCTGTTTTAGCCATGATGGGTGCAGCTGTCGCAGAGCCACTCTCCCCGTATTCCACAATCACTACCACCACAATACCTGGAGATCCACCAACAGGACCGGCCATTCCAGCAAACCAAGCATGTGGCTCGGCGAGACCAGCCTGACTCAGTCCGTGCTCAGCTGTACCGGTTTTTCCCAGAACTTGCCAATGTTCAAGCGCTGTGCCGAAGTGGGCTGTACCACCTGGAGCTGTAACCTTCCTCAACCCCTCACGGAGGGACTCCAAGTGGTCAGGATCTAAATTAAGGGCCCACGTCTCCTCAATCTCCAAATCACGAGCTAGAACGGGGGTTGGGGCAGATCCATCTCTGGCAAGCGCAAGATAGAACTGAGCTATCTTAAGAGGTGTTTGGGAATTCGGACCCTGACCAATTGAAAGTGGAAGAACCTCCCCTTCGCGAGGAACATACCCGAACCTCCGCTCCCAAAACTCTCTCTCAGCTGGAAAAACTCCTTGACTCTCTTGTGGAAGATCAATACCGCACTGTCGGCTGAAGCCGATTTCTGTTGAACGCCTCAGAAGCGGATCAAGCCCAATTCTAAGTCCAAGTTGGTAGAAATAGACATCACAAGAATTACCAATTGCCTCAGCTAAGTTATTAAACCCATGACCATCAGGGTCCCAGCACCTGTAGGATCGGCTACCGAAAGCATACGACCCAGTGCATGGTACAGGCATCTTCTCATTCGGTGTGATCGCTCCAAGATCAAGGCCGATTCCGGCCGCAGCTAATTTCCAAGTCGATGCGGGAGGGTAGAGACCCAGAACAGCACGATTGAAGAGGGGGTTGCGATCGTCAGCATTCAAATCCTCCCAAGCTTGGCTTGATATCCCACTCACAAAGTCGTTGGGGTCATATCCTGGGTTGGAATAAAGGGCGAGAACGCCCCCATCTTCCGGGTCCAACGCGATCACAGCCCCGGACAGTGATTTGGGATAGATGTGGTGTATCCATTCCTGTAACTCAATATCAATATTGAGGTGGAGGCTTTCTCCTCCCTCACCGGGGTCCTCTCTGAAGGCACCAAAATCACCTACGATGCGCCCACGAGCATCTACTTCAACGTATTTGAGACCTCTCCGGCCTTGAAGGATCGATTCATATTGCTTCTCCACACCCGCTTTTCCAACGACCATACCCTGTTCATAACGGTCCTGGGAAAAGTCAACAGATGCTAGTTCATCGGCAGTTATTTCTCCAACATAACCGAGTATATGAGCCGCTGCTTCACCTCCAAAATACCTTCGCCGTGGCCTCATTTCGATGTGCACTGTAGGAAACTCTGTTCGGCGTTCTTGAAGCGCACTTACCACTGAAAAGTCAGCATCAGCGTCTACTACCAGTGGCTGTCGACCATAACGCGTAAGGAATGCTAGCAGAGACTCAATACGCTCATCTGAGATCTCCAAATACTGACTCATCTGATTGAGCGTCGCTCGAATCGAGTCTGGTGGCCCAGGTAGCAGTGTTATTGCATAACCCGGAACGTTATCAGCAATTACAAGGCCGTTTCGATCGTAGATAGTGCCTCGTGGAGCAGGAATTGGGAGTTGGCGAATCCGGTTTGACTCTGCTCTCAATTCCCAAGTATCTGAGCGCACCACTTGAAGTCTGAAGAATGCTATAGTGAGGGTGCCCATCAAGATCGCTATTATCAGATATAGACCTTGTGCTCTTTGCCTTCGAGAGTACGGGTGATAGAGGTTCATCTCACCTCTCTCCTGCGCCACCCCAGCAATACCATGAGTGGTACCGCTATAGATGCAGCGTATACACCACCTAAGAAACCATTCAACATCACTTGTTCAAGAAATGGTAGACGAAGAGCTTCACCCGCCATTACCCAATGAAGTAAATCACGAGCCCATTTTCCAAGAATAAAGTACGAAAGCTGAAAACTTAATGAATCACCCACGAACAGGTTGCGTGTGGTTGCCCCCAGCACACCAGTGATTGTCATAGCCACGCTGCTCGCGCCAAATGCCAGCACACTTAATGAGTCTTCTAAGAGCCCAAACGCAAGACCGAGTCCGGCAGCCCCTCCTATTCTGATTTCTCGTGCAGCCAGAAGTAGTGCAATGGTTAGCATGTCCGGCACCTCAGGACCCAACCCAAATCCCACATGCATTATGAAATGAGCCAAGAAAAGGCATAGAACAACGAGCCATAATCTGATGCTGTGACTCATCGATTCCGACGCTCCGTGATCTCCTTTTCTACAGGGCTTGAAGAATCATCTGACCAAAGCTGGTATAGGTTTTTAGGCGAGCGATTAGTAAATACGATAACGTGTGTGGCAGAACCCGGCTCTACCATTGGCTGAAGTCTATAGGCCTTCCTCCATTGTCCTTGAACTTCCTCAATTCCAGCTATGCGGCCTATTGGAATGCCCCTGGGGAATAAGCCACCGAGCCCGCTAGTCACTACCAGTGTATCATCGGACACAGTTTCATAATACGCAGTCCCATTGAGCACTAGTCGGTCTTCTTCCCGGAACGCTCCCCTTCGATTCTCTACGATGCCATATGTCCGACCGTCCTGAAGCATTGCGCTCACGCGGAAATCGGGATGGGTCCAGTCCATACCTACTGAAATTTCTTGTCGTACCTCGAGGATTCTACCCACCA
>CAJWPN010000056.1:0-15752 GCA_913045345.1 uncultured Gemmatimonadales bacterium
TGGTACTATACGGGCGGAGATGAGAATGAGTGGCGGGTTGGTGGGTCACAAGCGAGAATCGGCCGAAACTATGGTGGTTTTATAAATTCGGTCGGAATTCTTTTTGAGGCCCCTTCACAGGAGCTTGAAACGGGAGCAAGGGCGGGATACTTGGGTTATCTGACGGTGCTCGAGTTCGCCGTAGAGCACACTGATCGGCTTATGACCGTCGTTGATAATGCACGTCGAGAGACGATTGAGATGGGAGCTGAGCCGCGAGGTGATATCGCTGTCATGATGGAGTATGCTGCAGAGGACTATCCTGTTAGCTACGAAATTGTGCGAGGAGGTGGTAGGGGAAGTGGCTCGAATGATCCGGTAGAGATTATACAGGTCACAGGAGCTGACCTCATGAAGAAGCCGGTTGCCCTGCGACTACGAGCCCGTCCTTGGGCGTACCTCTTACCTCGCGATGCTGTTGATGCAGTTGCGATGCTCAGGCGCCATGGGATTACTGTCGAGACGCTTGTATCAGCTACAGAACTCCAGGTTGATGCTTACACGGTTACAGATGTTACCCACGAACGCGCATATAACCATGCAGCGGCTACTAAAGTTGAAGTCGGCGAGGTGCTCACGCTTACCGAAGTGTTTCCAGCGGGCACGTTCATTGTACCTACGGCTCAATACCTTGGCCGATTGGTTACACACATGCTTGAGCCGGAGACCGAGGACAACGTCGTTTATTGGAACACGATGGATGCTTGGATTCCTCGTTCATCGGATGCTGTAGGTGGAGGTCGGGGTTTTCGTGGCCGTGGTGCCGGAACTGGCTCGGCACGTCCACCTTTAGTGCCGATCTACAAGCTGATGACTCCGACAGCGCTCACCACGAAGGTGATGGGCAATTGAGACACCTAGGTCGGCATCGTCTTCGACTCGGCCTGAGAGTGATGGAGCTGCTTGAATCAAAGCAGGAGGTAGTATGCCGCTGATTCACAAGGATGGAGTCAAGCATAATAATCACCCCCTGAACCTCAGCCAGCAGGAGGGCGGGGTGGAGGTGAGTGTGAATCGGCCCCCCGTCTATGAAGTCTATATGCGTATGGCTGAAGAGCTCGCTAAACGTTCAACCTGTGCGAGGCTCCAAGTCGGGACAGTCATTACAGATGCCGGTCTGGAAAATGTTGTTGCGATAGGGTACAACGGTAATGCTCGAGGCTTTCCGAACAAATGTGACTCAACTGAGCAGGGCAGGTGTGGCTGTATCCATTCTGAGATGAACGCTCTTGTTAAGGCACCTGGGCAACTGCGTGACAAGGTCGCATTTATAACCGCGAGCCCATGTGTGGTGTGCGCAAAATTAATGATACAGGCGAACGTATCCTACGTGTTCTATAGAGAACCGTATCGTGATCCAGCGGGTCTGCTGGTACTAGAGCAAGCTGGGTTGGTAGCTTTGCACTATTCGAAATGGAAGGATGCTTGGAGGGATTAAAGAGACCGTGATAGCGAAGACCTTGATCGGAGCCTTCAGGGCCCATGAAAAACATTCGCTGAACTGTTACTTTCTTCCACGCCACTCAGAGCGCCCTTCTCAACTTCCTAGCGCATCGGGATGTTCCTCAAACTAAGCAATTGAACCACCCTGATCCTAAGAGTTTGAACCGCCCCTTCGGACGCTTCTTCCTACCAGGTCCGGTTGAAGTCCGTCCTGAAGTGCTCGCTGCTCAACTTCAACCGATGACAGGTCACCGAGGTCCAGATGTGCAGGCTTTCATTGGTGAGTTACAGGCCGGACTAAAGGACGCATTTCGCACCGAACGTCCCGTATTCATTGTCCCATGTTCGGGTACTGGTCTTATGGAGGCTGCGATTCGCAATGGTGCTTCGAATCGGGTACTCTCACTTGTAAATGGTGCCTTTAGTAAACGCTTCTCAAGTATTGCACGTCAGTGCGCCCTCGAAGTTGATGAAGTTTCTATTCCTTGGGGCGAAGCACATGATCCTGACCAGGTCTCTACGGCCCTATCGGTCAGAAAATACGATGCTGTCACAGTGGCTCACTCCGAGACTTCTACTGGCGTATTAAACGATTTACAGACGCTCTCTGAGGTAGTACACGAGCATGAAGGAACTCTTCTATTAGTCGACTCAGTGAGCGGTGCAGCAGGAGCCGAACTCCAAACCGATCTTTGGGGACTTGATTTCGTTTTGACTGGTGGACAGAAAGCGTTCTCCCTGCCACCTGGTGTTTCGTTTGGTGTGGCATCTAGCTCGATGATTGGGCGGGCTGAAGAAGTGGGTGGCAGAGGCTACTATTTTGACCTAGTTAGATATTCTGAGAACATAGAGAAGTTGCAGACCCCTACTACGCCAGCACTCTCAACCCTCTTTGCTCTTCAGGTACAACTCCGCTTGATGGCCGAAGAAACAATGGAAGGTCGTTGGGTGCGTCATCAAAAGATGGCTGAACGCACTTGGGCGTGGGTCGAGGAGATGAGTTCTTTGGGTATAAGGCTTAAGGTGGTCGCAGCGGAGGGCCATCGTTCTCCGACAGTAACAGCTATTCAGGTACCGGACGGAGTGAGTGCCCCATCGGTCGTCGATGCTGTCAAGGATCGGGGATGGGTCATCGGAGGGGGATATGGGAAACTTAAGCCAACAACATTTCGTATCGGACACATGGGTGAACACACTGAAGACGAATTAGAGGGATTGCTGGCTGTTCTGTCCGAGATCCTCGTCTAATGGCGTTGACATTTTCCATTCTCGTTACTGACAACATCTCCGGAAGCGGCCTGCAGCCATTACGAGAAGATGATCAGTTCGAACTTGTTGAGATTAATGATTCGTCTTCAAAAGACTTTCTCAATGCCTTGGCTAGTGCTAATGGCTTGATAGTCCGCAGTGCTACGAAGGTTGACTCCGAAATGTTAGCTCGGGCTCAGTACCTGAAAGTGATTGGACGTGCCGGGGTCGGTGTCGACAATATTGATCTAGATGCGGCTACCGAACGTGGGGTTGCCGTACTCAATGCGCCTGCGGGTAATACCGTATCTGCTGCAGAGCTTACACTTGCGCTGATGCTTTCGGTGGTTCGCAGAGTTCCGGGTGCTGATGCGTCAGTCCGCCGAGGAGAGTGGGATCGGGGACGCTTCAAGGGAGCAGAACTTCGCGGTCGCACTCTTGGCTTAGTTGGTGCTGGCCGTGTTGGTCAGGAAGTTGCGCAGCGTTGTCGTGCTTTTGGTATGCACGTTGTGGTTCATGACCCATATCTCACTGATGAAAAAGCCAAAGAACTGGGTCTGGACCGTGCTGATCTAGAAACGGTCATTGAGAGTGCAGACGTTCTATCCTTACATGTCCCACTTACAGATGACACTCGAGGGATGATTGACCAGAAAATCATCTCTCGCATGAAAAAGAGAGCCTTCATCGTGAATGTCTCAAGAGGGCAAGTTATCGATGAACAAGCTCTTGCAGTGGCGCTAAATGAAGGGAGAATCACAGGGGCTGCGCTTGACGTTTATCAAAATGAACCACTCGAAGACGATAGCCCCTTACGTAGGGCTCCGGGTGTAGTTCTTACGCCGCACCTTGGAGCCTCGACACTGGAGGCTCAGGAGCTGGTCGCTACCGAGATCAGTGGGGCCGTCAGGGCCGCACTCCTAGAGGGGGATCTTTCTCATGCTCTTAATGCTCCGGCCTTCGGAGGTGCCACACTGCAGGAATTTGGATCTGTTTTTGACCTTGGGCGCCGCTTAGGGATTCTAGCTTGTGCGCTTGCTAGAGGCGGAATCAGGGGTATAGAGGTGCGTTATTCAGGTGATCCTGAAGAAGTTCTTCCGTCCCTTACATCCTATGTTCTGATGGGCTTGCTCAAGAACATTATAGGAACGCGGAAGGTGAATTTTGTCAGTGCTAGCCATCTTGCCAGGCAACGTGGAATCGGCATTTCACAAGCCTATTTGTCCAGACGAACCGACTATTCTGAGTTTGTTGAGATTATCGTTAAGGCTGAAGGCGAAGATCTGAGACTTGCAGGTGCTCTGTTAGGTGACGTACATCCCCGAATTGTTCGAATCCGAGATTATCATGTTGATATTGTGCCTGATGGCACGCTGATTGTGCTCAAGAACCAAGATGTGCCAGGTGTTATCGGTCGGGTCGGAACCTTGTTGGGGGGGCACGCGATTAACATTGCTGAATACCACCAAGCTCGGTTAACTGCGGGAGGGGAAGCCATGGCTGCCATCGCAGTAGACGGCAAGATAGATAGCAAAGTTCGGGATGCACTCATGGATCTACCTGAAGTATCTACTGCGGTTGTGATCAAGCTGAGTTAGGCAGGACGAATCTAGCTTCGGCTCTGTCCGGGCTCATCCATTGTTTGGTATTAGTCTCATTCTGCTGTAAGTGCTTTTCGGAGTACTACGGCAGGGTGGAAGGCCTCACGTCCCGTCCCGTCCCTGATCTGGGCGCGACAGCTTGTCCCACTCGCTACGATTTCTGTGGTTTCATCTGCGACCCGAACTGCTGGTAGTAAGTCCAACTCAGCCATTGCCATTGACACGTCGTAGTGCTCGGCTTGGTAGCCGAATGCTCCGGCCATGCCGCAGCATCCTGAAGGGATTTCCTCTACGGTTAGGTCCGGGATCCTTTCCAGCATTCGGACACTGGAATTGACTGTGCCAAATGCTTTTTGGTGACAATGACCGTGTACCTTGAGTCGCTTCTTTTTAAGTCGTTTAAAAGAAAGGGTTTGGCCTTGAGTCCATTCTTGATCGAGGAATTCCTCTAGAAGTACTGCGCGCTTTGCTACCGCATCTGCATCGTTCCCCGGCAGTAAGGCAGGTGCCTCATCCCTTAATGTGTAGATGCAAGACGGCTCTAATCCCACGATCCATGCTCCGGACCTTGCTGCCGGAGCTAATGCATCTAGGACGCGTCGGAGTTCTCGTTTCGCCTCGTCGAGCATACCACCACTTAGGTAGGTGCGTCCGCAACAGAGCGGACGACCTGGTTGTTGCAGCTTTTGGGTTTGCCAAGAGCCTGCTTCTAGCAAGGCTTTGGCTGCCCGAGGAACCTCAGGTTCAAACCACCTCGTGAAAGTATCAACGAAAAGTATGACGTCAGCCGAACGAGTAACGGCGGGTGTGGGTGGGAGTTCACTGTCACTCCAAGGTGAGCTGTGCCACTGGGGTAACTTTCGTGCGGGATCAAAGCCGAGAAGGCGACGTACAAGAGGTGTGTTCCCGAAGATATTAACCAACTGTCCGATTTTTGTTACCCAGGGTGCTACTTGTGGCAATCCGCCTAGCAATCGCGTTCGGATGGGAACACCTGACCGTCGGTTCTGGTGATACTGCCACTCCAATTTCAAGGCCGCCATATCGATGCCTGTAGGACATTCTCGCTTACATCCCTTGCAGGAAATACACAGCGACATTGCTTCTGCCATCTCTGGCGAATCTAGGCCGGATACACCGAGTTGTCCGGTAAGGGCGAGTCGGAGCGCATTAGCTCGACCACGGGTTGAGTGTCGTTCATCTTGAGTGACACGATATGAGGGGCACATCACCCCCGGATCTGATTTGAGGCATGCACCATTGTTGTTACATCGTTCAAGAGCAGTTACGACCCCTCCATCCTGAGACCAGTCGAGGACTACTGGTAGCTTTTTCTCTGCACTTTCGGTATGGAGCCTGAATAAGGTCGGGTCATCCATCCGGGGAGGATCAATGATCTTACCAGGATTCATGAGACCATTAGGGTCAAAAGTCTTCTTAACTTCTCCAAAGATCTGCTGCATTTGTTCACCCAGCATCGGCTTTATGAATTCTGACCTAAGGAGGCCATCACCGTGCTCTCCCGAGTGTGTCCCTTTGTAGCGCCGCACAACCTCATGAGTTTCTTCTGCAATCGCGCGCATGCGGCGAACATCACTAGAATCTCTGAGGTTTAAGGCAGGACGAACGTGCAGACACCCAACCGACGCGTGCGCGTACCAGGTGCCCTCCACGCCATGCCTAGAAAAAATATCATCTACATGCCGAGCGTAGTTCGACAAATGTTCTAGTGGCACGGCACAGTCCTCGATAAATGAAATGGGCTTCCGGGGACCTGCCATCGACATCACGATATTGAGACCTGCCTTCCTTACACTCCAGGCTGCTGATTGGAGCGCTTCAGTTTCTGCACGCACTACACTGTTTGGGTGTCCTAGCTCACCCAAAAGTTCCTCGAGTTCATTGAGCTTGCCGCCCATCTCTGTTCCTGGAAGCTCTTCGGCAAACTCGACTAAGAGCAAGGCTTTTGGGGTGCCAGTGACGAAATCACTCATAGCACTTCGGAAGTCTGGGTGCCTTGCTCCAAGGCTTAAGACATTCTGGTCTACAAGTTCTACCGCAGTTGGGTTCAGCTTTACGATATGCTGGACAGTGTCTAGTGCTTCGAGTAGACCATTGAAATGGCAAACACCTAGGACTCTTGAACGAAGCAGTGGTTTGAGCTTCAGACGCAAACGCACGAAAAATGCGAGAGTACCTTCGGAACCCACCAGAAGTTGGGCGAGATTTTCCTGATTGGGATTGAGACTTGCGAGGTTATAACCAGCTACATTCCGCATCGTCTTGGGTGTACGCCGAATGATTTCTGTTGCGTTGTGCGCGTAAAGATTTCTCAAAAACGCTAGTTCAGTCGGTATGCTGCTGTCTTCGGATTCTTCTGCACCTAGCCAAAGTTTACGACCGTCGGTCAGCACTACTTCGATGGCTGAGACGTTGTCTGCCATCGTTCCATATCGGAGAGAGCGGGCACCTGCGCTATTGTTCCCCGCCATTCCCCCTAGTGTAGCGCGACTCCCAGTAGAAGGATCGACTGGAAACCACTGGCGTCCATGCTGCAAATGGGCGTTCAAGTGGTCTAGGACCACCCCGGATTCGACTTCGATCTCATCCCGTTTCCCGCCGCCTACTTGCGTGAGATGGCGGCTAACATCTACGACGATTGCACGACCTACCGTTTGGCCACACTGAGAGGTTCCTGCACCGCGCGGAAGTACAGGAACGTTCTCCTCCTGGGCTACTTCCATGACTGCTTGGATGTCTTCTGCGGTTGCAGGAAAGACAACGCCTAGTGGTTCGACCTGGTAGTGAGAAGCATCAGTGGAGAATATTCCACGTGTGAAGGCATCAAAATGCACTTGTCCTTCGACTACGTTTCGGAGCTTTTTCTCAAGCCCCGGATCTCCGGGTTGGATGCGGCTTACAGCCATGGGTGGTGGTGTCGGGCGATAGAGGACTGTGTAAGTTGAACCTTCTTGTCGGCGTGAGTCTACTGCTCCCCGACCCGGGTTGCACCCAACCATATAAGCTCGTGACCTACGAAAGCGGACGCCACTTCCTACAACTGCCGGGACCAACCAATGTGCCGGAGCGTGTGCTGCGCGCGATGTCACGGCCAACAATTGATCATCGTGGTCCAGAGTTCCAAGAGTTGACTCACCGGCTCTTAGAGGAAATGAAGCTGGTTTTTAGGACCGAACATCCTGTACTGATCTACCCGTCGTCTGCAACAGGTGCATGGGAAGCAGCAATCACCAATGTGCTGTCACCCGGTGATGGTGTCTTAGCGTTCAACCAAGGATTTTTTGCTGAAAAGTGGGCAGAGGTTGCTGAGCGTTTTGGTCTTCACGTGCAGTTCAAATCCTGGGATGCTCGTCGGGGCCTGACAGCCCATGCTGTCATGGAAGCGCTCCATTCGGATGATGGGCTTAACGTCAAGGCTATTTTGGTGGTACATAATGAAACATCGACTGGAGTAACCAGTGATGTCGCAGCGATTGGCAACGCTTTGAGAGAATCCAAGAGTTCGGCGCTTCTTATGGTTGATACAGTGTCATCTCTTGGAGCGACTGATTTCCGGCATGATGAATGGGGGGCGGATGTGACGGTAGCTGGTTCCCAGAAGGGGCTTATGCTTCCTCCTGGCCTGTCGTTTGTCGCACTAAGTCCGAGGGCTCTTGCTGCTAGTGAATCAGCTGGATTGCCCAACTCGTACTGGAGTTGGCGGGATCAATTAGAATTTAACGAGAAAGGCTTTTTCCCCTACACACCGGCCACAAATCTCTTTTTTGGGTTAGACGAAGCACTGTTGATGCTTCGTGAAGAGGGCCTACCCGAGGTATTGGAGCGACATGCAAGACTTGCGGGGGCTGCTCGAGCAGCGGTTTCTGCGTGGGGCCTAGAGAGCTACCCATTGGATCCTGCTGAGTCCAGCAACGCACTAACAGCTGTTATGATGCCGGACGGAGTCGATGCGGATGAGGTGCGGAGGATCGTTTTGGAGCGATTTGATATGTCCTTAGGAACAGGTCTTGGTATGCTTAAGGGTCGGATCTTTAGAGTTGGACATCTTGGTCACTTCAATACTCTGTCACTTATGGGGACGCTTGCTGGTATCGAGATGGGGTTGGTTTCAGCCGGGGTACCGGTCAACAGGGAGGGGGTTTCGGCTGCCATGGCATTCCTGCTTAATGAGAATAAGGTTGATGAACTGGAATCGTGAGATTGTATTAGCCTTACCGATGCTTACTCGAGCGTTTTTCTTGGTGGCAGTATCCGCTTTCGTCCTGGGACTTAGTAGCTGTGCAGACAGGGCGAGTGGACCACGTGAACTGATGTTTGGTCATGTCGGTGAACCGGGGTCTCTGTTTGCTCTTTCTGCCGAAGAATTTGCTCGTCGAGCCAATGAGCGACTGGATGGATTCGAGGTTGTGGTATATGGCTCGAGTCAACTGGGTGGTGATGAATTGCTTCTGCAGAAGATCAAGCTTGGAACGGTAGACTTTGCACTGCCGTCTACTGTTATGTCCTCACAGATAGATGCATTTGGCCTATTTGAGATGCCTTATCTTGTGCGCGACCGTGCGCACATGCGTGAAATTGAAAAAGAGGTCGTTTGGCCTGAACTAGTGCCGCTCGCAGAACAAGAGGGCTATCAGATCATCGCTCTATGGGAAAATGGTTTTCGGCATGTGACAAATAACACTCGATCAATTGCAAGTCCCGATGATCTTTCGGGAATTAAGCTTCGAACACCTCGTGGTATTTGGCGTGTAAAGCTCTTTCAAACCTTGGGCGCCAACCCCACTCCCATGGCACTTTCCGAGGTGTTCATAGGACTACAAACTGGTGTGATAGATGGGCAAGAGAACCCGCTTGCACAGATTTGGGCATCCAAGCTCTATGAAGTTCAGGAACATCTTTCGCTCACTGGCCACGTGTATACCCCTGGTTACGTTGTGGTCTCAACTTCTCATTGGACAACTTTACCAGATGACGTCCGCCGGATTTTGGAAGAAGAAGCTCGCTCAGTTCAAGCATTTGTTCACGAAACAGCAGCTCGGCTTGACGAAGAGCTTCTAGCCCAAGTTGAGGCGGAGGGAGTTAAGGTGGCACGACCTGATCGGGATGCATTTTTGTTAGCAAGCAAAGAGATCTACGACGAGTTTGACCAAGCAGTTGAGGGGGGAGGTCGTCTCGTTGAGCGTTCCGTTGCAGCAGGGTCAAACTGAATTTGCTCTGGTGACATTAACAAAGGCTCGAACTGGGCTACGAAAGCTTCTGGAAGGGCTGGTGCTCTTCCTGATGGTTTCGCTTGCTCTAGTTGTCATTGTAGGGGTTGTGTTCCGGAAGAGTGGAGCATCCCTAGTATGGTACGATGAAGTTGCCTCGATTCTGCTTGCTTGGCTGACCTATTATGGAGCAGCATTAGCTGCTTTACATAGGGCCCACATCGGAGTGCCAACTCTGGTCGACAAACTCTCAGGGAACTTTAGAAGTTTTGTGGTTGTGGTTGCCGAGGTTCTTGTTCTCGCCTTTCTCGTAATACTTACCTGGGCGGGAATGCAGGTGCTGAGTGTTCTCGATGGTACAACGCTAGTCTCACTCCCGTGGGTGCCAGCAGCAATCGCTCAATCGGTCATTCCGATCGGTGCCATGCTCTTCATCGGAGCGCAACTGCTATCACTACCTGATGCCATGAAGCACCCCATTTCGCTTCCCCCTAAAGCATCCCTAGATGCCGGATCCCTAACCGGTGAGGGGCCCCAATGAGCCTCCTCGGGATAGGTGTTGTATTACTTGCATTTGTTCTGATCGGTATCCCGATAGCGATCTCTTTGGGCCTGGTAGCCGTTCTGGCAATGATCACAGGGCCTGGAGGTGTTGGATCTATACCTAACGTGGGGTTGGTGATGTTCAGCGGGGCAACCTCGTTTCCGCTGATTGCGATCCCACTCTTTATTTTGGCTGGCGCAATCATGAATGCATCTGGAATCAGCCGAAGGCTGGTCGCATTCGCCTCTGCGATGGTGGGTTTTGTACGTGGTGGACTTTCAATGGTGTCGATCAGTGCCTCACTTTTCTTTGCAGAGATCAGCGGTTCAGCTGTTGCGGATGTTGCAGCCCTTGGATCGATCCTGATTCCAGCGATGAAGAACAAAGGTTACTCGAGTCCCTTCGCTGCTGCTGTTACGTCATCCTCGGCAACCTTGGCAGTCATCATCCCGCCTTCGATACCGATGATCCTATATGGCGTCATGTCTGGCAGCTCGGTTGTAGAGCTTTTTGTTGCTGGGATTCTTCCCGGGGTGATGGGTGGCCTGATGATGATGTTTGTAGCGTACTTATTAGCTCGCCGGCACAACTTTCCAACAGAAGAGATGTTCAAGCTTGCTCGTGTCTGGGAAACCTTCAAAGAGGCTGGGTGGGCATTATCCCTGCCGTTGATCATATTGGGTGGAATATTCGGAGGTTGGGTCACTGCCACCGAAGGTGCAGGACTAGCAGTCGTTGCTGCAGTTGTCATTGGTGGTGTGGTGTACCAAGAACTGGATTGGAACCATCTCAAAGCTGCAATATTGGAGGGTGGTACCCAGACGGCTGTGGTAATGCTATTGGTAGCTGCTTCGGCACTATTAGGAGATTATCTAACCGAGGTGCGTGTACCTCAGCGGGTCGCTGAAGGCATAATGAGCCTTACACAGGATCGGTGGGCGATTTTGCTTTTACTCAATGCTTTCTTTCTAGTGATTGGACTTGTTCTGCACTCAGCTGCTGCCATCATACTTGTTGTCCCGATCGTGATGCCTCTTGTACTAGCTGCGGGCATCGATCCCGTTCACTTTGGGCTTGTTGTCACCCTCAATCTTGGGATTGGACAACAGACCCCTCCAGTAGCGTCAGTCCTAGTTACTGCATGTTCGGTGGCAAAGGCTGATATTTGGGAAGTCAGCAAGGTCAACGTCTACTTCGTCGCAGTCCTTCTCGCAGTGCTATTGCTTGTAACCTACGTCCCTTCAATTCCTATGATCTTGGTTGAAATCTTCTATCGATGAGCGCTCAGGTTAGCACTTCTCTCAAAGGACGGGTCGCTGAAGTAGTCCTAGATTGTCCCGAGAAACACAATGTGCTTGACCTAGGGGGATGGTCAGCCCTGGCGGATGCATTCGATGAGCTATCAAAAAATGTAGATATTGGCTGTGTGATCATACGCGGAGCTGGCGACCGATCATTTTCGACTGGGTCGGACATATCTTCATTTGCAGCCCAACGAGATACACCTGAGGATGCAAGGCGTTACTCAGAGGCGATAACTCGGGGTATGAATGCAGTTCGCGAGTGTCGCCACCCAACACTAGGCTTGATTGAAGGATTATGTGTTGGGGGTGGTATGGAGATAGCGGCATGTTGCGACGTGCGTATCTGTGGTCAGTCAAGTCGTTTTGGTGCTCCGATCAACCGACTTGGCTTGACGATGTCTCATGATGAGCTAGAACCACTGATAGCCTTGCTTGGGCCTGGTCCGGTGCTTGAGATCCTTTTGACTGGTGATCTTATCGGAGCAGAACGGGCGAGGGAGATTGGCCTCGTGAACCGAATTGTTGGGGATGGAGAGGTTATATCTACGGGTTGGGATCTTGCTAACCGCATTGCTGAGGGGGCACCTCTCGTGAATCGATGGCACAAGAGGTTTATCCTGCGCCTTATGGAGCGGAATAGTGAGCCACTTACAAAGGCCGAGCAGGATGAGGCGTTGGAAGCGTTCCAGACGGATGACTATAGGGAAGGGAGATCTGCCTTCCTTGAAAAACGACCTCCAAAGTTCAGCGGTCAGTAGTGAGGGGTTGTAACTGATGTCGACTCCGCTTGAGGGCTTACGTGTCGTCGAGCTTGCACATGTCATGGCGGGCCCAATCTGTGGACTATTTCTCGGAGATCTAGGCGCGGACGTCATAAAAGTGGAGCGTTTACCGGGAGGTGACACAACCCGGCACTTCTCACCTCCTGAGATTGAGGGTGAGTCTGCTGCATTCATGATGCTTAATCGTGGAAAGAGGGGGGTGGCACTTGATCTGCGCACAGAAGATGGGCGGGCAGTTGTGCGCCAAATGGTATCTTCCGCAGATGTTGTGATCGAGAATTTTCGAGCGGGAACCATGGAGCGGATGGGATTAGGTTATGACGATCTGGCTCTGCTAAACGAACGACTAATCTATTGCCAGGTCACAGGCTTTGGGCGCACGGGTCCGCTTTCATCGCAGGGTGGCTTCGATTTGATTGCGCAGGGCTACTCGGGGCTTATGAGTGTTACTGGCGAGGGACCGGATCGAGAGCCAGTCAAGGTAGGAGCACCCCTCACTGACATTACTGCAGGTATCCTTGCTTCCTTTGGAGTTGTCTGTGCCGTTTTGGAACGGGAGCGTTCGGGGCGAGGGCAGCGAGTAGACACTTCACTCTATGAAGCTGGTATCACACAGACCTACTGGCAGAGTGCGATAGCACTAGCGACGGGAGTGTCTCCGGCTCCTTTGGGTTCAGCCCACCCGATGGCAGCACCGTACCAAGCATTCCAGACCAAAAATGGTTGGATTAATGTCGGAGCTTCAAATGAAGGGACGTGGACCCGATTGATAGAAGCTCTTGATTTTAGGGAACTCAGCAGTGACGATCGCTTTGTTACGAATACGGATCGGATGGGAAACCTTACAGCTCTGATCGAGATTCTTGGGAGTCATTTCCGAGAACATACCTCTGAGCATTGGTTGACTTTACTTGAAGATGCAGGTGTTCCAGCAGGACCGGTTGCATCAGTGGGTGAAATGCTTGAGCATCCGCAGACCGAAGCTCGTCGTATGGTTATTGATGTCGAGCATACGACGGCAGGGTCTGTTCGCTCACTTGGGATACCGGTCAAGCTCTCGGGATCAGGCGATAGGGGTGGCCCTAATGGACCTCGAGTAGGTGCCCCGCTCCTCGGAGAGCACACACGGGGCGTGCTTCAAGAGTTCGGGTACAGCAAGGCTGAAATAGATCAAATGATTAATACGGCAGTGGCACACGAGTCCTATCAGGAGTGACAGTCTCTTGGTTCCATTAGCGGATCACTCCATAACGTCTAAGGATCTCGGCTGTTTCGGTGATTGGGAGTGCCTCTACTGTGCGGCCATTGCTGCTGACGGTTTGTGCTTTGAACAGTGAGTTGTAGATCGCTTCCTCAGTTGCCTCGACTGTCGCTTGAAAAAGAGCGCTGATTCCCCCGTTCGGTAGATCCTCCAGTTCATGTATGTCAACAGCTGATGACCGACGTACACTATTAGCGGTTGAGAAAGCGATTACATAATCGCCTGAACCATTACTGGCATACGATCCGGTCCGCGACAGCCCCATAACTGCTCTTCGAGCAATCCTCTCTAGATTTCTATCTGATAGCGGCGCGTCGGTTGCTATAACCATCATTATAGAGCCCCACTCATGGATATCTTCCTCTGGGCCAGGCGCTTCTTCTCGTGAAACTTGATCGGAGAATGAATACTGCCCGAGTTCAACCCCGACGGGCGCACCGCCAATCTGTAAGATGCCACCAAAGTTTGACTGGACCAGTACACCTAAATTGTATCCGCCAAGGCTTTCAGGTAGCATACGGCTGCTTGTTCCGATCCCTCCTTTCCAGCCGAAAGCAACTGTGCCCGCGCCCGCGCCAACAGCACCTTCTGTGACTGGGCCATTCGTAGCTGACTCAAGTGCTGCAACCACGTGATGGGCTTCTATAGGGCGCGAACGAATATCGTTTAGCCGACCGTCATTCGTTTCACCCACAATTGGGTTGATAGAGCGCACATTCTCCATGTCGTCCTGATCCAGCAACCATTCGACCATTGCGTCTGCTGCTTTCCACACACATAGAGTGCAAGTGAGGAGGATCGGTGTCTCGATCTCTCCGAGTTCATTCACCTGTGTCATGCCAAGTAGCTTGCCGAAACCATTACCCACATGGATTGCAGCGGGCACACGACTCGAATACAAATTCCCTTCGTGAGGTAAGATCGCGGTCACCCCAGTTCGAACACGGGAACCCTCAAGTACAGTAGTGTGACCAACGTGTACACCTGGCACGTCTGTGATTGCATTGTGCTCACCAGTATTAAAAATGCCTATGGTAAGTCCAAGGTCACGGGCCCTTGGCCGTGTAGACTCCTGGCCTAACGAGGACACTGGTAGCACCGCGATGAGCATTGCGACGATGAAGTAACGCATCAAGAAATCTCCGCGGCGATAATGGTGTATTCAAAGACTAATGGTATCAAACAACATTAGGCCCAAGAGTATCGGATGATACAAGAGTGACGTCTGGAAAACTTTCCGGGCAGCTGCGCTGGTCATATTACGAGCTGCAAAAATCGTGACTATAAGAAAGTATGTTGTAGCCAAGAGTGCACCTGTCAGGTACCAACCCCCGGTATATCCCAGGATATTCAGTGAGACTACTGTCGGTAGCAGGGCAGCGGTTGCTGTGACCATGTGCATCCCGATGACTCGACCACCACCTCTGGGTATCAGCTTGAAACCCACGAGTCGATAATCTTCACGCAGTATCCACGCGAGAGCGAGTACGTGAGGCAATTGCCATAGATATGTGATTCCAAAGAGTGCAAATCCTGCGGGCTCCAACATACCGGTTGCTGCGCTCCATCCTATGAGCGTCGGCAGAGCTCCTGGCACGCCACCTGCTAAGGTGGCTCCATAGGAACGGGACTTGAGCGGTGTGTAGACAGCCTGATACATGAGTGCCGAGAAGGCAGCAATCATTGCCGGTAGCCAAGACACAGTAAAAGCGAGATATACTAGCCCTGAAACAAGTAGCGCTTGGCTAAAATAAAGAGCTGATCGCGCCGATAATCTTCCGGACGGGATTGGACGTCCCTTCGTCCGCATCATTACTCGATCGGCATCTCTCTCCGTGTACTGATTGAGTGCAAGTGCACCGGCTGTGGTGATGCCTGTTCCTAATATCGTATGGAATGCAAGCCAAATTTGTAGTGAGCCGCGAGATCCTACGAATGCCCCGACACCAGCTGTGATCGCTACATACAGGACGATACCAGGCTTCGTAAGTTCGAAGAATGCAGCAAGCTTAGAGGGCTGGGGATTCTGCATCTTTGTCGTTGGGGATTCCATAAATGTCCAAGGCCTATACAGTCCTCCATGTAGCGACCGATCTTAGATACGATACTGGGCCAGTGACAGGGTACTGACTGATGTTGGAAACAAAGAGGCCAGTTCCCAGGGTAGTATCTATTGGCTCAGGCCAAGGCATTTTACTAGAACCTTAATGAGTTACAAAGCCGAAATACGAACAGAGGATCGATATCGCCGGGAAAGAAGGATTTGGCGTAACGGAATCACTATGTCTGTCGCCGTCCACTT
>CAJWPN010000057.1:0-15707 GCA_913045345.1 uncultured Gemmatimonadales bacterium
AGTCTCCGATGATATCACCCATATAGTCAGCTGGCGTCACGACTTCAACATCCATCACAGGTTCCAGAAGAACCGGGGTTGCCTTTTTAATCCCATTCTTAATTGCCATGGATCCGGCAATCTTAAATGCCATCTCACTCGAGTCCACATCGTGATAAGATCCATCAATAAGCTCAACTTTCACATCGATGATCGGGTAACCAGCTATCACGCCTGAATCAAGCGATTCGCGAATACCTGCCTCGACAGAACTGATGTACTCACGCGGTATAGATCCACCAACCACCTTGTCCTCAAAAATGAAGCCTGTTCCCGGCTTACCAGGTTCAACGTTGATTACCACGTGTCCGTACTGTCCACGCCCCCCACTCTGGCGCACAAATCTCCCTTCAATTTTTTCCGCCCGGCTTCGAATTGTCTCTCGATAAGCTACCTGCGGCCTACCGACATTTGCCTCGACATCAAACTCTCGCTTGAGACGATCTACGATGATCTCGAGGTGAAGTTCACCCATGCCGGAGATGATCGTCTGGTTTGTCTCTGAATCTGTATGAACACGGAAAGTTGGGTCTTCCTCAGCAAGCTTCCCGAGACCACTACCTAGCTTGTCTTGATCAGCCCTCGTCTTGGGCTCAATCGCAACCGCTATGACTGGCTCCGGGAATTTCATCGCCTCCAAAATAATTTGGTCCGTTTCAAGGCAGAGTGTATCCCCAGTTTTCACGGCTTTGAGACCAATTGCTGCCGCAATATCGCCAGCAAAAACCTCATCGCGCTCTTCTCGCTTGTTGGCATGCATCTGAAGAATCCGGCCAACACGCTCTCTTTTGCCTTTGGTTGCGTTATACACGTAGCTACCCGAAGGAAGCGAGCCGGAATAAACGCGGAAAAAGGTCAGTTTTCCAACATATGGATCAGTGGCAATCTTGAAAGCCAAAGCTGAGAAAGGAGCATCATCATTCGCTTCACGACTCTCAAAAGTCTCGTCATGCTGGGGTAGGTGCCCCTGAATTGCTGGAACGTCAACTGGTGATGGTAAGTAGTCAATCACACCATCAAGAAGGGCCTGAACGCCTTTGTTCTTAAAAGCAGAGCCACAGAAGACAGGGAAAAGAACTCCTTTGATGGTTGCTGCCCTAATTGCGTGCCGGAATTCATCATTCGTAAGCTCTTCTCCGCTCAGGTACTTCTCAAGCAAGTCATCATCGTGCTCAATCGCCGCCTCAAGTAACTCTTGACGCAACTCTTCAACCTTATCTTGAAGGCCGCTTGGGATCTCACTCTCTGCAAACTGTGAGCCCATTTCATCTTCGTAAATGATGGATTTGCGCTCTACTATATCCACTACCCCCGTGAACAACTCTCCCTCGCCAAGGGGGTACTGCACAGGATAGGCGTTAGCACCTAGTCGATCCTTCATCATCTCTACAACATTCCCAAAGTTCGCCCCGATTCTGTCCATCTTGTTTACCAAGGCAATCCTCGGCACCGTGTAGCGGTCTGCCTGTCTCCAAACAGTTTCAGACTGTGGCTCAACACCACCCACAGCACAGAAAACAGCGACTGCACCATCTAGTACACGCAGAGAACGCTCAACTTCAGCTGTAAAGTCCACGTGACCGGGGGTGTCTATGATATTTATCCGATAATCAGTATCTAAGCGATGCCAATAGCAGGTAGTCGCTGCGGATGTGATGGTGATTCCACGCTCTTGTTCTTGCTCCATCCAGTCCATAGTCGCCGCGCCATCATGTACCTCACCTACCCGATGTACTCGTCCTGTATAGAACAAGATACGTTCGGTAGTCGTCGTCTTACCGGCATCAATGTGCGCCATAATGCCAATATTTCGAAGTTGCGGTAGCGGGGTAATCCTAGGCATCTATCTACGTCCTTCTCTCCTAACCTTTTCTGTCTTGAGTATTAAGTTCATGATCGCCTTTAGAAACGAAAAAAGAGCACGGCATTCGCCGCTGTAACCCTCTTACGGGTCAACAGTCATCCGCGCTCCTCTGATCGGAGAGGGCCTCCACCCTAAAAGAGAGGCCATCGCGTCCCAAATTTTTCGTCTTTGAATCCTTGTCTTAACTCCTACCAGCGGTAGTGGGCGAACGCCTTGTTTGCCTCTGCCATCCGGTGTGTGTCTTCTTTCTTTTTTATAGTGTTACCCTCACCCCGACTCGCAGCCAGAAACTCTCCTGCTAGTCGTTCGGCCATACTTTTTTCAGATCGAGCTCGTGCGAATCCTATAAGCCAGCGCGTAGCCAAGGCCGTTCGCCGGTCTGGTCGAACCTCAATCGGAACCTGATATGTCGCCCCACCCACCCTGCGACTTTTCACTTCGAGAGCAGGTTTAGCATTATTCAACGCTTGTTCGAAAGCTTCTAGGCCTGACGTGCCTGAACGCTTTTCGAGTATTTCAATCGCATTATAGAAGATTCTTTCGGCCACTGATTTCTTGCCGTCAAGCATCAGATTGTTAATGAATTTTGTAACAGTGGGAGATTGAAACCGAGCGTCAGGAGGGGTCTCTCTTCTTTCAGCTTGTGAACGGCGACTCATCGGAAATCAGCCTTACCTTGGCCGCTTAGCGCCGTACTTGGAACGACCCTGCCTTCGATCACTTACTCCGGATGTGTCGAGCGTGCCTCTGATGATGTGATACCGCACACCTGGAAGATCCTTCACGCGACCACCTCTGATAAGCACAATGGAGTGCTCCTGAAGGTTGTGACCTTCCCCACCAATGTACGCGGTCACCTCAAAACCATTAGTAAGGCGCACTCTTGCTACTTTCCGCAATGCGGAATTCGGCTTTTTGGGAGTTGTAGTATATACACGTGTGCATACCCCCCGCTTCTGCGGGTTCCGTTGCAAGGCCGGAGCTTTGTTCTTTTTTTGAACTGCCCTTCGGCCCTTCCTAACTAGCTGATTGATCGTCGGCATCAGGTGTAGTCCGTAACCTCATGATCTTGAAAAAAAACGCGCCTCTCGGCGCATCAAAGGGTGACTCACTTTTATTGAGAGTACCCGCTTCAACTACAGCAGAAAAAAATAGAAAAGGGCCAAGATGGTGTCAACGGGGAATTCCGCTTCATTGAGCGGTATTTCAGGGGTCCTGGCAGCGCTCGTTTGTCGGATTCTCAAAGAGGAACTGCACCCAGATTTGTGCCCCACTAACCACTAGGACTTTTTGGGTCCTAATCAAAGATGGAAAGGGGGCTCTCTAACTTTCTAGAGAAGCCCCCCCTTACTTCCGGCATAACCGAATAGCCTTCCAGCCAAGTCTATGACTGAACCCTACTCTACTGTGCTCAACCCCGACACCAATTCTCCAGCCTCCGTAAGCGGGATGATCTCTTCATCATAATAGGACTGTTCGACCATGAACTCCACTGATTGATAGCGATGTGCACCAGTACCCGCAGGTATAAGATGTCCGATTATGATGTTCTCTTTTAAGCCCTTGAGCTCATCATTAGCTCCCCGCACTGCAGCATCGGTAAGTACACGGGTCGTCTCCTGGAAGGATGCTGCAGAAATGAACGATTCAGTCGTAAGACTAGCTTTCGTGATTCCTAATAGTAGTGGCTCGGAACGCGCTGGCTTCAAGCCCTCTTGAATCGCGTTTTCGTTCACAGTCCGGAACTCTGATCGATCGACGTTCTCCCCCTCAAGGAGATTCGTGTCACCTGAGTTCGTCACCCGCACTTTTTGGAGCATCTGCCTAACAATTACACCGATGTGTTTGTCATTGATCTTGACACCCTGAAGTCTATACACCTCCTGGATTTCATTTAGCAGATACTCTTGAACTGCTCTGGGACCTTTAATGGCGAGGATATCATGCGGGTTGATCGGGCCCTCACTTAACCGGTCACCTGCTCGAACACGGTCCTCTTCGTGTACCCTCATGTGCTTGCCCACAGGAACAGCGTAGGTCCGATGATCGCCTAACTCTGGAGTCACGTGAACCTCACGCTTTCCTCTCTTTATCCCCCCGAAAGACACTACGCCATCGATCTCCGTGATGACAGCGGGGTCTTTCGGCCTTCGGGCCTCAAAGAGTTCGGCCACCCGCGGTAGGCCGCCAGTAATATCACGGGTCTTGTAGACTTCACGGCTAATCTTAGCAATGATGTCACCAGGGTTTATCTCATCGCCGTCGCGTACTGTGAGCTGCGCCCCAACCGGCACAATAAACTCTCTTTGTTTCTCACCTTTTTTCGTCTTCTTCTGGATTTGGATGGTTGGGTGAAGCTTTTTCTCGCGATCCTCAATAATGGTCATCTGTCGGCGACCAGTGGATTCATCAAGCTCTTCACGCATTGTTTGTTCATCAACGATGTCAATGAACTTCACCACACCCTTCACATCCGCAACAATCGGCTCTGAGTAGGGATCCCAGCTGAACAACAAATCACCGGATTCGATCGCCTGACCTTCCTGAACCGCTAGGGTCGCTCCATACGGAACTGACAGACGACTCCGAATACCGCCGTCTTCGGTCTTAAGGAGAATCTGACCCTCACGTGAAGTGATAATTTGATTCTTATCAGGGGTCTTCACAGTTGTAACGCGCTCAAGCTCCACAATTCCATCTATTTTGGATTTTCGTTGTGTCTGTGCAGCAATACGCGCAGCTGTTCCGCCAATATGGAAAGTTCGCAGTGTCAGCTGGGTACCAGGCTCTCCAATCGATTGTGCGGCAAGGATACCCACAGCTTCACCAATATCTACAGGCTTCATTGTCGCAAGGTTTCTACCATAACACATCCGGCAGATTCCACGCTTCGATTCACACGTCAGGACTGATCGGATTCGGACCATCTGTAAACCCGCATCCTCGATCAAGACCGCTACGGCCTCGTCGATCAACGCACCAGCTTCCACAAGAAGCTCGCCATCTATTGGGTCGTAGACATCTTCAAGGGCCGCATTACCGACAATCCGGTCAGCCAGCGGTTCTATGATATCCTCGCCTTCCTTGAGCGCGGTCATCTCAAGTCCGAGGATTGTGCCACAATCTTCTGCTGCAACCGTTACATCTTGAGCAACGTCGACCAGGCGTCTTGTTAAGTACCCTGCATCAGCAGTTTTCAGAGCAGTATCCGCCAAACCTTTCCGAGCGCCATGGGTGGAGATGAAATATTCAACCACAGACAGCCCTTCACGGAAATTCGCCTTAATCGGGCTTTCAATGATCTCACCAATCCCACCCGTCAACTTCTTTTGTGGCTTTGCCATGAGACCTCGCATGCCGGCAAGCTGGCGCATTTGGTCCCTATTACCACGAGCACCCGATGTCATCATCATGTAGACTGGATTGAAACCATCCTTGGAGCGTTCTAGATGTTGAACCATCGCGTCCGCAACATCGTTGTTAGCGTGCGTCCAGGTATCGATGACCTTGTTGTAGCGCTCTCCATTTGAGATAAACCCACTCCCATAGGCTTTCTGGAACCGCGCAACTTGTTCCTCTGCCTCTTTCAAAATCGCTGCTTTCTCATGCGGCACTTCGAGATCCGAGATTCCGACGCTGATCCCGCCCATCGTCGCGTAACCAAATCCGAAATTCTTTAAGTGATCGAGAAATTCAGTTGTCTTTCCAAGACCTGTGTTCTCAAAACAATCAAATACAAGGTCTCCGAGTTCTTTCTTACCGAATGTCTTGTTCAAAAAACCGACTTCGTCAGGTACAATCGAGTTGAACAGCACCCGTCCTGCTGCAGTTCTGACCCAGTGGCCATTCTCTTCACCGTGCTGCTCACCAACCCAATACCAAACTGGTGACTCAAATACCAGGTCCTCCTGAGCAAGGGCCATCTCGACCTCTCCGTATGTAGAGAATCGAGGTGCACCCTTGTAGAGCTCATCGAGTTCTGCATCCGCCTTCTCGCGACGGTCTTTTGGCGCTTTTGGATCTTCTGCCACCCGTTCAAGATCCGTGATACGGATTCCGGGATTAGTGAGATAGTATGACCCAATCACCATATCCTGTGTCGGTGAGGCCACCGGACGTCCATTAGATGGCAGAAGAATATTATTTGAGGCCAACATAAGAACTCTGGCTTCAAGTTGTGCCTCAAACGAGAGAGGCACATGAACAGCCATCTGATCACCGTCAAAGTCGGCGTTGAATGCCGCACACACGAGAGGGTGAATCCGGATTGCCTTACCCTCGACAAGGACTGGCTCGAAAGCTTGGATACCCAAACGATGTAGAGTCGGAGCCCGATTTAATAAAACAGGATGGTCCTTGATTATATCCTCAAGAACCTCATACACCTTTGGATCATTCTGCTCAACAATCTTCTTGGCACGCTTGACAGTCTCTGCCTCACCACGCTTTTCAAGCTCATGTATGATGAACGGCTTAAATAACTCAACTGCCATCGCTTTCGGAAGTCCACATTGGTGGAGCTTGAGCTCAGGCCCAACTACGATAACTGAGCGGCCCGAGTAGTCCACTCGCTTACCCAGTAAGTTTTGCCGAAAACGTCCCTGTTTGCCCTTCAACATATCACTCAGTGACTTTAGCGGCCGCTTGCCACGACCCCGTATAGCCTTTGAGCGCCGACCATTATCGAACAGAGCATCCACAGCCTCCTGGAGCATCCGTTTCTCATTCCGAAGAATAACCTCCGGAGCCTTCATGTCGATCAGCTTTTTGAGTCGATTATTCCGGTTGATAACTCTCCGGTAGAGGTCGTTGAGATCCGAAGTTGCAAATCTTCCACCATCGAGTGGGACTAGTGGTCGAAGGTCAGGGGGGATAACTGGAATTACGTCTAGGATCATCCACTCTGGGCGATTCCTACTCTCAGGCGTGTTACCAGAGTTCCGGAGAGCATCAACGACCTTAAGTCTCTTTAATTTCTTTTTCTTACGGTGCTGTGAAGTCTCTGTTGCTATTTCATGTCGGAGCCATTCGGCAAGCCGGTCAAGGCCTTTACCATCTGTATTTCGATCCTTGATTTTCTTATCGGGTGTATCAAGTAGCCCCAGTAACGTCCGTGCAGCTTCCGCGCCGATTTCTGCTTTGAAATCCTCGTCCCCTTCATCGCGAGCCTTAACGCGCAAGTCATAATACTCGTCTTCATCCAGGAGCTGTTGAAACTCCACAGCTACCCCATCAATGTCCTGTTTACCCGGGTGAGTAACGACATACGATGCGTAGTAGATCACTTTCTCTAGGTCACGTAACGACATGCCCAGTAGATAACCAAGTTGGCTCGGCAGAGTCTTAAAGAACCATATGTGGGCCACCGGAACCGCAAGTTCTATATGGCCCATACGCTCTCGGCGGACCTTCGATAACGTCACCTCGACACCGCAACGGTCACAAACATGTCCACGAAACCGAATTCTCTTGAACTTACCGCAGTGACACTCCCAATCCTTCACAGGCCCAAAAATCCGCTCGCAGAATAGACCGTCTCGCTCTGGCTTAAATGAGCGATAGTTAATCGTCTCTGGCTTAACTACCTCGCCAAAGGACCAATTCCGTATCTCATCAGGCGAAGCAAGCCGTACCCTGATGTACTCGAAGTCCGAGCTTTCCTGATCCCTAGTCTTAGGAAAATCAATCATTTATTCCTCCTCACCCAAGGTGACGCTCAGACCAAGGGCTTGTAGTTCTTTAACAAGCACGTTGAACGACTCTGGTATACCAGGCTTCGGAAGGTTGTCACCTTTGACAATCGCTTCATAAACCTTCGAGCGGCCTTGTACATCATCTGACTTGACGGTCAAAATTTCCTGAAGCGTGTGCGCCGCCCCGTACGCCTCAAGTGCCCAAACCTCCATTTCACCAAAGCGCTGACCACCAAACTGCGCCTTACCCGCCAGGGGCTGCTGAGTGACCAGAGAGTATGGCCCAATGGACCGCGCGTGGATTTTATCATCTACGAGATGGCTTAACTTCAGCATATAGATCGCGCCAACTGTAACAGGGTGATCGAAGCGGCGACCACTACGTCCATCCCTAAGCCAAATCTTTCCGTTGGGTAAGATCTCGCAGTGTTCCATTAACTCATTGACTGCATCATCAAGTCCGGACTTAATCACAGAACGACCCTTTAGTTTCTGGATCGCCGGGAAGAGGGTGGTGAGTTTCTCTCCCTTACGCGTAGCAAGTTCATCTCCGGCTTCCAAAAGAAATGCTCCCAGTTGGTCAAAAAGCCTCTTGTGCTTCTTACTTGTATCAAGCGATAGATAGGCATCTAATGACTGTCCAATCCCATGTGCCTCATCATCCGGGGCCGAACCATTGCCATTTCCATCTCCTCGACCAGCCATTGCAACTGGGAGTTGCCCTGTCGCCGCCACAAGTGTTTCGATCTCACTCAGCCCTGCCGGAGGAGAAGCCTTTAGGTCGTAAGCCTCCTGAACCCACTTAAGGCCGGCCAGCTTAAGTAATCCTCCAACCTCATTCTCAGTCGCACCTTGGAATACAGGGGTTTTGGCCTCAAAACCCAGAACCTTCCCTGCCCACCCCAAATGGGTTTCTAGGATCTGACCGACATTCATTCGAGATGGTACACCTAGTGGGTTGAGCACGATTTCAACCGGTGTTCCATCTGGAAGAAACGGCATGTCCTCTTCGGGTGCGATCCGTGCAATGATTCCTTTATTGCCATGCCGTCCAGCCATCTTGTCACCCACTGAGATTTTTCGCTTCTCAGCTACATAGACCTTAACCAGTTGGACCACACCGGGAGGGAGTTCGTCAGGCTGAAAGACTTTATCGATTTGTTCTTCCGTGCTCTCCTTTATCTGTGCTATCCGACTTTCAGCTTCATCCAGTACACCCCGGAGGCGTTCACTTGCAGACTTATTTTGGACCTTGAAAGTCCTTAGATCAACCTGTTGAAAATTGATCTGCTCAAGACCTTCTTTTGTGAACTTTGCACCCTCTTCCATAAATGGATCAACGGTGCCCCTCTTCAACATCAAGCTGACCGTTTGACGAACTAAAATCTCGCGAACTTCCTCGTCACGGGCCTGTTGGATTCGCTTAATCTCGTACCGTTCCCGATCCCTAAGATCTCCAATCTTCAACCCGTGATCTTCTTCGAGCAGCGGATCGTCGATCCGGCGTGAGAAAATTTTCACATCGATTATCGTTCCGGTCATGCCCGGAGGAACCCTTAGAGATGAATCCTTAACATCCTTCGCTTTCTCACCAAAAATCGCAGTCAGAAGCTTCTCTTCGGGTGAGAGTTCGGTCTCTCCCTTTGGTGTGATTTTTCCAGCAAGAATATCCCCTGCCTGGACCCGTGCTCCTTCACGTATGATCCCTCTTTCATCGAGATCTGTAAGGTTTTCCTCAGCGACGTTTGGGATCTCACGCGTTATCTCCTCCATGCCTCGCTTTGTATCTCTTACATGCAGCTCAAGCTCTTGGATATGGATTGAAGTGAAAACGTCATCTTTGACTAATTTTTCACTAATCAAGATCGCGTCTTCAAAGTTCGATCCGTACCAGGGCATAAATGCGACCAGAACATTCCGACCAAGTGCTAGCTCACCAGAATCGGTACTTGGTCCGTCGGCAATAATATCGTCTTTCCCAAGCTCCTCACCTACCTGTACCAGGGGCCGTTGATTGATCGCTGTATCCTGATTGGTGCGCCAAAACTTTTTGAGTGGATACCGGTCGAACTGAGTAAGTTTTGCAAGGGGTTGGCCAGCAGTTCCCGGTTTTATTGTTCCTGTGTCGATCACTACTTCTTTTGCCGTGACTTCTACCACTTTCCCAGCACGGTCAGCAGTAACGACTGCCCCTGAATCAGATGCGACCTTCGCCTCCAAGCCCGTTCCAACAAGTGGAGCATCCGTATACAAAAGCGGGACGGCTTGGCGCTGCATATTCGAGCCCATGAGTGCCCGGTTAGCATCATCATGCTCTAAAAAGGGGATTAGTGCTGCCGCAACAGACACAAGCTGGTCTGGTGCAACATCCATATAATCGATATCGGCAGGACGAAGTAGTGGAAAATCTCCTCGCTCGCGACAAAGTACGAACTCATTTTCGAAGTTACCCTTAGGCCCCAAGGGCGCATTTGCCTGAGCAATACGCACCTCTTCTTCCTCGTTCGCTGACAACCATTCAATCTTTCTTGTGACCTTACCGTTTTTGACACGCCTATAGGGTGTCTCCACAAAACCAAGGTCGTTGATCCTGGAATAGGTCGTCAGAGAAGTGATCAAACCAATATTCGGACCTTCAGGCGTCTCGATCGGACACATCCGACCATAGTGCGAGTAGTGAACATCACGCACTTCAAAGCCAGCACGTTCCCTAGTTAATCCACCCGGGCCAAGCGCTGAGAGACGACGCTTGTGGGTCATCTCTGCAAGTGGATTGGTTTGATCCATGAACTGGCTTAACTGACTCGAGCCAAAAAAAGCCTGGATCACAGCAGAGACTGTTCGTGCGTTTACCAGTTCATCAATAGTGATCTTTGATGGATCGGTATTGATAGACATCCGCTCTTTGACAAGCCTGGCCATCCGGCTAAGACCAACACTGAACTGGTTCGCGATAAGCTCACCAACCGTGCGAACCCGGCGGTTCCCAAGGTGATCAATATCGTCCGTGTACCCTCGGCCTTCATTGAGCTCGATTAGGTGCCTGACAATGGACACGAAATCTTCGTTGGTTAGGATAGTTTGAGTCCTGGGCAATTCAACACCAAGACGTTGGTTCATCTTATAGCGCCCTACCCGACCAAGATCATATCGCTTCGGACTGAAGAAAACTTGTTCGAGTGCTAGGCGAGCCGTCTGGACATTGGGGGCATCACCAGGACGTAAAAGCGAATAAATCGCATATAATGCTTCTTCTTCAGATTCTGTCGGATCCTTCTTGATCGTGTTCTTGATCATGGGGCTATCGCCCCGGGGGGTCTGACGATCTGTCGTATAGATCTTGAGCTTCTTTACCTTAAGGCGCTCTAGAATCTCGATGACTTCCTCGTCTATTTCCTCACCGTTCTCTACAAGAATCTCACCACTTTCTGAATCAAGAAAATCCTCAGCTACTACTTTGCCCAGTAACTCATCAGTCGGGACCGCCTGCTTTCCAGTAAGCTTAAACTCAGTCACGTCATAGAAGAGCTGAAAGATCTCCGCGTCAGAGCTGTATCCTAGAGCCCTAAGAAGAGCAGTGGCTGGAAACTTCTTCTTCTTATCAATGTGTACATAGCAGATATCGTTAATGTCGAGCGTAAATTCGACCCAAGACCCCCGGAAGGGGATAATTCTTCCGCTATAAAGCTTGGTGCCATTGGGATGAATATTTTCTTCGAACACAACACCAGGAGATCGGTGTAATTGACTCACAACCACCCGCTCCGCCCCATTTATAATGAAGGTTCCAAGATCGGTTAAGAGTGGCAGGTCGCCGAGATATACTTCTTTCTCAATAATATCGGTGGGGCGACGGTCCTCCGGGGGAGGCCCCTTCTTTTTCTTCTTCTTCTTGCCCTCTTCCTCTTCAGGCATCTCCCAGACTATGAGACGCAGCATCGCTTTGAGTGGAGCGGCATAGGTCATATCCCGCTCAATGCATTCTTCAACGGAATACTTGGGATCCCCTAGCGACGCGCTAATGAACTCAAGCGTGAAGTTGTGGTTGATATCCGAGATCGGAAAAATTTCTCCAAAGACCCGATTTAGGCCGAAATCCCATTGACCGCCATCGTCACTCCCGGAACCAACCAGTTTCCCAAACGAGTGAAGCTGAACATCTAACAAGTTCGGCATCGGCATAACCGATCCAAGCTTAGCAAAACTGAGGATCGGTCGATTATCCTTGCGTAATTCCAAGGTTTGCCCCCCTTCTTACCAGGCCGCCTGTATCGGCGACCAGTATGTATGGTGTTGATGAGACGAACACATCAATGCTTTGCCTGCGAGCAACCCCCACAGAGGTAGGCAACTCTTCAGGCAAGAATCAATGCTTGCCCATATATGTCGAGCGTTACCAATCGAGGATTGGTTATGGTAAAAAAGCACTACTTAAGCGCTACGGCCGCCCCAACCTCCTCCAGCTTAGCTTTCATCTCTTCAGCCTCCTCCTTCGTAGCGGCTTCTTTCACCGGGCCCGGAGCACTATCTACTACTTCTTTGGCTTCCTTAAGACCGAGACCAGTCAGCTCACGCACGACCTTGATGACTTGAATTTTCTTCTCGCCGATGCTTTCGAGGACGACATCAAATTCGTCCTTCTCTTCAGCAGCTCCAGCGTCCTCACCTGCTGCTGCTCCAGGCATCGCCATCGGAGCTGCTACAGCTGTGACGTTGAACTTGTCTTTAAAAGCATCAACGAACTCAGAAAGCTCTAGAACGGTCATGCTACCAATAGTTTCGAGCAGTTCTTCATGATTCGTCGCCATCTTCCCTGATTCCTCCTAATTCACTCCGGCAAGATCTCCGGAATTTGGGTTAACTCTGTCTGTATTAGAAATGCGCCCACATCTGACCAACTACATCCTTTCTTCAAGAAAAAAGGCTGATATCTACTCATCCTCCTCCTCTTCCTCAGCTGGCTCCTCGGCAGCCTCTTCTTCAGCTGGCTCCTCAGCAGCCTCTTCTTCAGCTGGTTCCTCAGCTGGCTCTTCCTCAGCTGGCTCCTCGGCAGCCTCTTCTTCAGCTGGCTCCTCGGTAGCCTCTTCTTCAGCTGGTTCCTCAGCAGCCTCTTCTTCAGCTGGCTCCTCGGCAACCTCTTCCTCAGCTGGCTCCTCGGCAGCCTCTTCCTCAGCTGGCTCCTCGGCAGCCTCTTCCTCAGCTGGCTCCTCAGGTCCCCTTTCTTGGAGTGCTCCGAGTAGGCCTGCCATCTCTTGCAACTTGGCCCCTAGCACACTGGCCAACTCGACTAATGGTGCTTCCATGACACCCGCTAGCTGCGCAAGAAGTGCCTCATGAGACGGAAGTTTAGCGATCCGGTCGATCTGCGCGATATCAAGGATTTTGGCATCCATGATACCTAGCTTGAAGGTTGGCTTCTTATTGTGAAGCTTAGCGAATTCGCTCAGTGCTTTAGCCGGGGCCACAGGCCCATCATACCCGAACACCATGCCAGTAGGACCTTCTAGGTTTTCCGTGATGTCGGGTAATTCCGTCTCTGCAAATGCGAGCTTTGCGAGACGGTTCTTTACGACAAGGTACTCAGCTCCGGATTCCTTGAGTGACCTACGAAGACCCGTCATCTCCTTGACATCTAGTCCCGTGAAATCTGTCAGGTAGACAACTGGGGCTTTATTGAGACGATCTCGAAGTTCCGTGACGAAAGTCTCCTTGGCTACACGATCCATCAGGCACCTTTCCCGTAGAGATTGGTGTCGATGCTCACACCCGGCCCCATCGTGCTTGATACGGTGACACTCTTCAGGTACGTACCCTTCGCACCCGAAGGCCTCGACCTAATAATTTCATCCATGAATGCACCGAGGTTCTCACTGAGCTGCTCTTCAGAAAAAGACACCTTCCCAATTGGTGCATGGACAATCCCAGTCTTGTCGACCCGGAACTCTATCTTCCCAGCCTTAATCTCCTCGACTGATCGGCCAATATCGAATGTCACCGTACCAGCTTTAGGTGTAGGCATCAGACCACGGGGGCCTAATACACGCCCCAGAGGACCTACCTTGCCCATCAAGTCAGGCGTGGCAACACATACATCAAAATCCAACCAACCACCCTCTATCTTTTCTAGAAATTCAACACCGACGTAGTCGGCACCTGCTTCCTTCGCTTCCGCTTCTTTTTCACCCTGTGCTATAACTAATACACGCACAGATTTTCCTGTCCCATGAGGCAGGGCAACTGTTCCGCGCACCAGTTCGTCTGCCCTGCGAGGGTCAACTCCTAGGCGGGTAGCTACGTCCACAGTCTCATCAAAGCCTGCTGATGCAAGCTCCTTCACGAGCCTCACTGCCTCTCCTGGGGCGAACTTCACACCCACGGAAATTCCCGAGCGCGCTTCGGAGTATCGTTTACTCTTCTTGGCCATCTAGCACCGAGCCGTTCGTTTCCCCTTCCACCGCTGACGGCTCTCAGTCGGTGGTGCGGGTGGGGTGTGTGCGTTAAGACACTACCCCTCTTCTGCCATGTCTACTGGTACACCATCTTCTTCTGCTTCAACTGCTTCTGCTGTCTGGCCCGCCTCTCCACCTTGGGCCTTGGTTTCCGAGGGGTCCACGATCTCTACATTCATGGCCTCCTCCGACCCCGCAATAACTACACCCATCGACCGCGCTGTGCCGGCTATCATTTCCGCGCCTGCGTCGATGTCATTCGCGTTCAAGTCCTCCATTTTCATCTCAGCAATCTTTTCGAGCTGAGCACGGGTAATCTGACCCACCTTGGACCGATTTGGTTCACCCGAACCCGAAGAAAGCCCGATCTCCCGCATTATGAGGACTGATGCAGGAGGTGTTTTAGTTATGAATGAGAAGGATCGGTCAGCATAAACGCTTATCTCAACTGGAATCGTGATCCCTTGCTTATCCTGAGTTTGCGCGTTGAACTGCTTACAAAACTCCATGATGTTGAGCCCATGCTGACCAAGCGCGGGACCCACGGGTGGAGCCGGATTAGCCTGCCCACCCGGCACATGGAGTTTAATGAAGCCAATAACCTTTTTTGCCATTCTATCTTATTTTCCTTACAGCCTCAGCGCTTAGTAGCCTTTTAAATCTGTATAGTCGAGTTCGACTGATGTCGGGCGACCGAAGAGTGAAACCTCAACCCTCACCTTTCCCTTATCTGGATAGACTTCCTGGACCGTTCCACTGAAATCAGTAAACGGCCCTTGGGTTACCTCAACCACCTGGTCAACGTGGAAGGGAATCTCTTCAAAAGTCTCATCCTCTTTCTCTTCTTCAACACCAAGGATTTTGTTGATCTCGTCGTCACGCAAAGGCTGTGGAGCCTTCCCTTGACCTACAAACTTGATGACGCCCTGGATGTTGTTGATCACGTGCTGGGTCCGCTCATTGAACAGCATCTCGACAAGTACATAGCCTGGATAAAGCCTCTTTGTTACAGTGACCCGTTTTCCATTCCGAATTTCCACCACTTCGTGCGTTGGTACTAACACCTGCCTAATCTCATGAGCTGGCTCAGTTCCAGGCTCTTCCTCGATCCTTAGCTCAATCAGTCTCTGGACCTTTTTCTCATGTCCAGAATAAGTCTGGATCGCGTACCATTCTGTACCTGCCATCGTATCAGTCATTAGGCACCGAAGATCCCCATAATCCAAGACACCACCACATCAGACGTCTTGTCCATAATCCAGATAACAAGAGAGACCAATGCGGTAAAAACACCCACCACGATCGTCGCACTACGGAGTTGATCCCAATCTGGCCATGTGACCTTCTGGAGTTCAGTGACGCATTCCTCCAAGAAGGAACGGGTATCCTTAACTTTATCGATGACTGACATGAGCTGGCCTATCTACTTCGTTTCTTTATGCTGCGTATGTGTACGACAGCGTGGGCAGTATTTACGGTACTCCACACGCTCAGAATGCAAGCGTTTATTCTTGGTCTTATTGTAATTCCTCTCCTTACAATCTTCGCAGGCGAGGACAATTTTGTCCCGGGGCATAATTGAGCCTCTTAGTCGGGTCTCGCAGTGACTTTATTTGAGGATTTCGGTTACGACACCAGCGCCGACAGTGCGCCCGCCCTCAC
>CAJWPN010000058.1:0-14885 GCA_913045345.1 uncultured Gemmatimonadales bacterium
CGTTGGCGAGGGTTACCATTCGCATGTTTCTCCTAAAAGCGTTTTGGGTTCTTGGACAAGGCACGGCGCTTGCCTTCGTCATCGCCATGGGGAGAGAGCAGAGCACCTTCTGTCGATTGCAACGTCGCGGGCCCGTAACTGCCTTCCGGAGGTCCCTTCTCAGTTGGATCAAGGATTGCATCGTCCTCGCAGGCCGAAAGGGCCACAACTAAAGCTGCTAACAGAAGGCGCATCAGAAAGATTGGATGTAAGAAGGAATTGATCAGATGATAGCCATATGAGACTGAGAACTATTCTCGCATGAGATTGAGAACTATTCTCATCGGATAAATATAGTGTGCATATTCACTACGGTTGTCCACCCCCTATCTGCCAGACGGGGGGGTATCGGCAGAAATCTCTCTGCCTGCGATTAGCCCCTGAATACCCCTAATAACGAGTCCCTTGGTAGACTTATGGTAGACTCAAGATTTCAGTAGTGCCCCATAAGCAAAGCACTCACAAGCGTGTAAGTGCTTGTGAGGATTGGACTTATCCGAGTTACCCGCCAGGGACTCGAACCCCGAACCTACTGATTAAGAGTCACTAGGCCCTAAGGTCTGTCAGACACCCTGAGTAGTACCTGAGCCGCTCGCTAATTGGAGAACTGGTAGGTGCGCTCGGAGGGTTCCCCTACGAAGGACATGTTCCCCATACCGGACGAGGGAGAACCCAGGAGGTCGTTTCGGTATCGAAACTAGTGGGCTTACCAGTGATGAGAGAGACACACCAGCCGCTCAAATCCTGATTGAAAATGTCGGCGCTCTTGAACATGTAGCTCATGTCCGTGACGCTGCTGACGTCCCACGAGCCAATGTCCTGATTGAACGCGTCGGCGTTGTTGAGCATGTACCTCATGTCCGTGACCTTGCTGACGTCCCACGAACTGATGTCCTGATTGAACGCGACGGCGCTCTGGAACATGCGCTCCATGGTTGTAACGCTGCTGACATCCCACGAACTGATATCCTGATTGAACGCTGAGGCGGCGGAGAACATGTAGTACATGCTCGTGACGCTGCTGACGTCCCACGAACTGATGTCCTGATTGAACGCGGGGACTCCGGAGAACATGCCGTACATGCTCGTGACGGCGCTGACGTCCCACGATCCGATGTCCTGATTGAACGCATATGCGTCTCTGAACATCCGGTTCATCTTCGTGACGCTGCTGACGTCCCACGAACTGATGTCCTGATTGAACACGTCGGCTCCGTAGAACATCTGCGCCATGTCCGTGACGCTGCTGACGTCCCACGAACTGATGTCCTGATTGAACGCCTCGGCTCCGGAGAACATGCCGTACATGCTCGTGACGGTGCTGACGTCCCACGAACCGATGTCCTGATTGAACACGTCGGCTCCGTTAAACACGGTCTCCATGTTCGTGACGCTGCTGACGTCCCACGAACCGATGTCCTGATCGAACGCGACGGCTCCGGAGAACATAGCGTTCATGTTCGTGACGCTGCTGACGTCCCACGAGCCAATGTCCTGATTGAACGACGTGGCGCTTCTGAACACGTAAGGCATGTCCGTGACGCTGCTGACGTCCCACGAGCCAATGTCCTGATTGAACGACGTGGCGTCTCGGAACACGTTAGTCATGTCGGTGACATCACTGGTGCATGTGGTCGCCAGGGGCGCGTAATTTACTCCATCAACAAGCGCGTCGATCTGGGTTTTCGATCGCTTGGTGTATGTGACCCCTTCCACTTCGCCTGTTTCGCCTACATCGGCAGCAGAGCATATGACCGTCACGCCGTTCGCTGCGAGGTAGAACACCGCCTCTTGGTACGTTACAGTCGCGTTAGCGGTAGCGGTTGCTGAGCCCGAAGTAGCGGTGATCGTAGCACTGCCGTCGGCGACCGAAGTCACCACACCTGTGGATGATACCGTCGCAACTCCATCGTCTGATGTAGTCCACGAGACCGTGGGAGCCGAAATAAGGGACCCACCCGCGTCTTTGACCGTGGCGGTGAGTTGAGTCGTATCAGCGAGTGAAGCAAACGTCAGTGCCGAGTCAGACAGCGAAAGAGTCGCAGGAACCTGAGCGACCGTAACCGCAACCGACCCCGTAGCTGATCCCGATGTCGCTGTGATCTCCGCCGTACCTCCCGTCACCGAAGTCACCAGAAAGGAGTTAGTGAACATTGTCGATGATACCGTCGCAACGGAACCATTAGATGAACTCCACGTCACAGCGGCATTGGTCATTGTCGCCCCGTTCTGATCTTTGACGGTAACGGATAGCTGTTGTTCCTCACCCAACGAGGAAAAGCTCAGGCTCGTAGGCGACAGCGCGATCGAAGTCGCGACGGGAGGTATTAGCGGAACTGTGGGTTCTTCACACGCCACAAGCGCCAACAACAATGAGAGTCGAAAGTAACGCATGAAATTCATATATCTCGAAGTTTGGTAACTTCACCAGTGGGTAAAGTTCTCTAGTTTTTGGTAGGCATGCTTTGGGGGTCAGGAGCCCCATAAGGATCATGAATACAAAAAATTGAACATGCAAGAAAGTGTTGTGTATTGGTCAGCGGTGGGTTCGGTGAAATAAGGGGGGTGTACTCCACTGGGGGTCGCCTCGCTGGCGTTAAAGGACCATTCCAGCAGCAACACACACGCTGGCATCAAGATACTGAAGCTCAATAAACCGGCTTTGGCGGAAGTACATCTGGAAGTGCGAGTCCATCTATGACGGGCATAGAAAAAGCCTCACAAGCGTGTAAGTGCTTGTGAGGATTCACTTTACGAGTGCCCCGCCAGGGACTCGAACCCCGAACCTACTGATTAAGAGTCAGTTGCTCTACCAGTTGAGCTAGCAGGGCGTGTTGGCCAGATGCGACTGCAGCGGAAAGGTATCCTTGAGCAGAATTCGGTCAATCTCTCCTCAAACGTGTCTTCTGGATGATTTCATCTAGCCTTTGCAGGAATGTCGAACGGTCTCGCTTTTCGAACTGGGCAGGGCCACCGGTGATCTCACCGGATTCCCTGAGTTCTGCCATAAGTGTCCGAGTGGCGATTGCCTCTCCGATTGTCTCTTCTGTGAACACTCGACCTCTTGGGCTTAGTACACTAGCGCCTAACTCTAGACAACGGGCTGCCAAAAGAATGTCCTCGGTTACGACAATCTCAGCTGGACCAGCCTCTTGGACGATCCGATCGTCTGCAGCATCGAGTCTCCCTTCATTCTCCACCACTATCAACTCGATCCAAGGCTCACTGGGCACCCGCTGCCATCTCTCAGCGACTAGTACGACATCTAATTCGCAGCGTTTAGCAACCCGATACACCTCATCCTTGACCGGACAAGAATCTGCATCAACCAAGATTCTCACAGGGGAAGCCCGTCCCTTAGAACGCGCTGATACCCGTCAGGGCCTGACCTAGAATAAGCGAATGCACGTCGTGGGTACCTTCATACGTGTACACCGATTCAAGGTTGGCCATGTGCCGCATCGAATGGTATTCGACCAGGATTCCGTTTGCACCAAGGAGTCGCCGAGCTTCACGCGCTACATTTGTTGCCATATCACAGTTGGCGCGCTTCGCGAGTGATACCTGCTGTGGTGTCATCGTGCCTTCGTCCTTCATGCGGCCCAAGCGGTAGCAAAGAAGCTGACCCTGGGTAATCCCGGTGAGCATGTCAGCGAGGCGCACCTGCTGAATCTGCTTACCACCGATCGGTGTTTCGAACATCAAGCGTTCCTTGGAGTACGAGAGCGCTTCATCCAAGCACGCCATAGCCGCCCCGACAGCTCCCCACGTAATTCCATAGCGTGCCTGCGTCAGGCACATAAGAGCATTCTTGAGACCCTCGCTTCCACCGGGCATCATCGCAGTATCGGGTACTTCAACATCCTGTAGCACCAGTTCACTAGTGTCGGATGCTAGAAGTGAAAGCTTTCCCTCCTGGTCCTTCGCGCTAAAGCCTTGTGTGTCGGTTGGCACAACGAAGCCCCTGATACCATTCACGTCACCAATCTCACCGGTCTGGGCCCAGATGATTGAGACGTCAGCCATTGATCCATTCGTGATCCACATCTTGGCTCCGTTCAGCAGCCAGCCATCTGACGTCTGTTTTGCTGTGGTAATCATACCCGCTGGGTTTGAACCATAGTCTGGCTCGGTCAGTCCAAAACAACCAATCGCTTCACCTGAAGCCAGCTTCGGTAGCCACTCTGTGCGGTGTTCCTCGCTACCAAACGCGTGGATGGGGTACATGACCAGTGCACCTTGAACCGAAGTAAAGGATCGCACACCGGAATCCCCGCGTTCGAGTTCCTGCATGATGATTCCATAAGCCACATTATTCAGTTCGGCGCATCCGTACTGTTCTGGTAGGTTGGCACCGAGCACTCCTAATTCCCCAAGTTCGGGGATGAGTTCGGTCGGGAACCGACGTTTATGGTACGCTTCTGCGATGACCGGCATCAGCCGATCCTCTACCCAATCGCGTACAGTGTCTCTGATCATCCGCTCCTCTTCTGAGAAGAGGGCGTCTAGGTCATAAAAGTCGATGCCTTGGAAGCGGGCCATCGTCTAAAGTCCGGTCTAAGAGTGTTAGGTGCCCGATAAATTTCGGGGTGCGTGGAAATCTAGCTCGTCCTCGGTGAAGGGGTAGCGCTCTAGGGGGAGTCGAGGACGGGTGGTGTAGCTTCAACTGCTCGTGCGTTCCGGAATCGCATACCACCATAGATGATCTCTCTAGCGACTTTCGACCCGATCCAAATTGCGGCAGCGATCGTACCAAACCAGCCTCCAATCACCAGATCGGTCGGGCGAATCACAGTCCAAACGTAGATCGCAACCCCAATGCCGAATACGAGCCCTCCGGCCCAACCCCACCAGGAGGCTCGATTTCGAGCCCGAATCCTGCATCGGTCGCACCAGAGCAACCGATCTAGATACATCTGATCATGCACCTCTAGGCAACGAACACATGTGACTTCCCCGGGGTATCGGTCACGCCAGGTTGGGCGGTCACTTCCCATCTGCTCCCTCTTCGCTTTCTAGGCTAAAGCTTGCACTAGAGCATCAGTGTACTCCGTGGTCGACGCACCGCCACCCATATCAACAGTAAGAGCCTGACCAACTTGGATCACTTCATCTATAGCGGACCTAATCCGACTGCTAACCTCATGCTGGTCGATGTGGTCTAGCATTAGACAAGCTGACAAGAGCAAACCCGTAGGATTCGCGATCCCCTGACCCGCGATATCTGGTGCTGAACCATGCACTGCTTCGAACATTGCGGTATCCGTGCCGATGTTGCCGGCTGGAGCAAAGCCGAGACCACCAACCAGTCCAGCCATAAGATCAGACAAGATGTCCCCGAACATGTTCTCCATAACAAGCACATCAAATCGGTAAGGATCCAGGACAAGATGCATCGCAGTCGCATCAATGATACGGTCTTCCCACTCGATGTCAGGAAAATCCTCAGCAACCTTGCGTCCTGCTTCCAAGAATAAGCCTTGGGTGAACTTCAAGATGTTTGCCTTGTGCGCGAGCGTAACTTTTTCCCTTCCGTTGGCTCGAGCATACTCAAACGCGTACCTACACACCCTCTCCGCACCGAATCTTGTGATGATCATTACTGACTCGGCGGCCGCACGGGGATCTCCATGCATCCCGATATGGTGCTCTACACCGACGTAAAGGCCTTCGGTATTCTCACGAATCAGAACGAGGTCTATGTCTTCGTAGCGGCCCCCGGGTATGAGTGTCTTAACTGGGCGTACGTTGGCATACAGGTCGAAGGTCTTTCTGAATGCCACGTTGATAGACCGAAAGCCTGAACCGACAGGAGTAGCTAGCGGCCCCTTGAGGATGACGCCATTCTGTTCAGCAGAATCCAGAGTGGCTTTCGGTAGTGGGTCTCGAACCTCTTTCAGTGCGACAAGACCAGCGATTTGCTCATCGTACTCAAGATCGGCATCAGCTGCCTTCAGCACCGCAATCACGGACTGGGTGACTTCTGGACCAATCCCGTCTCCCGGGATCACGGTAATAGTTTGCGACATCAGGTCTCAGCTATTCTCAGTGCCCTAGCCAAGTCCATAGAGGACCCGGCTTATTTGCTACGCGCGTACCTTGGATTGTAGTTGTATTCCTCCGCGTGGTCTTCACCCCAACGGACAAGATCCTGGAGAAGCGTGACACGTTGAGTGCCGTTCACACGTGCCCGCCCCGCAATATTGAGTGCCCTACGCCACTGGATATCACTCAAAGCATCCCTGCCCAGGAGTACATTCGCGACCTCACTCTCTCCGACCACAGTTATAACTCTGACAGCTGCCAGACTCGGATAATCATTCAACAGCTGTTGGGTTTCTTCACTAAACAGGAAAATGTAAGGGCCAACTTTCGCCCACAGGGTACCTCCACGCCGGAGTTGTCGCGCAGATTGTCCAACAGTCACCACTGCGACGTTGCCCTTAACCTCAGCGCCAAGACGACCTTCATAAAGGTAGTGAGCCTCAATTTCAGCACTGGAGGGCAAAACTAAATCGACCGGTTCTCCGCACCCTATGAGGGTGAGAGTCAGTAAAACCATTAATTTAAGCCGAAACATGATCTCATAGGTCCGTTGTGCGAACGTTATCCTACTCAGCTATATCACAGCAATCTTCGGGCCAACAATTCTGCACAGCTTGTATCAGACACCGTCTCAAGATGTTGGAGACCTCCTTGATAGGTGTAGTTTGGTAAGGTAATCATCGTCTCATTTAATAGGAGACCTGGGTTGATCGTACGGGCCCAACCAAGCCTACTTGCTACGGCAACATTAGGGATCTTGGCTTCTTCTTGTGGGGTTTCTGAGCCTGAGCTTCCGCCACATCTCGAGTTCTCTCAGCCAGTTCTCGAGCTTGGACTCGAGCGAACAGGCCAGGTAGAGATCCGTAACACAGGAGGGCAGTCGATTGGTCCGGTCGAACTCATACCGGGTGAGATTCGTGACCCAGGTGGATCGATGGTACCAGGATCACGATTGTCACTGGATCCTATCGAGGTCCCTACTCTCAATCCAGGAGACGAGCGTCTTCTCACCTTAGAACTTTCTCTAGATGGATCTATGAACTCTGGTGAGTACGACACTTGGGTGCGCGCTCGTGGTCCAGAAGTAAGTGCTTTGCTTGCCGTACGATTCACGGTTCTTAGCGAATTGGAAGCAGCGGTCACAAGCGTAACGATCGTAGCCCCTTCCTTCGACCCCAGGGCCGGGGACGTAATCAACCTGCCCCTAGAAGCTCGCGATACGGCGGGCACCTTACTCCAGGGAGTCCCCGTATACTGGTCAGTCCAGCCATCACAAGCCGGATACGTTACAAAAAATGGACGATTTGTGGGCTATAAAACTGGACCGATGTCTGTAATCGCACAGGCTGGCACCATCTCGGACACATTGGCACTTGATATCCTGCATCGAAACATTGACGGTTCATTCATTGTGTCCCGCACTGGCCGCGAGGTCGAGCGCTATACCTCGGACCTGTGGCTTCATGGGGACGTCCTGTACAGTGGTACGTGGGGCACACGACAAACCGGAACACAGTCGAGCTTCGGTAACACCCTTAACATTTGGGATATCTCAACCTCTGGAACAACTCTTAACACCATAGAGAAGAGTTTCTCGATTGAGATTGATGCTAGAGTGGTGAACGACGTCAAAGTCAGGGCAGACGGGGAGTTGGCGATTATCACCCATGAAGGCTCGGATGATGCCCTGAACGGAATCACAATCCTAGACCTCGACAATCCACTCGCACCCACGGTTGTAAGTCGGTTCACAAGTGAATTGGAGTCGGGCGTCCATAACGTCTGGATCGAAGGAGATTATGCGTATCTCGTCGTGGACGGCATAGGGAACGGACTGAGGATACTCGACATTTCTGACCCTGAAAATCCGAGTGTTGTGGCTCGGTTCTGGGCTGGAGAGAGCTTCCTTCACGACGTCTACGTACGGGATGGCTTGGCGTTTCTCTCGCATTGGAATGCTGGATTGGTAATCCTAGATGTCGGGAACGGAATTGCGGACGGATCGCCCGAAAACCCAGTTGAAGTATCTAGGCTCTCAGAGCTCGGTGGGCAGACACACAATGCATGGTACTGGCCGGAATCAGGCTATGTCTTCGTTGGTGAGGAAGATTTTGACTCGCCAGGGATTATGCACGTCGTGGATCTGCGGAATCTTCTGGAACCCCGAGAGGTAGCCACGTTTAGGGTGCCCGGCCAGACACCTCATAACTTCTGGCTTGATGAGGGCAGCGGGACACTCTATCTGGCTTGGTACGGAAACGGAATTCGAGCGCTTGATGTCACTGGCGATCTACTTGGGGAACTAGATCATCAGGGTCGTGAGATAGCCGGATTCATCTATAATGGCGGATCTGGTACAAGTTGTAACCGAGGAAGCGGAGATACCTGCACCTGGGCACCACAGGTACACCGAGGTCTCGTCTGGGTCTCGGATATGAACCAAGGACTTGTAGGACTCGAGCCGCCGAGGTGATCCAGTACCTGGTTAGCGTGACGTCCCGAGTATTGATAGGAATGGTAATTCTGACCACCGCATGCTCACCTGTTCCTGGTGAACGTCTTCTTGTCACTTCAGGCTTCACTGACCAAATCTTCGTACTCGATGCTCGTACTGGGCGAGTAACTGATTCTTTGTCACTAGACCGTCGTCCTGGTGAGCGCGACGAGCCTCACTCTGTCACCGTCTCTCCAGACGGATCCCATTTCTATGCGACCCTGTCACATGGCGAACCATCTTTTTGGAAATACGAATCAGACGGACTGCGTTTGGTCGGCAGGTTAACCCTACCGGCCAATGGAGCCTCCCGCGTCCGATTGAGTCCTGACGGGTCAATTGCAGCGATTCCTGACTATTGGCTAAGCGGTGGGGGAGCGACAAGTCGGGTGGCCTTTGTACGGACTGATGACCTGACCGTCCTGGCAAACCCCAAGCTATGCCCAGCACCTCATGATGCAGTCTTCTCACCAAGCGGAGATCGTGTAGCAGTGATTTGTCCGCTCAGTGATGAGTTGGTAATCATAAAAACTGACGGATTTGTTGAAATTAACCGCTCTAAAATCGGAGAGACCGGAGACAGGCCCTTAAATGCCGCCTGGATGGCCGAAGGAAAAAACCTTCTAGTGGCGTTGGCTAATGGGAGTAAACTCCTGAAACTAGAGATCAGTGAGGACATTCGTGAAAGCTCTCAAGTAATCACCGGTACCCAACCAGCTCAGTTAGCAGTCGCTCCTGGCGGATCACCTGTAGTTGTCGCAAACAGAGGTTCTGGTTCCATAACGATTACAACTTCGGACGGCACCAGGTCTACTGAAATCGAGCTACCTGGGCCGCACCCACATGGCGTCGCATTCGGTCAGGACCCAACCGTAGTGTACGTGACGTACGAGGGAGACACACGGACACTCGGTGGAGTCGTAGCAATCGATGTGGACACTGGAGCGATTCTTTGGCGAACTGAAGTAGGAAGCTTCACTCTCGGCGTGGCTGTATTGCCTTAGCCATCACTTACTTCGCCAGAAGAACTATCGGGCTCATCCCCCGACAACGAGTCCCGCGAGGTCTCTGTCTGATCTAGTTCAAGCGAACACGAGTTCACACAATAGCGCAGGCCAGTCGGTTGCGGACCATCAGGAAAGAGATGGCCGAGGTGTCCACTACACCGCGAGCAATGTACCTCGGTCCTGGCCATAAAGAGTGAATTGTCCGTCTCAGTTGCGACCGCATCGTTGTCGACTGGTTCAAAAAAAGAGGGCCAACCTGTACCCGAATCATACTTCGCAGAAGCTGTGAACAAAGGTGATCCACATCCTCTACACCGATAGATTCCAGGCCGCTTTTCATCCCAGTACTTTCCTGAAAAAGCCGCTTCGGTACCCTGCTCTCGGAGAACTCTGTATTCCTCACTGCTAAGGAGTGCTCTCCAATCCGCATCAGTTTTAGGGCTTCCATCATCCATGTTATCCACTCCACAAAAGTGGGCTCGTTGAGCCTTCCATAGATTCGGGGATCCATCAATAACCACAGAAAGCTTATGCTGACCATTGACATTGGGCACCTTGGGGCTCCGATTGGCCGGTTCTCCAAGCAAACCAGGAGTACACAATGAGCGACACTCCACTGCGTCCCACACCGTGGGACGATATCCCTCTGGAAACTGTAACAGACACCATCAAGCGCCGACTATTCTCGGGAGAGCGCATGATGCTCGCTCATGTGCATCTAGATAAGGGTGCGATCGTACCCATGCACTCTCATGAGAATGAGCAACTCACATGGATCATCGAGGGGGCCCTGCGTTTCTGGATTGGGGAAGAAGGCTCTGATGATTTCCAAGAGATGGTCGTCTCAGCAGGTGAAACTCTCTATATACCATCAAACGTTCCTCACAAAGCTGAGGCCCTCGAAGACACATTTGATGTAGACGTCTTCTCCCCGCCCCGCCAGGATTGGCTGGACGGCACAGATACTTATTTCGATCGAAAGTGATATGGACCTAGGAATCCAAGACAAAACAGCACTTGTATGTGGCTCCAGTCAGGGCCTAGGAAAAGCGATTGCCCATGCACTCGCAATGGAGGGAGTTCGCCTAGTGATCAACTCCCGATCAGCCGACAAGCTTGCTAATGTCCAGGCCGAAATCGTAGAGGCTACAGGGGCGAACGTTTCTAGTATCGCAGCCGACCTCACAGATCCCGAAGGAGTCAACTCACTCGTAGCTCAAACCGAAGAGGCTTTTGGAAAGATCGATGTCTTGGTCACCAATACTGGGGGACCACCAGCCGGTCCATTCGAATCGCACTCATCCGAAGTATGGAGACATGCGATTGCTCAGAACTTCGAGAGCGTCGTGAATCTGGTCCGTTCGGTTTTGCCAGGCATGAAGGAAAACAAGTGGGGTCGGATCGTGAACGTGACATCGATCTCGGTTAAACAACCAGTCGATGGTCTGATCCTATCAAATGCGATTCGGGCAGGAGTTACAGGCTTTGCGAAGACTATCTCAAACGAAGTCGCCCCATTTAACGTGACAGTAAACAATGTCCTCCCAGGATATACCCGAACAGAGAGACTGATTCATCTAGCAGAAGTCGTGGCAGAGCGTGATGGTGTTAGCTTGGAAGGCGCTTACCAAGGCTGGGAACGTGAGATTCCCATGGGTCGCCTGGCAGATCCGGATGAACTGGCTGCGGTTGTGGCCTTCTTGTGTTCAGCGCAAGCATCTTACGTTACTGGACAATCAATTGCCGTCGATGGCGGCTGGATAAAGGGGCTCGTCTGATGGGTGCCGTTGGATTCCAAGAAGCTGAGTGGATCTGGAGAGATGGTGAGTTTGTCCATTGGGAAGACGCGAACCTACATCTCCTTTCAACAGCTGTTCAGTTTGGCACTTCGGTGTTTGAAGGAGTCCGAGCTTACGAAACTGATAAAGGACCAGCACTTTTCAGGCTCAATGCCCACATAAGGCGCCTGATGGACTCGGCAAAGATTTACCGGATGGTCCCAGATCATCCAGTAGATCTGATTAAAGCCGCATGCCTAGACACCGTGAGAAAGAACGAACTCGCAAACGGCTACATCAGGCCTATGGTACTGCGTGGTTATGGGTCCCCGGGAATCAACCCATTTGGGAGTCCTGTAGAAACATTTATCGCAGCGTGGCCGTGGGGTACCTACCTCGGAGAAGAAGCACTAAAGAATGGTGTAGATGTGTGCGTTTCTTCGTGGCAACGTGCGCTTCCTAACACGTATCCATCACGAGCAAAAGCTGGCGGCCATTACCTCAGTGCCCAACTCATGAAGATGGAAGCTATCGAGAACGGGTACGGAGATGCGATCGCTCTTGGGCCTGATGGACTGGTAAGCGAAGGAAGTGGGATGAACATCTTTTTGGTTCGTGATGGTGTCATCATTAGTCCGTTCTTGGATGGAACATCTCTCGCAGGAATTACTCGTGACGCAGTAATCACAATGGCGCGAGACCTCGGGTATGATGTGAGAGAACAGCACATTCCCCGTGAAAGCCTCTATACTGCTGACGAGTTATTCTTCACAGGTACCGCTACGGAAGTGACCCCAATCAGAAGCGTGGATGGAATCCACATTGGTGAAGGAAAGGCTGGCCCGGTTTCCCTAGAATTACAGGCTCACTTCTGGGAAACTGTTAAGGGGTCGAATGATGACCCGCATGGCTGGCTTACCTACGTGAACGACTGAAGCGCTAGCTCTCTCACGCTACTGCCCTGGCCTTCTCAAAATGAGACGCTCTGGGGTACCCCAGCAAATGCTTCTACCAGTCCGGGCTTTCTGCCTCATCTAGCTTCCGCATTTCTTCACGGAGGCGTGCCAGATCCTCATCGCTAGGTTCTGTGACCGGCACATATTCACCAGACACACTCCCTCCTCTGGCGAGCATCCCCAGCAGCATTCCCGCCCCCAGAATTGCGACAGCAGGTAAAAGATAGCCGACCAAATTGAACCCCTCAGGTGGCGGTGCCAGTAGAACTGTTGTCCCGAAATCAGCTACGAATCCCGCCTCAACTGCCTCGACTGTCTCTCCACTCTCCAGCGCATCACGAATGCGTTTGGACCACACAGGCGATACGCCACACTGCATCTGGAACTGGCATGAATGTAGGTCTAAGCCACAGCCACAGTTGCACTTGAGTTCGGACTCAAGGCCGAGAAGCTTGTCCCCCAATTCGCCCTCATGGTAGTGGCCTCCAAGAGGTGCATTCGGGTCAAAACCCGCGTGTGAAGGACCTGTTGATTGACCCCGTGCAGGAGCTACAAGAAGCAGCCCTGAAAAGATTAATATCACCGACTTGAGCATCATGTTCTTTGTCATTTCTCTGACTCCAGGCCTACCCGAATCTCGATATATATTTTCTGCATCCCCACAAACCTTGAATTTAGTTACCCCGTGCCCCTGAATCCGCGCTCCTCGGATCTGGGGCACCAATTCGTTCACCGGTAGCCAAATCAACACCAATTGAATTGGCAGACCCCTGCCTACCCCCTACTTGAACAATATGTCCCATCTGTTCAAGCTGAGATTGTACTTGTGATGAAATACCATTGGATTCTACCCGTATTCGATCGGGCAACCACTGATGGTGAATTCGTGGAGCAGCTACTGCATCCGAAATACTCATTCCGAAGTCCACCATATTTAGAATAAGCTGCAGTGTGGTGTTGATGATGGTACGCCCTCCTGGTGTTCCAATCACTGCAACCAGCGCTCCATCTTTGGCTACTATGCTGGGTGACATTGAAGACAGCATGCGCTGTTGTGGTCGGGCAAGATTTGCAGCCGTGCCTATCAACCCGCTTTCATTCGTCAGTCCAGGGCCGGCGTTAAAGTCACCCATCTCATTATTCAGCAAAAAGCCACCCCCTGGGACCACAATCCCAGATCCATAGCCAGATTCCAGGGTATATGTGACCGAGACTGCCATGCCATCCGCATCAACTACAGAGTAGTGCGTTGTCTCAGGACTCTCAGGAGGCATCCCTACATCGGTCGGATGGGAGATCGATGCGCGTTCAGAATCAATATTTCTACGCAACCAAGTCGCATGTTCCTTGCTCGTCAATCGCTGAACAGGGACATCGCTAAAATCAGCATCGGCAAGAAATTGAGCGCGATCCCGATAAGCCCTGCGCATAGCTTCTGCTAGATGGTGAACATACTCAGCACTATTGTGGCCCATGCCTGGAAGATCATACGCTTCCAGAATGTTGAGCATGGTCACAATGGCGACTCCACCTGAACTCGGTGGGGGCATTGAGATAATGTCGTACCCGCGGTATGTGCCCTGGATCGTAGCTCTTTCTCTTGCTTGGTACCGAGACAAGTCTTCTAGGGTGATCAGCCCTCCCCCACGACGCATCTCAGCCGCTATGAGGCTCGCGGTCTCGCCCTGATAAAACCCGTCTCGGCGATCATCCCGAATGCGCTCAAGAGATTTTGCCAGATCAGGCTGACTCCAGCTCTCACCTACTTGGTAGGGCGTGCCACCTTTGGTAAAAGCACTAACAGTAGCTTCGTAAGGGCTCCTGCTCGCGAAACGTGCGATCGAACCTGCTAGAGACTCACTTAATTCAAATCCATCCCCAGCTAAGTCAATCGCAGGTTGAACCAAATCTGCCCAAGCAGCTACCCCATAGAGTCTATTGGCCTTATCAAAGCCAGCCACTGTTCCCGGAACCCCCACGGCTTTATATGACCTGTGATGAACCTCAGAAGAGTATTCTCCACTTTCATCGAGCCACATTTCAGGGTGTGAAGCAAGCGGCGCTTTTTCCCTGAAATCAATGGCCGTAGACTGTCCGTTGGGAAATCGGATGACCATGAAACCACCACCACCGATGTTTCCGGCTGTCGGATGAGTGACCGCAAGAGCGAAGCCAGTAGCGATGGCGGCGTCAACTGCATTGCCTCCCGAGGACAGGACATCCGCCCCAACCTGACTCGCGACCCATTGCTGAGAGGACACCATTCCTGCTTGAGATCGGACCGACTCGACCTGCTGGGTCGAGATTTTGGACGGCGCGACAGCAAGGGTAGCAACAAAAGCGAATAGAACGGTACGCCAACGGATACTTAGCATATCTACCTCGAAGCGGGACTCCTAATGGGCATCATGTGCTTGAAGATCCGATCAACGGGGCTTTAGCGCTAGATTGCCGGCAGCCGAGTCACCAGTTACTTCATTGCCCTCCAATACCTGAGGGTGGCCGTACACAAGATCGAGGTGAGATGACAATCAAGAGACGGGACTTCCTGAAGAAGGCTGGTGCG
>CAJWPN010000059.1:0-14679 GCA_913045345.1 uncultured Gemmatimonadales bacterium
GTCGAATACGTGGTCGCCTCAAGGTCATCGATCCGTCGACGCTCACTATCTGGAACTTCCTTGCTGGCTACCGAAATTGACTCGGCAATCGCATGCGTGATAAGAGATACTGACCGTATTGCATCGTCATTCCCAGGAACAGGAAAGTCTATTAGATCCGGATCAGCGTTAGTGTCGGTAATCGCTATGATCGGAATGCCAAGCTTCGCAGCCTCGCGAACAGCTATGGTTTCTCTCTTAGCATCAATTACAAAAATTGCTCCGGGGAGCCGTCCCATATCCTTTACCCCGGCCAGATACTTATCCAGCTTGATCCGCTCACGATCAAGCATAAGGCGTTCTTTCTTGGTATAGAACTCAAACGCATTTTCTTGTTGACCCCGCTCGAGTTCCTTCAATCTTCTAATCTGCTTCCGAATCGTCTGGAAGTTAGTGAGCATGCCTCCGAGCCAACGTTCAGTGACGAAAAATGCTCCTGACTCCTCCGCTTCCGTTTCAATTACTGAACGCAGCTGTTTCTTTGTGCAGACAAAGAGAACCTTATCCCCACGCAAAACGACTTCACGAGCTGCCTGCTGGGCAAGCTTTAAGCGGTCAAGTGTTTTTCTGAGGTCAATTATGTGAATGCCGTTTCGTTCGGTGAAAATGAACGGCTTCATCTTTGGATTCCAGCGACGGGTTTGGTGACCGAAATGAACTCCAGCCTCCAAGAGTTGTTCGAGGCCTACGTCAGACATACCACCTTCTCTGTTTTGGGGGGCTGATTACGCCCCGATCAAGATGCCGACGGCTTTATTCGCACGCCGGTTACTAACAACTAACGCTTAGAGAACTGAAACCGTTTACGAGCTTTAGGTCGGCCAGGTTTCTTTCGTTCAACCTGACGTGCATCTCTTGTAAGCATCCCCTTACCCCTAAGGATTGGTCGCATTTCCTCATCGTGCTCAACGAGAGCACGCGATAGACCCATTCGCACTGCATCGGATTGTCCAGTAAGTCCTCCGCCATGAACACGTACTGTAACGTCGAACTGACCCTCTAACTCTGTAGTTCGTAGTGGCTCAACAGCCCGTAGCTGATGCGCTTCCCTTGGAAAGTAATCTTCCATAGAACGTCCATTTACAGTCCACTCCCCTGTGCCGGGGCGAAGCATCACCCGAGCGACGGACCGTTTACGTCGTCCCACTGTTTGGATCTGACTCTGCTCAGTGCTCATCTAGCGTTCGATCAATCCTTATAGATTTAAGGGCTTAGGATCCTGTCCATCATGTGGGTGTTCTGCACCCGCATACACCCTGAGCTTCTTCCGCATTGCTCGCCCAAGGTTGTTTTTCGGAAGCATACCTTTGACTGCCAGTTCAACTACCCGCTCGGGATGAGACTTGATCATGCGACTAAATGGGATGTGTTTCTCACCACCCATGTAACCCGAATGACGGAAGTACGTTTTTTGGTCAGCCTTTCTACCTGTTAGCCAAACTTTATCGGCATTTATGACAACGACGTTATCTCCCGTATCAAGATGGGGAGTAAAAATTGGCTTGTGTTTGCCACGAAGTACTGTTGCGATTTGAGTAGCTAGGCGTCCGAGCGGCTTTTCAGCAGCGTCGACGATCCACCAGTCTCTAGATATGTCTTGGGCTTTCGGCGTGTAAGTTTTCATGCCGGAGAATGTAAGATTTTTCGGATAAAATATAGCCAAAAATGATATGTGTAGTGCGAAATGGTGTCAACGGAAGTTCAGGTCTACTCGACCGCGATTCTCAAGAATCCTGGCTCCTCTCTGTCTCCCGGTATAGGCCCTACTTAAAGGTCTCAAGAAATCTAGCTCGTGAAGCGTGGCGCAGCCGTACCAAGGCCTTTTCTTTGATCTGCCGCACTCGTTCACGTGTGACGCCAAGAATAGAGCCAATCTCCTCAAGAGTCATCGGTTCTTGATCATCAAGCCCAAAATAGAGTGTTAGGATTTTTGCTTCCCGCTCCTTCAGAGACGCGAGTGCTACCTCAATCGTATCACCAAGCGCACGCTCATAGGTCTTCTCTTCAGGACCGGGAGAATACTTGTCAGGAAGATAGTCGAGAAGGCGACCGTTCTCTCCTGGTTTTATCGGAGAATCGAGGGAGAGATGAGAGTGTGACACTGCTAAGGTCCCGCGCACTTCTTCTTCGCTGAGTTCCAGTTCCTGGGCAAGCTCTTTAACGGTAGGTTCTCTTCCAAGTTCTTGTAATAGTTCTGAACTCCGCCGACCAATACGATGGAGTGCGCCAGCACGATTCAGAGGGACTCGAACAATCCGGCTCTGTTCCGCAAGCGTCTGAAGTATCGCCTGGCGTATCCACCAAACGGCATAGCTGATGAACCTTATTCCTTTCGTCTGATCAAATTTTTGAGCCGCTCGGATTAGTCCCAAGTTGCCCTCATTTATGAGATCTGGGAGCGGAACACCTTGGTTCTGGTACTTCTTCGCAACCGAGACAACAAACCGAAGATTTGAGCGAACTAGTTTATCAAGTCCACCCTTATCTCCATCTTCGATGAGCTTTCCCAGACGAACCTCTTCTTCACGATCGATAAGAGGGTAACGCCCGATCTCCTTGAAGTATTGGTCCAACGATCCTTCGTTCAAGAATCCACGGCGGCTGGAGGAGGTCATCAATAGCACGGTCAGCTTGAGGACGGGACCAACTAACTCCTGCCGTTCCAATCATTCGCTCGACAGGGAACTTGGTTTCGGTGAACAGAATCAGGGTTGATTGACTGGGACGCAACTAGGGTTCTCCCTAGAATCACCCTGGAAGGACATGGAAATTACGTCTTAGTCCTCTCTCACAAGACCGTACCTTTCAATTTTCTTATAGAGGTTGGACCTGGGCATTTCAATACGGCGTGCAGTTTCAGCCACATTCCAATCATTCGCTCGAAGCTTCCCTAGAATGTAGGCGCGTTCGGCCTCTTCCTTGAAGGCACTAAAATTACTTAGCGCCAATAGTTCTCCTGGATTGGCAGATCTTGCTCGTGAGATCGTGAGCGAATCAACATCATCAGAGGTGATTTCACTACCATCCGAAAGGATCAACAAGCGCTCTACAGTGTTGTGCAATTCGCGAATATTACCAGGCCAAGCCAAGGTCTTTAGTCGCTCTATCGCCGCATCGGAAAATATACGTGGTGCACTTCCCTGACGAGTAGACATTTCCGTGCTAAAATGAGTTACTAGCATTGGAATATCTTCTCGGCGCTCACTCAACGATGGTACCCTGATCGGCACCACATTTAGCCGGTAAAATAGGTCTTCTCGAAAACCTCCATCTTCAATTTCCTGTTCAAGGTCCTTGTTAGTCGCCGAAAGAACTCGAACATCGACTTCAATCGGTTCCGATCCTCCAATTCTGGTTAAGACTCCCTGCTCCAGTACCCGGAGCACTTTAGCCTGTGCATCCGAAGACATATCACCGATTTCATCAAGGAAAAGCGTGCCCCCATTCGCTTGTTCGAACTTCCCTGCTCGATCAGAGAAAGCCCCAGTGAACGACCCTCTCAAGTGCCCGAACAATTCAGATTCAATTAACTCTGATGGGATCGCGGCACAATTAACTTCAATGAATACGGCATCGGATCTTGATGACAGTCGGTGAATAGCACGAGCGACAAGTTCCTTCCCGGTACCATTGTCGCCAGAGATCAATATTCGAGCATCTGTTGCTGCCACCTTCTCAATCCGCTCAAGAACACGACGGAGCGGTAGTGAATCACCCACAATTTCATAGCGACTCTCAACCTGACTCCGGAGTTCCGCCATGCTTTCTGTGAGACCCTTCAGCTCCAATGCTCGACGAAAAGTGACTAAAAGGCGATCCGTATCCAAAGGTTTCTGCAGGAAGTCGTACGCACCCTTTCGGGTTGCCTCTAGCGCGGTATCGATAGTCCCATGACCCGAAATCATGATCACCAGAGACTGTGGACTTTCATCCTCAAGCCTAGCAAGCACTTCCAGGCCATCCATGGCTGGCATCTTTACATCCAAGAACACCAAGTCTGGCTGGAATGCGTTAGCGACTAGAAGAGCGTCTGGCCCATCCTCTGCTACACGGACTTCTTGCCCCTCATACTCAAATACTTGTGCAAGGGCGTCACGAATCCCCTTCTCGTCATCGACGATCAACACTCGGGCCATCTAGTTTTCCCCATCTTTAGCAAATGCTTCTCTCTCAGGATTAGCCAATAAAAAGAGACTATCCCCTTGGACGAACGCCAACTCTATACCGTCCGGTTTGGGTATCAATAGAGCATTCCGGGGTAGGGCCTTTCGTCCTTCTCGTCCGAAGGCTGTCAAGATTGCGGGTATCAGACTTGAGGGCATTGGTATCTTAATCATCCAGAGTTTATTGACGATTAGAGAAAAATGGCTTTGATCTAGCAAAGCCATTACACCCTGCATTTCAACCGCCATGGTATCCGGTAGAAGCCCAATGATCTCGTCTAGTTTTGGCAGACCCGGAAACTCCCGTGCAACAACACGCACAGACAACCTGACTTGTCCTTCTTCAAAATCCACCCTCGGCTCTAGGAGGCCTGGAGGTATAATCCCCGGAATCGCATAGCGGACCACTGATGATATCTCGGCGCTACTTAGCACAAGCATGTCATCTGATTCACCCCAGCGCAGTCGCTCAAAACGATCCATCGTGAGATCAGACAAGGCTAGGCTAGCCTGGACATCCTCTGTGCATCCCTCACAGATATCTGCATCTAGAAAACGACTGACCGGCATGAGGCCCCATCTCAAGCCTGCGTATACAGCGGGAATGAGAAAGCCTAAAAGCATCAATTTCTTCATACACTACCTAGCCTTCTCAAGCAGAGGCCAGCTTAGCACTGGAGACTACATTATATTGGGCACCATTCTTGGATAGCTGACTACGAATAAGATTGATCCTATCTACCTTCAATGCCCCATTGAAATCCAACTCGGCGAGTAACTTATCAAGTCCACGAAACCTACCCGCGCCGCCCTTTCCCTTTGCTTGAGCAAGTGTGATATGTGGATGAAATCTCCTCATTTCAGACTCGAAACCACACTCGGCCAAAGCCCGCTCTAAGTCTTGCTTCAAGCACCTGAGTTCTGGGCTTGCGCCAATCCCGAGCCAAATCAGACTTGGAGAGCGAATACTCGGGAAAGCACCAAACCCACCCAGAGCAATTGAAAATACTTTGTTCTTGCTCGCCACCTCGGACATTACTTCCTCGATTTTCTCTACCTGCTCACTACTCACTTCTCCAAGAAATTTCATTGTAATATGGAGGTTTTCTAGACCGATCCAGCGTAGCGGGAAATCCTCCTCCTGTAAAAGCTGAGTTGCACTCTGGATCCGCTGGCGCTCCCTCTTTGGGAGATTCAAGCCTATGAAGAGGCGCATCTGATTTCGATTCAATGGTTGAATTAGAGGAGGCTCATTCTGATACCAGTAACACGCTGATAGTTAAGGACTTCATCCATTATTTAAAGCGTGAACCGACAAGGTAGGTACCAGTCCGGTGAGGCGTCGAGATACCATGATTAATCTACCGTTCAATAAGAATAGAAGTGGAGCATGGGTTGTGTTACTTATCAGCGCTCTATAGGATGGCCCGCGCTACTTAGGGGTACTCATCAAAAAATCGTCCGGAGAGTGTGAATGAGGGTAGCTGTTCTTAAGGAAACCCGTTCCACGGAAAACAGAGTCGCGTTGGTCCCCTTAGGTGTTAAAGCTTTGGTGAAGCGGGGACTCACTGTCACTGTCCAATCAGGTGCAGGGGAAACATCTGGAATCTCTGACCTTATCTACCAAGAAGCCGGCGCTGAAATCGCAATCAACGCCCAGGATACCCTCAAGGATGCGGAAGTTGTTTTGGTTGTTAATCCGCCGCCTTCTAATGAGCTTGACCTTCTTTCAGAGGGCTCAATACTGGTTGGATTTCTCGACCCATTGTCGAATTCTGACCTCGTAAGTCGACTTGTCGAACTAAACGTTACTGGGATTTCCATGGAGCTCGTCCCTCGAATTACAAGGGCCCAATCGATGGATGCCCTCTCCTCACAAGCTACTGTGGCAGGCTATAAGGCAGTTTTACTCGCCGCTAACCACCTGCCAAAATTCCTACCGATGTTTACGACAGCTGCAGGCACGATCCGGCCAGCCAAAGCACTCATACTTGGGGCAGGAGTTGCGGGACTTCAGGCAATTGCCACAGCAAGAAGATTAGGAGCAGTCGTAGAGGCCTTTGATGTGCGACCAGCAGTCAAAGAACAAGTAGAGAGCCTAGGTGCGTCATTCCTTGAATCAGAAGAAGAGGTCACTGCTGAAGGAGAAGGGGGATATGCGAAAGAGCTCACAGAAGACCAGCATCATAAGGAACTTGAACTGATTGGCGATGCACTATCAGATGCGGATATCGTGATCACTACTGCTCAAATTCCTGGCAGAGAAGCCCCGGTCCTAATCACTGAAGATATGGTTAAAACCATGAAATACGGGTCAGTGATCGTTGACCTCGCCTCTGAAAGCGGAGGTAATTGCGAACTGAGCAAAGCGGGTGAAACCGTACTAGCACACGGAGTCCAAATTCTGGGCCCTTCAAATCTACCAACAAGCATCCCCGTACACTCCAGCCAAATGTATTCAAAGAACATTGTCACCCTAATCAGCGAATTTCTTGGGGACGATGGTGAACTCCAATTGGATTTTGAAAACGATGTGGTGGGACCCTCTACCGTAACACACGGGGGTGAGGTTCGGAATGAACGTGTACAGTCGGCAATGCAATCACACAGCCCGTGAACCGGGCTAACAACTTCACCTCCCAGGAGACCTAATGGGCGAGTTCGACTTGATGACCGGACTTTACGTATTCGTGCTAGCGACCCTCGCAGGCCGTGAGGTGATCACAAAGGTCCCACCGACTCTACATACCCCCCTGATGTCAGGTGCCAACGCGATTTCAGGAATTGCAATCGTAGGAGCAATCATCGTTGCGGCAAAAGCAGAAGGCACGCTTCAGGTTACACTTGGAGTTATTGCCATCGCCATGGCTACAATCAATGTGATCGGTGGGTTCATGGTTACCGATCGGATGCTTGCCATGTTCAGGAAGAGGTAGGGGTAATGGAGACGGGTATCCAGCTAACTTATCTGCTTTCCGCGATCCTATTCGTTGTTGGCCTGAAGCGCCTGCAGTCACCTGCGACAGCCCGCAAAGGGAATGGCCTTGCAGCCTTGGCAATGCTTCTCGCTATCATCGCGACAGTTCTTGAGACTCAAATCCTAGACTGGACTTGGATCCTAGTGGGGGTCGCCCTGGGTGGAATGATCGGTGGAGCAGCAGCTCGTTCAGTCGAGATGACTGCAATGCCTGAACTCGTGGGGATCTTCAATGCTTTTGGTGGCGGAGCTTCTGCACTCGTTGCAATAGCTGAGTTCCTTGCAACACCTGGGATTGGAGCAAGTACCACAGGAGTAACTATCCTGCTTGGCACCTTAATTGGAAGCGTGACTTTTTCTGGTTCGTTCATCGCGTTTGCAAAATTACAGGGCCTAATGACTGGGAATCCAATCACTTTCCCATTCCAAAATGCATTCAATGCCCTGCTGTTCTTAGCTGCTATCTCTCTGGGTGCAGTGACCCTAGGTGTATTCGGATCTGGAGATCCTCAAACACTCTTCTACGTGTTCTGCGTCCTCGCTCTCATACTCGGAGTATTGCTTGTTATTCCGATTGGTGGAGCGGATATGCCAGTCGTAATCTCACTACTCAACTCCTACTCTGGCCTAGCAGCCAGTGCTGCCGGCTTCGTGATCGGTAACACCGTCCTAATCATCTCAGGCGCGCTTGTTGGCGCCTCTGGACTAATCCTCACACAACTCATGTGTAAGGGGATGAATAGGTCTCTGGCCAACGTCGCCTTCGGTGGCTTTGGTGGAACTACGGGCGTTGATCGATCCGAGATTGGTCAACGGCCAGTGCAGAGTGCTGACGCGGAAGGGGTAGCAGCTGAACTAGGATATGTTAATTCGGTCGTGGTTGTGCCCGGATATGGACTGGCTGTGGCACAGTCTCAACATGAACTTCGGAAGGTGGGTGATCTACTAGAGGAACGCGGAGTTGACGTAAAATATGCGATCCACCCCGTCGCCGGTCGTATGCCAGGTCATATGAACGTTCTGCTCGCAGAAGCAGACGTGAGCTATGATAAGCTCTACGATCTCGATGAGATCAATGACGATTTTGGAAATACTGATGCGGTGTTGGTTGTTGGAGCAAATGACGTCGTAAATCCCGCTGCGAGAGATCCACAATCTGTCATTACTGGAATGCCGATCCTGGATGTTGATCGGGCAAGAAGAGTCATCGTCATGAAACGCAGTCTTTCACCGGGCTTTGCTGGTATCGACAACGACCTCTTCTACATGGATAATACGCTTATGTTTTTTGGTGATGCGAAAGAATCCATGGCGGAACTAGTGCGCGAAGTGAGAGAGCTGGCATAAGTAAACTTTCTCTAGCCATACTGAAGGTCGAGGGCACAGAGAAATCAATCGAAGCACTTCATGAGTGAGCTCCATCTTCGTATGCGGCCGCTTCCTGAAGTAGTTCCCACAAACGCTGCACATGGAGATGTGTCGTCTTGAGATTTCCGATTGAAACCCTAAGACATGTTCGACCACGAACTACAGTATGGGTTATAAAGGCTTCACCACTCTTATTAACACGATCCATAATCCGATGATTGGCATCGTCCAGCGCAGTGGCATCCAATTTCTCAGAGATAAATCGAAATGCCACAAGAGATAAAGGAGACGGCGCAACACGCTCCCATTCGGGTGCAGTATCAACCCAAGATGCTAACGATTGTGCTAACTGCACATGATTGCGCAGTCGATCAATGATCCCCTGCCGACCAAAATAACGTAGCACAAACCAAAGCTTGACCGCCCGAAATCGGCGCCCTAGTGCTACACCGTAGTCCATTAAGCTCCGACCCGCTTCTATTTCTGGGGTTTTCAGGTACTCCGGAACAATCGAAAAAGCACGCTTCAATACCTCAGGACGACGACAGTATAAGAGCGAACAATCCACGGGAGTAAATAACCACTTATGTGGGTTGACTACGATCGAGTCAGCAATTTCCCAACCGTCAAAGAGCTTACGGAGTTCAGGGATGATTGCAGCCGGCCCCCCGTAGGCCGCATCCACATGAAACCATAAGCCAAATTCTTGAGCCAACTCGGCGATCTCACCTACAGGGTCGATTGCGGTCGTTGATGTCGTCCCTAATGTCGCTACCACAGCCACCGGCTTTAGTCCCAATGCAATATCTTCTTGAACCACAGATCTTAGAGTGGATGAACACATACTAAATTGCTCGTCAGTCCTGATCGTCTGGTACCCAGATCGTCCGAATCCCAGAGCCAAGGCAGCCTTTTCTATTGAAGAGTGAGCTTCCTCAGATGCATAGATGCGACCAGGAGCCTGCTGGAACATCCCCTCATTCCGCACCTCTGGATACGCTGCCTCTCGGGCAGCTGCAAGTGCGTGCAGAGAGGAAGAAGAAGCTGTATCGTTGATGGTTCCATCGAACGAAGAAGGTAGTCCGAGTAGTTGCCGAAGCCAGTCAGCTGTCAATTCTTCCAATTCCGTACCGGATGGAGAGCTTCGCCAAACCATAGCGTTCACATTCAGAGCAGCGGCAAGCATCTCACCTAGAATCCCCGGCCCCGATCCAGTCATAGCGAAGTAACCGAAGAAAGAGGGATGATTCCAGTGGGTCAGGCCGGGTACTATCACATCCCGGAAGTCGCTTAAGGCATCAGTAAGCGACTCACCCTGCACAGGAGGGGTTGCTGGCAAGACTGACCGAATATCTCCTGGCTGGACACTGGGTAGCACCGGTAACGATCCGACACCTTCAAGATAATCAGCAATCCAATCCGCTACTTCGTGAGCGAGTGCCCTGAATTCCTCTACAGGGATATCTGAGCCCAAATCAGTTGAAACAGGAGACGTCATAGCATAGGAGGCAATAGAATAGCCAAGTTAGAGGATCGAATAGGTCTAGCACCAAAACTTTGAAGATGGCCGGTTTCGGAGGTCAGCCAACCTCCGAATCTGAAGTCCCCGTCCAAAGACTAAGAAAAACTGAGACAGTCGTACCTTGTCCAGTAGCACTCTCCACTTCAACTGTTCCTCCCCAAGACTCCACAATTCGTTTTACGATAGGCAGACCCAGGCCGGCACCTGTGGAGCGCGTCGAGAACTGTGGTTCAAAAATCCTTGGAAGCAACTCTTCAGGGATTCCAGTACCGTCATCTACAACCGCAAGTACAACCCGGCCGTTTATCTGGTTGCCTAGGATTCGCACTATACCACCCTCTGTGACTGCAACCCGAGCATTCTCAAGGAGATTGATCAAAACTTCCTTCAATTCAGATGCACGAGCCCGGACTGGTGGAAGATCTAGAGCTATTTCTTGCTCAAACAGAGCTGTGGTAGAAGACCCTCCTCCGTAAAGAGCCATGACGTCATTAACAATGTCATGCAGAGAAACCTGGCCCACCGGGATCTCATCTTCTCCTCCCGGTGCACCATACTTAGAGAAGCTCTGCGCAATTCCCGCTAGCCGTTCAATCTCACCTAGTATGGCATCCACATTCTTGACGAGTATGTCGTCGAAATCTGCACGTCTGTCTTCCCTGGCTCTTCTTATGTGTTGGATGCTGAGCTTGATCGGGGTAAGAGGGTTCTTCACTTCGTGCGCAACCTGCCGAGCCATCTCACCCCAAGCCAACACTCTCTCTGTCTCTAACTCATCTGTTATATCATCCATAGCCACTACCACCCCACGTCCCCCACTGGCGGTGCCTAAGCGTCTCGCTCGAACTCTCACACGGCTTTCTCCTACTTGAATCTCAGTATCGGCCTCAGTTGCAGAACCTTGGAAGAAGTTATTGAACCAAATGGAAAGAGCCTCTGCGAATAGACCCTTTCCTGGTAGGGGCTGTCCCACGACAACCTTAGAACCAAAGAGATGCTCAGCTCTTGGGTTGACCAAGGTCACTCGTCCATCCTGATCCAAGGCCACCATCCCCACCGCAGCTTCTTCCATGATCGCCTGGGTACGGCGCGATGTTCGGACCAATTGGTGCCGAGCGCGGCGCACCCTATTAACCATTCGATTAAAGGCCCTGAATACTGCTCCGAACTCATCGTTTCTCTCATTCGGGAGTCTTAAGTCCAGATTTCCTGAACCAACACCTTCCGACGCAACTTGTAGTGCACGGATAGGGCTCGTGAGTGCTCGGCCTGCCATCCAGGCAAGTATTAGTGAGAGTGCAGCACCTACTAGCATCACAAAGCCAAGAAGTTCGATCAGATCCATCCTCTGGATCGCAGTAGCCCCAGCGCTCAGAGGCACTTGAGCACCGAGTATGTCTCCGTCGGGGAGTCGTCGATATGCAGTGACGTACGTTAGCCGTCCCAATGATGTCTCGGTAAATTCCCGAACTCCCTCCCGACCATCTAGCAAATAATTCTGTGTGAATGGCATCCAGCCCTCATAAAGGCCCAATTCCACCAACTCCGCTACGCCACCTCCACCGCGGAGTTCACCATTGCGATACTCTAGAAGCTCCGCTCCAACTTGAGTCGCAAGCCGTTCCATGCGACTACCAGGACCTGGATCAAGGGAGAGATACCAACCAGCGGCATCCTCTACGACTCTCTCGGCAACTACTCGAGCCGACGTACTAGACGCTTGAGTAAGCGTCCTGTATGCCAGGGTACCAAAGAGCGCGTTCGCCAACGCGAAGAACCCGAATAGCGCTAGCGTTACTCGGGCACGAAAGGAAATCACTACCCCTGAGATCTTCGTCTGCGATGGGACTATATCAAGCAGCAGCACTCGACCAAGAACCCAAAATGCTGAGAACACCAAAAGGTTGAGCACTAACAGTAGGGATCCTCGTGCGCTCGCAAGAAGCGATCCCGGAAGACTAATACGAATATGTGCATGGTAGTTCGCATTATTGAATGCAATCGCCATCTCCCCCTGCCACCCAGAGGTCGTCCGCTGCCAGGTAAGAGAGTCACTACCCAGTGGGTCACCAGAAAGAATAGGAATCAGTGTAATCGGGTCCGTCTGCGATGGCAGACCACCTCGCACCAGGGAGGCGAGAGGAGAGCGAGCACCCTCAGGAGGCAGCGGTGGCGCGATAGCTGTCAGAACTTGCCCGCTGCTCAAAGGAACGGCCATCACGTATCGGGCGTCATCACGATGCGGTCTAAGCATCCTGAATTCTCCTGACTCCTGAGCCTCGCGGACTGTTGCAGCTAGGTCGTCCGAAGGATCGCCGTCGATCCCAATCCTCAGTTCCTGACTACTCTCGCCCGCCTCGTCCCACATCGTCAGCCGCAAAGCAAACAGTTCCTCCGCCAGACCACTCGCCCGCCAAGCCTGGTAAAGAACATCAACGTCACCCCTTTCCGAACCGGATAGAGAATCCGCCAAGGAACCGAGTCGAACCAATCCATACTCAAGATCGGGATCTTCAATGGCTGCAGCCTCGATGAGCTGAAGACCACCCGCGGCCCTTCTCGCCTTTACATGGTCAAGCAATGCGTTGGGGACAGCCGCAGTGGTCGCAATCACGATTGCAAGTAAGCAACCAACAATGGGCCGTTGCCCGTCGGACCACGCTGTCATCGCCACTGCCGCTGTAGCAGTGGGAATTGCCCACAATGCGACCCAACCCACAGGTAGGAATGCTCCGTTCAGCACTAAAGTGCCACCCACGGCTCCCAGCAAAACAGCGAAGGCCACTGTTACCAGCGTCCAACCCTTATGAGCACTTCTATGGGACCGTGTCAACCGGAGCACAGAAGCCACGATCAATCCAAGCATTGCGGCCAATGCCATTTCATAAACGATCCACTCAAAACGATCTGAGCCCAAAGAGAGTGGCTGTAGGCCTGATCTCACCCAAGCAATTACAAGCGGAAATAGAAGTGCCGTAGATAGAGCCGCAGCCCACACTGGCATAGCGATCTTAGGACGTGGCAGAACAGCGAATCCAGTGAAGCCTGCGATAGCGAGGAGTGCCAGTCGTCCAAGAGACATCTTCAACACACTTGGCCAAGTGGGAAAAGCAAAAAGAGTCCCTTCGAAGATCCTCTCCAACCCGGCTATCTCTTGAAGAGGGAGTAAGGCTAAGAGGAAAAGAAGCCCTCCAGCTGCAACAACACCCGTTGATCGCTTCGGCACACCTCCAACTGCAAGAAGTAGCCATGCTATAAGTAACTCACCGGATACAAGCCATCGCCAACGGGCTAAAAGTTGTTCAGCGCGACCCACTGCGTCAGGTCGCTCAATTAGAACCTCGAGCAGTCTCTCTTGATCTGGAAGTAAAAGAGGTACGAGGCCCTCTGAATTCGGTGTATCCCCTGGATTGATGCGAATGCTTTCACCCGTAAGTTCTAGGAACTCAGACCCGAAATCTCCTAAGCGAGCCCCTATTTCTAACGGTAAATCAGTTCGCATGAGCTGTGCAGCTACTGCTACTCCACCGTCCGGTGCCAGTGCAGTTACATACAGATAGCCGAAGAGCGGTAGATCAACATAGGCGTAGCGTTCCTGTCCAGCCTGAACCTCTTCGGGCACCTTGCCGCGGTGCATGCCATCCCATATGCGAAGTCTCCCATTCGAATCATAAAGAGCCAGTGCTGAGACTCCGTGCTGCGTACGAATGTCCTGTATTGTCGGGACATCTTCCAGCCGCTCGAATTCAGTTATTCCGCGAGCCAGTTGATCCGCAGCAGCTTCACTCGAGCTCAAGCGAGCTTGAAGTTGATCTCGGAGTTCTTCGCCAACCTCCGCCTGTCTCGCTGACCAAAGTGTATTCCAATTTGCTTCTAGGTCACGCCCCTGGAGGTCAGCAAAGGCTCCCGTAAGAATCCCAATGACTAGGATTATCGACGCGCTAAACCAGACTACACCCCGTTCGCGTACCCCTCCCAAAAACCCTACGACGATACTGAGTGCGGCAAACCCCAATAGGAGGCTACTTGGAGAAGCAAGCCACAGGGACAGAGACACCAGAGTAATCCAGGGACCAATCCAGCCTAATGTCTGACGCATACTACGCCACTCGATAAATAGACGGTTCACTTCAGATCAATAGTATGCCGTAGCACGTACTGCACCTTTGACTCAGAATCATCCTTCTCTCCGTTTACGCAAGTCATTAGGGAACCATCAGACGGTGTGCTACTCCCGATAAATGTCACTGCTTGTTACAGATTTTCCTTCTACTGAGGTCCTCTCGCACGTTTTATAGAATTTATGAGCACTAACTTCTCTAATGATATCAATACTTGCGAATGCTATCATAAATCACATAACGCTTATTACTGTGAACGCTATCCACCCCAAGGTGTATACCACGGATGAATCCGCTCTTGCACATTGCCCACCCCTTCTTCTTGGGTCTCTATATCACGAGCTTTGCTCTCGTTGTACCGCTGGGCCTATCCGCTCAAAGTGTGGTCGTCGACCGGGGAACATTTGGCCTGAGTATTCACGGTGAAAAAATCGGCACAGAAGACTTCATTATTCGACGAGCAGGACTTGGTAATGAAGCTGCTTTCAT
>CAJWPN010000060.1:0-13926 GCA_913045345.1 uncultured Gemmatimonadales bacterium
CACCAATCTATTGTCCTGCAGGATACGGAAGGTGCCAAGAACGAACTCATAACGTTTCTTGAGCGTTTCAGCGGTACTGCTTATGAAGGCGAAGCCAGACTCCTTTTAGGTGACCTTTACCTACAAACTGCGGATGCTCAACAGGCGCGTCAGGTTCTCGAGCCTCTAGGTGCCTCACCACGTGACCCGATTGAGTTTCAGGGCGCAGCTCTTCTTGGTGCCGCGTATGAAGAAGAGGGCCGAATGGAAGATGCTCAGGCGACCTATCTTCGGATCGCCGATCGAGCGGAATTGGTCTTTCAGATTCGGAAGGCATTGAGCAGTGCCGCACGAATTAGGGTTAGCCAGGGAGACGGTGAGGGCGCGATTGAGCTCTATGAGAGAGCCCTGGATACTTTCGAGGCAAACGAGCCGGCTCGCGGGATATATGAGCTTCGAATCCAAGAATTGAGGACAGCCGGGGTTTCTGAGTAGGTTTCTCACCCCGAAAAACCACCAGTTCTTGGCGGTTCATAGGGGGTTACAATCGTAGGACAGTGCCCGAACAATCTGGATAGGTTAAGTTCGTATAATATATATTATGTTACCTTAGGTCGTAAATACTACACTTAAATCCACTCAAAACGTGTCATTGAGTCCCCAGATATCAGCGGATACGCACTTGCCAGGGCTCTAGGGCCTCCACTAATACCGCGGCGGTTCCAGGCCCGACCAGGCCCAATTTTAGCGCGGCAGTATAGGAAACGTCGATTATTCGCAGTTCTGGGTCCACAAATGGACCACGATCGTTAACCCTGAGTACTACGGAGCGCCCATTATCGAGGTTGGTCACCTCAACGTAGCTTGGTAGTGGCAAGGTTCTATGGGCAGCTGACATCCCGTACATGTCGTACGTCTCGCCGCTACTTGTCCGGCGACCATGGAATGGTTCGCCGTACCAGGAAGCGATTCCGGACTCCTCATAGCCCTCTGAAGTCTCTAAAACCCTATAAGTGATACCAAATTCGTCATATTGCACCATGTTCCCGTACCGACTGGGTTCCTCAAGAACGGGTATTGGGTCAGGAATCAATTCTAACTCTGAAGCTTCCTCATTTTCCCGTATTCTTTCGGCATTAAGATCGATTTCGGTAGGTTCCGGCGCAGGCGGCTGGACGTCTGACACGCCGATCATCGTGCAGGAAGCACTGGGAAGTACAACTATAATGGCCAGTAGGCCCAATTTGCGCGTCAGAGACATAGGTTGAGTGCTGGGTTAGTTATATCTAATTGGTATTTCCTAATAAATACCTGTAAACCTATATTAAATAACTACTTAACATCATTCATATAATGTAGATTATAGGATATTAGCTCATAAAATACTTTTGCTTATAAGTCTGGTTTTTGGGCTAGGATGGCGATTCTTCTCCTAAGAGGAGGAAAAAACCTCTGGCCAAGGCGTTCAATGGTTCGAAGTCCTGGGATATGCGACTCTACAAAATAGGCCTGCTCAATTTGGAATCCTGCTTCAATCAGGAGCTTCTTTAGGACTGCCATAGACTTATAGTCGACATGGCTTGGGTCTCGCTTAAGCAGAATGTTGCGATTCTTCAAAATCTCAAGCACATGGCCCCTGTGAGGTGTCCAGATGCTAAAGTGCCCTCCTGGTTTTAAGAGTCGATAGACCTCAGAAGTGACTTTTTCAGAATCAACGGGATACAAGTGCTCAAAAATGTCTGCGGCGATTGCCAAATCAAATGTTTCGCTCTCTAGACCTGTAGAACTCGCGTTCGTACATAAGAAGCGGAGATTTTGCTTTGGATTCTCGGTGAGTCTCTGATTGCAGATCTCAACACTTTTTTCACTGAAGTCTACTCCAACCACTTCGGCAACTTCATCTGCTAGGGCAAAACTGAAAGTGCCCCACCCACAACCGATATCGATGACTCTATCTTCTCGTCTCGGATGGTGGATCTCTGTTACTCGTGATACGCGGTAGCGCTGAAATCTGCTACTAGAGTCCAGAAGATGGGCTGCTTTCCCTTCGAAATAGTCACTCGAGTCGTAGTAATCTTTATCGATTCGAGTTTCGCTCATCACAGTTGCCGAAAGATTTGAAGGATTTTAAGCCACCAGACTCGCCACACAGCTTCCCTGACAATCTTCTTTGACATCTTCGATTCCCCCGAGTCCCGTTCCGTGAAGAGAATGGGGATTTCTGTCAGGGAAAAATCTTTACACCAGGCGCGAAACTTGAGTTCGATCTGGAAGGCATAACCATTAGAGCGGACTCGGTCGAGTTTAACCGTTTCAAGTACTCTGCGATGCCAGCAGTTATATCCACCTGTAGCATCCCGCACAGGCATGCGCGTGATTGTTCTGGCATACCAAGATCCAAAGTAACTGATAAGCAGCCTCTTCATGGGCCAATTTGATACTGTCACGCGACCGTGTAGGTAGCGCGAACCGATTACAACATCGGCCGTTTGGGCAGCTTCGATCATCAGTGGTAAGGCAGCAGGTGGATGTGAAATATCAGCGTCCATCTCAAATAACAGATCATATTGACGACTGATCCCCCAATGAAAACCATCGAGGTATGCCCTGCCGAGGCCATCCTTTTTTGGTCGATGCAATACATGAATTCGCGGCTCCTCAGCTGCCATGCTTTCAGCCAAGTCACCTGTGCCGTCAGGTGAGGCATCATCTACTATGAGGATGTCTATTCGGTGATCCTGGCTAAGAACTAAAGGAGCCTTATTGGAGATATTTTCGAGCTCATTATAGGTCGGAATAATTACAAGGAAGCGGCCTATGCTCACTGAACTAGCTCCTCCCCTGCCCTTTTAGATGTTATGTGTTGAAACCAGAAGACAGACGCTGGAACCACTTCGGTTAGCGTAGTCCAAAGACGCGCAACAACCGCGATGACTCCAGAAGGTCCCAAACCGAGATGGGGTGATAAAAAGACAATCAAGAAACCCTCTCGTACTCCGAGTCCAGCGGGTGCAAAAATCATGAGATAGCCAAGGACGTAAGCTGCAGGAAAGGCAGCAGCTACTGGTATCAATGAAATGTCGGAATCAAAGCTTGCCACCATCATCCAGAATGCGAGTGCGTACACAATCCAATTGACAAAGTATAAAAGGAGCCAGCGTAAGCCTGAGGTTGGACTAGGGGTTTCGATTGTTTGGCTGCCCATGAAACGAAGCCAGAGTTTTGCGCCAGCTTTGAACGATACTGGTATCGTAGCTAGGACTACCACGCTCCCGATAAGGACTATTGAGATCAAGCCAAAGTAACCAGGAGGCAAGATTACATCATACAAACCAATGCCCAATCCGGCTGCTGCTACGAGAGCGATTCCTTGCCCAAGTACAGCTGCCCCAACCGCAGTGCCTGGGGGTACTCCCCTATCCTTTGCTAGAGCTGTAAGGCCGGCGATCTGCCATATCTTGCCAGGGATATATCTCCCTAGATTCGCGATCATAAAGAGGCGTATCGCGTCTGCCTTTGGTATTTGAGGACCACCAAGATCGTTGACGATATACGCCCAGTTTGTTGCTGAAATCGCGTACCCAATCATGAGTAGTAATGAGGAAGCTACGAAAAGTGGGAAATTGGGTGTTAGCAGATCTGTATTGAGTTCTCTTAGTGCAGCTGTGTCGAGCCCAACACGACTTATGATGAACCATGTCACGAGGACCGTGATTACCATTTGGCTGAAGTGCTTCACCCACGTCTTCAGCTAGTCCTCCTAGACTTAAAAATCCTAAAGAAGTCAAAGGCAGCAGCTCCAGCGATGCCGAAGAAGAGGATGATGCTTATCCATAGGCTGCGTACTAGGAGTTCTGAGCGGTACGTCAAAACCACTTGGTGTTCACCTGGTGAGACTGGGATAGCACGGAGTGAGTGGTACGCCCTAAGGATATCCACCGGTGTGCCATCTATTTCAGCTTTCCATGCCGGGAACCAGTTATCTGCGATAACGAGCAGTGCTGGGTCTTCCGTCGAAACTTCGAGACTCATTCGGTTTGTAGTGCGTTCGATCCAAGAAACTTCCCCAGTCACCGGCCTCCCTACGAGATCAATTGGTGCTGGTTCGTTGAGTACCACCTCCAGTTCAGGATCAAATAAATCGGAGAGCATGTAGGGGACAGCTTCATTATCAGTTTTGATTACTGAATTACCCACGAGGCGGGCTCTCGGAAGACCAGGGTCGGAGAAAATGGTTTCAAAGGGTCTACCGTCTTGCAACTGGAGCTGAGCGATCGCAGGACCTTGTATAGAACCGCCCATCTCCAAGTCTGGCCATAGGATGTATCTCACGTTCAGCAACCGACGAATATTAGAGTTCTCGTAAAGGTTCCGCGGTTCTGATGACCCGGTCATCCCTATCAATTCCCGATAACGAGAGAGATCATTCGGGTGGTGGCCTGCTGCGAGTTCTATACCGTGTAATGCCGGGGCAACGTCCTGACTTCTCTGTCGAAAAGAAAGGAGTCGATAGGGCTCAGGGTTGCCCTGTTCACGTTGGAGGATGGCTTGGATGTTTTCTGTTGGTGCAGCCCATTGCTCAAAATCCATCGTGTTTACATAAGGTTTGTCGATCCGTAGAGCGTCTGCAGAAATTAGAATTAACAGACCTGTGAGCCATCCTACCGAGCCTATATATCCCCTCCTTAGTAACCATGTTATACCTGAGGTGGCCATGGAAAACAAAAAGACTATGCCTGCTCCCCTTACCAGAAATGGCAGACTGTTCTGGAGTATCTCTTGGCGTTCAGGTGTGATGTCTGAGTAAAGCACAGTAGTCCAGACAGATGTAAGAACACCTGTGCTAGCCAGTAATAGCAGTAGTCCTAAGCATCCCGTCCCAACCCACAGAACCCGCTCTACCGCCCGCCAACCTACTCCCTCCTGTTTTGTGACCAGTATCCGATCCACACCGAACGCGGCTAAAGTCACAACGGAAAATCCGACTAGGAAAATTACCTGAGAAGGTGCGCGAAATAATCCTATACCAGGAACTAGTTCATAGAATAAGCTCCACAACGGGGTATGGGTTCCTAGTGTGAATAACAAACCAGTGACCCCTAATCCGGCGAAGAACCAGCGTAGAGCAGGTCGTGCAGTTCCACCGACAAATGAGACGAACGAAAGGAGTAGTAGCAGTATTCCGATGTACTCGTGGTTGTGCTTGAAAACATTCCGTCCCCAGTACGTCTGTGTAGTCCAATCCGTGCTATCCACATTCCCACCTACAAACTCTGGGATCACTAAGGACATCACTTCTTCAGGATGGAGTGACCAAGAGCTAGACCATTCACGACTGGCCTCTCCCGCAGCTTCGCGGGTTGTCTGGATTCGCCGAGAATCTTCAGTGACGTAGTTAGCTGCTGGAAAAAATTGGACTGCTGCGATACCGAGCCCTAGAAGAGCCCCGACGATGAACGTAAGGAATCGGCTTCCTGCAGTTTTGCGTCTGTTTGAAGAACTCAGATCTAGGTCTTTGCTCAGCCAAAACTCCACAGCCCTGAAAATTGCGAAGGCCCCCACAGCACCGAATAAGAAGTATGCCATCTGGAAGTGGGTCGTGTAGATAATCAAAGCGACCACAAGCGAGATTCCACAGATACTTCGGATACTGGGATTCTTGAAGTGTCGTTCCACAATCCAGAAGAGAAGTGGTGCGAGCGCTGTCACAAACATCTTCCCGTCGTGACCAGGATTCACCAGGCTCACAAAGAATGGCGCTAGCATATATCCAGTACCAGCAACGAGCGCTGCAAAGCGTGAACCACCAAGGGCTCGGATCCACCCGAACATGAAGAAACCAGCCGCAACCACGTGAATCACCAGCTTCCATCCTAGTGCACGGTATGGTTCGAATAGAAGTAAGAGCGCTGTGGATGGGAAATAAAGCGCGTCGCCAGCTGATAATGCTTCGAGAAAAGGCGTCCCGCCCAAGATTAGCGGAGCCCATCCAGGGATTGCACCAAGCTGTGTCAGTGCGTCCGCGTAAAACGCCCGAGCAACATAACCAAGTGAAAGGGTGTCATTTCCGACCAACATTTGGTCAGTGAAAATGAATGAACGAAAGAGAAAGAGTGTCAGCCCACCAAATAAGGCAGCCGGAATCCATGAAGGAAGATTATTAGAACCAGCAGTAGGGTCATGGATATCGCTATCCAGAGTCCTAGCCTTAGTGCTCTGGCTTTGACCCCTCTTCCCTGTCTTTTGGACTTCTATTTTTCGCTTCCCCATTTAATTCACAGAGTGGCGTATCGCCAACAGGTCCTTATAGATCTCGAGATGCCTGTCGGTAAGTCGTTCATTGCTCCAGCGTTCTACTACCCTTTTCCTGGCCTCGAGACCGAGTTTTCGAAGTTGTCCGCCCTCTAGTAAGGCAATTACAGTTTCGGCTAGTGACTCTGGATTAGCGGGCTCAAAAAGTGCTCCTACCTCCTGGTCTAGGATCTCTGGTAGCCCTCCTATACGTGATGCGGCGACTGGGACCTCGCAAGCCATAGACTCAAGTGCCGCTATCGAAGTTGCTTCCATGAGGGAAGGAAAGACCGCGAGGTCAGAAGATGATAGAAGGCCGGGCATTTTATCGTGAGGGTAAACTCCCATGAACTTCAGATGATCAGTTACACCGAGTTTGCCAGCTAACGATTCGAGCTTGCTTCGCTCGGGTCCGTCTCCGATTACGATCGCTTCCACATTTACTGCATCCCTAATCATTGGGAGCGCTCGCACGAAATACTCAACCCCATTCTTGGAGAAAAGCCTGCGCGGAATAATCAGACGGTACTGTCCCTCCTCAAGATGAGGAAGGATGGGGTCAGTTTTCTGAAAAACAGAAGTGTCTACTCCATTGGTGAGCGGCTCGACATCTACCTGAGGAGCGATGTTCTTTCCAACTGACGCTATCTCTGTACTGGCTGCCAGATTATGGTCTGCCTTCCTGAGAAAAGTACGAAAAATTCGGCGCCAGAGTCGTGATTCTGCTCGCTTTAGGAAGTGACTTGTATGGTAAGTGGTCACTATTGGGATTTTGCGTCTCAGGTTTGCAATGATACAGGGAAGCACCGAGGCGATATCCTGTGCGTGCAGGATGTCTGCGTTCCGCGCTAGAGAAACCAATTTTGGGGTTGAGGAAATAGCGTATGTGGCCCAACCAAGAGTGCTTCTGCCGGGTATCCAAGTTCGCCAAACACTGATCCCATCAATCATCTCATGTTGTGGAAGGTCTGGCTGGGATAGTGAAGTAACAACATTGACTTGGTGTCCCCGTTCCACGAGTGACCGACAGAGATATCGGATATGACTTTCAAGGCCTCCTACTTCGGGAGGGAAATACACGCAATGCATAACGATATTCACTCCACCCAGTCCTCAGTCTGACGAGGACAGCCCAGAAAGTTAGAGAGGAGAATATCCGCGATACGGGTTCCAGCCTGTCCGTCACCATATGGGTTCCGTGGACTCTCAGTACTAGATGTTCTCTCGACTAGGCAACGCCTTCCCTCCATCAAGATTCGTGATGGGTCAGTGCCCACAAGGTATGCCGTGCCCGCTTCGACCCCTTCCGTGCGTTCCGTGACCTCCCGGAGGATGAGGACAGGGGTTCCGAAGGTAGGGGCTTCCTCCTGTATACCACCTGAGTCAGTTAAAATCAGATCTGCAGCCTCAATAGCTCTAACAAGATCGACGTAATTCAGGGGTTCAGTAAGGTGAATCCGCGGGTGGTTACTCAGGGACTCCTTAGCGGGGATTAATACGTTTGGGTTAGGGTGGACGGGATATACTATCTCTATATCGGGGTGCTCATCCGCGAGTGATCTCACAGCTGAGAAAATGTCTACCAAAGGATCTCCGAAAGATTCCCGCCGATGTGCCGTAAGAAGGACTAGGCGCCGGTCTCCTTCGATCACTTTCTGAAGGGTCTCATTTTCCACTTGAGTGTTTCGCTCACTGATTTCCAAGAGTGCATCAACTACTGTATTACCTGTTACATGGACATTAGAACCGCTGATATTCTCTTTGAGTAGCGCTTGTCTTGCCTGATGAGTTGGAGCGAAATGATAGTCCGCGACCACGTCAGTCATCCGGCGAAACACTTCTTCCGGCCATGGAGCCCCTTTATCATCGGTTCGCAGTCCAGCTTCGACGTGTCCGACCTTTATCTTTTCAAAAAAACCTACCAGTGAACCAACAAAGACTGTCGCAGTATCTCCCTGGACCAAGAGAAGGTCGGGCTGAAAGTCTTGGACTACGCTCTGTAGCCCTTCGAGAGCCCGGTGCACCACTCCGTATAGGCTCTGTCCCTCTTTCATGATATCTAGGTCATAATCAGGGCTTATATCGAAGACTTGAAGTACTTGCTCTACCAACGTTGTGTGTTGCCCCGTTACCGCGAGCCGGGCTTCCACGGGCTCATCACGGCGTTCTAGCGCTGTGATGACTGGCGCCATCTTGATCGCTTCGGGTCGAGTGCCCACGATGATCAAGACCCGGAGGTGCTTCACTGTTTGCGGATGTTGTCTAGCTCGTCACGGAGTTGGGCAACCTGCTCTGAGACCAAGCCGAAGCCTACAAGCAAAAAGCCCAACATCTCAAGAAGCATGACGAGGTAGAGTAGAGGTCGGTAGCCAAACGGTGGTATGTACGCTTCGAAGCCCAGCATCGGGTGTAGGAAACGCAAGTAGAATGCAGCGATAGCAACCATCGCTCCGAGGCCAGCAAGTGCGAAACCTGTTAATCCAAACAACAGAAGTGGCTTTCTCGAAAACATCAGAAGGAAGCCAACAGAGACGAGATCTAACAGCCCCACCAGGATCCTGAATTTGCTCGTGTACTTCGAAATTCCCGCTCGACGTGGATATAGATCGATATCGATCTCTGTTACCGTTGCTCCGCGAGCGTGAGCGAGGACCACGAAAAACCTGTGCCAGTCATGCCTGAGCGTTAAGGGGCTCAGGATCTCCTTCCGAAATGCCTTCATCGAATTCAGATCTGAGACTGGAACATTAAAGATTTTGCGAGATAACCGGTTGTAGATTGAGGAAACAGTTCGTTTACTGTATGCCCCGAGCTTTCGTCCAGTAACGATATCCCATCCTTCTGCCAGTTTCTCTAGGAACCGTGGAATCTCGTTGGGAGAATGTTGTAGGTCCGCGTCAAATATCACTAAATACTTCTTTGAAGTTGAATTCGCTCCAGTAAGCATGGACTCGGTTTTCCCAAGATTCTTCTTATGCCGTATGATCTTGAGGGCACTCCATCCTTCAGCTACTTCCTGAGCAATTTCCGCGGTGTTGTCGGTTGACCCATCGTCCACAAGAATCACCTCTCCCTGGAGGCGATGACTGGTGAACGCTTCTCGTAATTCACTGATCAGTTCTGGAATTACAGGAGCTTCATTAAATGCGGGCACGATGACCGCAAAGTCTGATTTTATCATACGCGCTTCCTCATACGCGCAGACAAAATACCCAATTGCTCTCTGTATTTGGCAACTGTTCTCCTGGCAATTTTGATCCCGTCGATTATTAAGAGCTTAACGATGGCTTGATCCGTGAGCGGTTTCAAAGGGTCTTCGTTGGATATGAGACTCTTGATCTTGTCCTTCACACCCCTTGAAGATGTGGCCTCTCCACTGGTCGTAGATATGCCACTAGAGAAAAAATACTTGAGCGAGTACACACCACGTGGGGTTTGAACATACTTCTTGTTGGTTACTCGAGAGACCGTTGATTCGTGCATTTCGATGTGGTCAGCGACCTCTCGTAATGTGAGGGGCTTTAGTGACTGCACACCTTTCTCAAAGAATGCACGCTGTTTGTCTACGATAAAGTTCATGACCTTGAGCATTGTTTGTCGACGTTGTTCGACGGCTTGAACCATCCAGGTTGCCGAGTTGTAATTCTTCGTTATGAACTCTTTTTCTTCTGAACTCAGTTTGGTCTTATCCCTCACTAGTGCTCGAGTGCTCTCAGCTATACGTAACCCTGGAAAACCCGTGTCATTAACCTCAACCACATATCTACCATCTCGTTCTCGAACAACAAGATCAGGGATCACATTTTGTCTGTGGTCAAGATTAGGTGCGTACCGTAGCCCTGGCTTGGGATCAAGTTCACTGATTTCGTCTGCTGCAGCTTGCACCTGGATGGGATCAAGTCCGATTTCGTTGGCTATCTCATTCCACCGATGCTTGGTAAGGGAGTCAAAGTGGTTCTCAACGAGCTGATAGCTTAGGTCCCCTGATTTTCCTACCCTCTGCAGCTGAATCAGGATGGATTCTCGTAGATCTCGCCCCCCTACCCCTGCTGGGTCAAATCCTTGAATCACCTCTAGCATTGTTACTGCTTCGTTTTCGTCATATGCCTGAAATACTTCTAGGATTTCTTCAGTCTCCTTTTTCTGTTCCTGTGCGTCTTCTATGTCCTTAGCAGCCGCTATAGCACTAGGTCTAACTTCATCAAGCCAGCCGTTGACCCCAAAAACTACCTCGGTGAGTTCGCATGTGAGCATGCCATCTTCATTAATATTTCCTATGATTTCTTCACCCATACGCAAATCCCGTTCTGGAAGCGAAAGGAATCGGAGTTGATCATTCAAGTGATCCTTTAGGTCCTCAGTATCGACGGGCGTGGGCTCAAACACTTCTCTCTTCTCGAGTTCTTCTCTGTGACCCTCAGGTCTGAAATCATCATTTAAAAGAACCTCTTCCCAGTCGATCTCGTCTCCGAGGGGCTCATCCGGGACATCATCTTTGAGTTCGACTTCTTGTTCAGTTTCAGATTCAGTCAACTCGAGAAATGGGTTTTCTGCGATTTCCTGCTTGAGGTGTTGCTGCAGGTCCAAAAGGGGCATGTAGACCAGTTCCATCGCCTGATACAGACGAGGGTTCGCGCGCATTTCCTGCCGGAGCTGGGCGCTCTGATAAAGCTTGACGTTAAACTGGCCCATATGTCGGTTAGCTAAAGGTCTTCAGAAGGTTATACCACCGTAAACCTATGCCCCATAAGGTTACAAGATCAGCGAATCCGCGCAGGGGGTTAGATCTTCTACGCCTCCAACAGTGTGATCTACAGAGTGCTGAATAATACCGGTTCTGCAGTCAGCTTCCCGACGTGACCTCTTCCGGTCGAGGATATCTATTCCGCATCCGAGTGGTCAGTGTTGGTCCTAGATAAATTTCAGCTACCTCATCATTCCAGACGAGTTCTGAAACAGTACCACTGACCCTTATTTCACCTTCATACATGATGTATGCCCGGTCTACGATCTCAAGCGTTTGTTCTACGTTATGGTCAGAGATAATGACACCAATATCTCGATCCTTTAGGCTACGAACGATCTCCTGGATATCGTTCACAGCGATTGGGTCTATCCCCGCAAATGGCTCGTCCAGTAACATGAATTTTGGTTGCTGAACGAGAGCACGAGTAATTTCGAGCCTACGTCTTTCTCCACCAGACAGGGAGTAGGCCTTATTCTTCTTCAACTGTTGGAGTCCTAGTTCCGCTAACAGTTGGTCAAGGCGTTCCTGTTCTTCTTCCTTGGGCAGCTTGAGGGTCTCTAGGATAGCGAGAACGTTGTCTTCGACTGTCAATCGCCGGAATACAGACGGTTCTTGTGCCAGATATCCAATTCCCATACGTGCCCGTTGGTACATTGGAGTATTCGTGAGGCTTTGATCGTCGAGATGAACCGTGCCTTCATATGGTGGAATCAGTCCTACCATCATGTAGAATGAGGTAGTTTTCCCTGCCCCGTTCGGTCCTAATAGGCCAACTATTTCACCTTGGGTAACGGCTAGTCCCACTTCATTTACTACTTTCCGACCACGGTAAATCTTTGTTAAGCCCTTCCCAAAAAAACGACTGGCATTTCCATCTGTGGGACCTGACTTTTGGTTCGTCACATCCGTCTCCACGTGTGCAGAATAGCTAGGTTGGCTGATGTCTGGGATCTGATTGGTTCTGGCCCCTGATTATTCGTTCGTATCGAACTTGCCGAAGATATCTCCGATCCAGCTTCATAAATTGTACTGGGTGTGACTACCGTCATAGTGTCAATTGCAATAGTACTATCCACCGCTAAACTGTCAGGGTTGGATAATGGTAGGGGCTCCAGGTGGAATCCGCGTGTCCGACCTTCTACCTCAAGCTGATCGGCTTCCCCCTCGTTCATGATAATCGTTATCTCATCGCCCATGACGTAGTGGATTGCTGGTGCATCAATGCCAGGTAAGGCCGCCGTATCTGACGGGATTAATCGGTAAAGGCTCCTGGCCCCCACTCTGGCAATGATCTTCTCAATCCGATAATCCGGATCGCTAGTATCTGTAACAGCCCCACCCTCTGACGGAGCAGGTGCATTGGATTCAAAGGTTACGATGACTGTGTCTCCTTCTAGCCAATCTGATTTCGCAATTTCAGGGAGGAGATCTACGTTCAAGGAGTCACGAGCTGAAGAAACGCTTCGTGCTTGACCCGCCGCAAAGATCTTCTCCAGGACCTCATCTGGTAGTGATATATCCAGTGAGTCCGCGGTAAGTTCAAAGTCTTCTCCAACTGCAACAGGTTGTGGAACCGAAGAACTTGATGGGTTCTCATTTCCATTCAGCGGAGAGAGAGCTACAAGGCGATTCAGAAGCCCGTCATCCATATAGAGCCTAATCTCAGGTGAGGTAATTGTTAAATCTTCACCATTAAGAATTGCTTCCTCGTGGGCAGCAATCGTATTTAGGCTATTCGCTTCTAGGACCATATCTATGGTCTTTCCTACAAGGTTGTAGTTAGTGCCTTCAACCTTAGCGGACCCCTCAAGGTGAACCGTCTCCTCATCCCCGTCGTATTCAACGCTATCAGCAAACGCTAGGATAGAATCTCGTTCGATCATCACGTCGCCTACTGAGTAAAAATAGCTACCACCTCGAAGGAAGATTCGGTCGCCCTCAACCGTATAGGGTATATCCATGGAATCTTCTTCTGATACCTCTAGCATTTCTTCTGACTCAGGACTCGCTAGCGGAGCGTCCTCCGATTTCATGAGAAGAATCGCACGGGGTCTGGAAAGATCATCCGTGATTGAAACTGTGATTTCTGCTTCTTCTCGAAAGTCTGTTGGTCGGAGATAAACGAGGGCTCCGTTCTCAATTGTGAATCCCTCTAAAGTGTCTTGGACGAAGACGTTTCCAGATGCCTGCAGTCGACCCTGCTCTGAGAAGTAGCGGGCTTCGTCTGCCCGGAGTTCTCCTGCATCATCCAGAAAACGGATATTACCAATCAGATGATCAAGCCCAGTTGCAGCGTATGATATTGATGAGTCGGCCCAGATTTCGACTCCATCGCTACAGAGCATATGTGGCGTACCCACATAAGTGATTCGGTTACCGCCAGCTAGTGTCACTATACTCAGGTCACCAGAGGGGTAAACGAATTCGCATCCCTCCTGGGCAGTAACCTCATCAGCATAGGAAAACGAACCGACAACAAAAACCAGCAGAAACAGAACTTGGATAGGTTCAGCGACTTTGCTAGCCCAAGAGAAAGGGCTCATAGCGTTAGCGACTGATCGCTCCACGAATACTCGCGATCCGCACGTTCCGAAATTCCATGTCAGATTCGAATGCAGAACCCCTAGTAATGCTTCCGTCTACCATAGTCTGAACAGTTGCAGAATCACTCCATATCCGCTCAGCTTCGGGATCATAATTCAGTTCTTGAGTTTCGATGCGTCTTTGATCAGAGTGAACTATCAGGAGTACATCGCCCCATGCGGTCATTCGGTCCGTTGTCTGATCCCACTCACCGCTCGTTCCTGTTACGGTCGCGCGCTGAGAACCATCTTCATTGAAGAAGAGGATTCGCATTTGATGCAGTTCAGCTTTTGCTGAGTCAACAAATAGATAGGCTGTGTCAGCCT
>CAJWPN010000061.1:0-13670 GCA_913045345.1 uncultured Gemmatimonadales bacterium
TTAAGATGCCATAGTGTTCACTCTGACTGGATATGATTGTGCTCAGTTCCAGTAACGTAGGATGCCGGAGAATGTCTCAGGAACCGCTTATCCTCACTAAACCGCTCAAAAGGCTAGTGGTTTGCACTAGCAGAAGTGGGGTCTCATAGCCTCCTCTAACGCGCTCACCAAGCTTTCAGAATGGCCACGGGTAAAGTTGGCGAACCTGCCAACGCCAATCCGTCCACTTGCTCGCCTGACCGAAGAACTCGGACGTCCAGCACTCGATCTCCGCGTGAAGCTTGATTCCGAAACTGGTTTCGGCCTCGGTGGCAATAAAGTGCGTAAGCTGGAATTTGAACTGGCCCCTGACAGACTGCAGGGTATCACTTGCCTCATCACTGCTGGTGGTCCCCAGTCTAACCACTGCCGTGTTACTGCTGCGGCCGCTGCCCGACTCGGTCTCCGTTGTGCTCTCATCATTAACGGTACGGAACCGGAGACCCCAACAGGGAATGCATTGTTACATAGGCTTTTTGGTGCTGAGATCGTGACAGTTCCAGAGCGCCAAGATCGCTCAACACAACTGCAGAGCACCGCGGTGGACATCGAAATGGAGGGTGGGCATCCCTTGGTAATCCCTATCGGTGCATCGACGGGGCTCGGGAGTCTGGGTTATGCCTCTGCGTCCATTGAACTCTTCAAACAACTAGCCAACCATAAATCGCCTTCTGAGAGAACTGTCGTGTTCGTTGCAAGTTCTTCGTGTGGTACTCTCGCCGGTCTGCTGCTCGGGATTTCTCTTCTTGAACTGAACAACGTGTTGTTAGTGGGAGTAAGTGCAGATATGAGTGCGATCGAGATTGAGGAGCATACTCAACAGATCGCACATGAAGGTGCCAATCTCCTTGGTTGGAACGGTGCTTTATTGACAGACAGTATCAAAGCAATCGATGATCAGGTAGGAGCCGGGTATGGCTTATCGACCGAATCCTCAGATGAGGCACTCCGTATGTTCGCACGGTATGAGGGCCTCGTACTCGATCCTACCTACACGGCTAAAGCAGCTGCCGGACTAATCTCTTGGATTCGCACGGGTATGGTTTCCGACCTCGACCGTGTGGTATTCCTACATACCGGTGGACATCCCAGTCTATTGACCTAAAAAACTAGTCAGTCTGTGCCATAGTGAACCGATCAATAGCAGCTAGGTCCGGATATCCAATCGGGCACATCTCCTGGATCCGGGCGCAGAGCCCCAGGACTTTTTCTTCTCCTGCAGGTGGCCCGACGATCTGCAATCCAACTGGAAGGCCTTGGTCATCGAGTCCACAGGGGACGGACGCAATCGGAAGGCCGGTGAGACTCAGGGTAAACGTTGGCGCAAACCAGTCCACATAGGTCTTCATGGGGCGCCCTGCTATCGCCTTGGGATAATTCTGCTCTACCGGAAAAGGTGAAACCGCCATAGAGGGGGTGAGCAAAAAGTCATAACGCTCAAAGAAATGCCTGAAGAACATCCAAATCTGGTCTCTAACACCATGCGCCCAAGCAATTTGTTCACTTGTTACCCTGAGGCCGGCCTCGACATTACCACGGACGTTGTCACCAAGTTCGTCGATACGATCCATAAGACCTCGCATATGCGTGACCATCCACACTCCACGCAGGTGCAAGAATGCCTTCCTCGCTTCCGAAAGATCCACCTCAATCTGCTCAACATCAGCTCCGCCCGTTTCTATACCTAGGGCAGTAGAGTGGCATACTTCTGCGATCTCCGGATCGATTCCCAGCCCAGCCACGTCAGGACAGTACCCGAGACGCAGTCCATCAATCTGGACCTCTCGTATACCGCTACTGAAATCCCGACCTTGTATCGATTGACTCCTCGGAGATCGCGGATCAGACCCTGCCATGACTTGAAGGGCTAGTGCCACATCTTCGGCAGTACGAGCCATTGGCCCGTTAACCGACAGTTCGTCCCAAAGCCATTCAGTCGGGTGTGTCGGCACTAAGCCAGGTGAAGGGCGAAGCCCAACAAGACCGCAGAACGACGCCGGGATTCTCAGTGATCCGCCGAGATCACTCCCTTCGGCGATGCCGATCATGCCACTCGCGAGCGCCGCAGCGCCGCCACCTGTCGAACCTCCCGAGGTACGCTCGGGATTCCATGGGTTACGGGTACGGCCAAATACCTCGTTAAACGTGCTGGCCCCCGCGCCGAACTCTGGTGTGTTGGTCTTGCCTACGATGATCGCACCTTCACTGCGAAGGCGCTGGACTATGATTGCGTCCTCAGTAGGAATGTGATCTGAAAATATCGGTGACCCATACGTGGTCCGCAGCCCCGCCACAGGGGTTAAATCCTTGATACCGACAGGGACACCACAAAGCCCGTGTGTATCCGAGTCAGATTTTATTGACGCTTCCAAGGAACGAGCGTCTTCAATCGCCTTCTCATTCAATGTAACAACAGCATTAAGAATCGGATTGCAACGCTCTAAGCGATCTAATGAAGCTTTGACGACCTCCACTGGTGAGATCTGACGTGACTTCACTAGTGCCACGATCTCGGTGGCAGAAAGTGCGGCAAGATCCCCTGGGGTCATGTACAAGCTCCGTTTCTTCAGGGCCGTCGGTGATCGGCCATCAAGCCTAATCCAAAACAAACCTCACAAGTTAGCTAGACTCGTGACCCGCTAAAGAAAAGGCCCATAATACTTCATCCCCAAGCAAACCAGCACGTCTTTAAGCTTTATCACATCTCCAGGCTAGTCGCTCTTACTTGACTCCACCCATCAGTCTCTTCACCCGCGGACTCACAATTACTGCGAAGATCCCAACTCCACCCGATATTATTGCAACCGTGCGGAAGAGTTCAGCAGAAGCCATCGTTGCGAGTTGGCCTGCCATAAGACCGGCAAACAAGTTTCCGAGTGCGGCTCCAACAAACCATATGCCCATCATCTGACCGACTCTTCTTTCAGGAGAGAGTTTTGTGATCGCAGAAAGTCCGATGGGCGAAATGCAGAGTTCTCCAACGGTATGAAAGAAATAAGTGACGACTAGCCAAGCTGGTGATACAAGATTGTCAGGGGACGAGTTGGCTGCGCCCCAGGCGATGACCAAGAAACCAACCGCAAGCCCCAAAAGGCCTAATCCGGCCTTCATTGGAAGAGACGGATCCTTATTCCGGCCTTCTAGCCACACCCAGATTGAACCAAATACCGGTGCCAATAAAATGATGAAGAGAGCATTCACTGATTGAAGCTGTGAAGCCTGAATTTCTAGGGCGCCATTGAATAAGCTTAGGTTCGTCGAGTCACGAGCGAACAGGTTCAGCGAAGTCCCTGCTTGCTCGAAGCCGGACCAAAAAACAGCGATTAGTAAGAAGAGCCAAAAGATGACACCCATCCTTTTGTTCTCTTCTACCGTATGCCCTCCCGCCGTCCATACGTACACGAAATAACCGGCGACCAATAGCAGCACTGAATAGCCCAAATAAGTCGCGATCTGCGTGAGTGTAAGGGCTATGGTGCCAACTGAAACCATATAGCTGAACACCATGACCGCAGCGACCGCAGCGAAGAAGATCTTAAAGAATGTACGGGACTTTTCAGCAACCTGTTCCGGTGTGTCATCGGTCTTGAGGAGGCCAATGTTTCCGATGTGTTTCATTCCGGCTCGATACTGGATGAGCCCCAGAATCATGCCGACTCCCGCAGCGCCGAATCCGTAGTGCCAGTTTATCCCCTCCCCCAAATACCCGGTAATCAAAGGACCGAAAAAGGCACCAAGGTTGATCCCCATGTAGTAAATGGAGAAACCAGCATCACGTCGTGCGCCACCTTCAGGATAGAGTTCACCGACAATTGTGCTGACGTTGGGCTTAAGCAGGCCTGTCCCACAAATGATGAATACGAGTCCTAGAAAGAACGTGACATTTGAAGGAATGGCCATCGTGAAGTGACCGGCTGCGATAATCCAGCCACCTACCCAAATAGCCTTGCGCTGACCCCACAGATTATCGGCAATCCAGCCACCAGGCAGTGCCAGGATATATACGAGGCTCGTATATAGGCCATAAATCGCACCTGCAGTCGCTACGTCATAACCGAGACCGGGATTGGTTTCAATCGTAGCAGTTGTCATGAAAAGCGTTAGCAGAGCGCGCATCCCATAGTATGAGAAGCGCTCCCACATCTCGGTGAAGAAGAGTGTTGAAAGCCCTATTGGGTGACCAAAAAAAGTCCTAGAGGTCGTCACGTTGTTGAGCTCCTGTTTACGGCCCCTCTGAAAGGCCCGCTCGGAGGTTTCCCTTTATGCCAAGGCATACTCTTAGAACAAGAGGGTACACTGGGAACTAGAATGGCGCACGCGAGCAGACTGAGGCGTGCACTGGGAAATCACTCGATAGACCATCAGCAGTCTGTCTCCGGCTGCTACATCCTATCCCAAGCAGCCCTGAGCTGTGCTAAGCTTTGAGGAGATCCGACAAACAGCTCGTCGGGATAGGTCCGGTATTGAGCCATGTCCCGATAGATTGCGTCAGCCTCATAAAGATTGACGCCAAGGCCAGCAAGGAACTGTAGTCTCAGGTTGCGATCTCGCGTGATCTGAGCATCAGCAAGCCATGGATCGATTTCAGGCTTCTTAGCAGCGAATGTCGCCATCAATTGGGGCGCTGAATAGAAACCCACCTCGGATAGAGACTGTGCTACAGTGGCGTATTCAGGAGTGCTCAGCCTCTCGTCTATAGCATCGAGATCGATTGGCGTTGGCTCTTGCTGTGCGAGCATTACGACGTCGTAGCCTTGTCCCTGATTAAGGTTCGCGAAAACCATTCCGTGTGGGAAAACCTCCAGGAACGTTGCAACCTCACTCTTCACCGCCTCAAGAGTACTTTCATAGAGCTGCACAAATACAGTGATCACACCGCCTGGGTTAAGATGCTCTCGAGCTTCGAGCCAGAATTCGGTGGTGTAGAGCGTCGCAGCTCCCTTCACCCACGGGTCGAAAGGATCCGAGGTGATCGCGTCAAATTTCTTGTCAGTTGTTAGCAGATAATGCCGGGCATCATCGATAACCACTTCAGTCTTAGGGTTGTCGACAACATTGAAGTTGTGTTCTCCGAAGTGCCTGGATACAACCTCCGGAACCAAGGGCTCAATCTCTACGATCGTGAGCTCTTCTACGGCTGGATCTACACTGACCGCTCCGGCAGTAACTCCGGCCCCACAACCGATTACCATAACCGACTTCGCTTGGGTTGGTACGAGTGTCGTTAGATGGCCCAGCATTCGCTGGAGACGCATATCCTGTGGCTCACTCGATGCCTGTACCTTCCCGGCGTTGTGGTAGTTCCGGATACCGCCGCCTAAATCAGATACGGCCATCGACGAGTTCATGCCCTCACCCACATAGACCCAATCGAAATACTCCGCACTTTGTTGGTACGTCGCTGCGTAACGGCCATAACCCACCAGCAGCTCCGGTACCGGAGCCACCGTCCAAGCCAAAACCACAGTGCTTATAAGAATACCGGCTCCTCTTAAGAAACTTTTGCTCTGTATCCTGACAACACCCGAATAATTCCTATCTGTAACCAGAAGAATGAACGCTCCGAATGCCGCACTCACGATCATTATTCGCTGTGTCGTTTGGGTACCCAGTGATCCAATCAACACCAGGGAAGTCAGGAGTGCGCCAACAATCGCCCCTACTGTGTTGGCTGCGTAAACCCTTCCAACGAGGCGACCGGGGTCCTGGCCTTTTTTCGCAACCGCGGCAAGCGCCAGAGGAAAGCTTGCGCCCCACAAGGCTGCTGCTGGTAGAGCGGTAAGCACGGCACGCATAAAGTCAAACTGGAAATTGAACCAAGGCCTAATAGCAAGGTCGGGGCTAACCGGCCAATAAGGCAGAGCTCGAGTAAGTAAGTACGCCGCCCATGCCAAGCCGATCACGACAAGAAACTGCGTCCATCCGAGGGCATAACGAGCGTTTTGTACAAAGCGTGCCAGAATAGACCCTACCGCACTCCCAATCCCTATCCCAAACAGGAAAGAAGCCAGTATCAGTGAGAATGTATAAGTGGTACCACCGAAGTTCAGCGTCATGAGTCGAGTCCAGACGACCTCAGCTCCGAGAGCTGTTGCCCCAGATAATCCGATCACAAAGAGGACTGACTGCGCGCCTGGCGACATCTGCACCGTGTCCGCACTCTCACTTTGCTCTCCGGACTCATAGGCAGTGAGTTTCGCAAGGAATAAAGCGAGTACGGTCACTAGCACATTGAGCCCCACCGCAGCATAAGTGGCGATACTCACATCATGAAGCCGGAGCAAGTAAAAACCAGCCAATAGACACCCCAGGACAGCACCGAAGGTGTTGCCCCCGTAAAAGAACCCGAGCCATGACACACCTTTCGGTGTGGTCTCGACCCATCGGGAGATCGCCGGGAGGGTCGCCCCCATCATGATAGTGGGAGGAAGCAGGAAAAGAGCACAAAACGATGCCCGTACCATAAGTCCGGCCATTCCCGGACCACCAATCGACGTATACAGACCGCCTACATACGGCAGTAGCCATAGAACGAGCAGTCCGAAAATGCCGATTCCGACTTCGAGCATGGCATAGACTCGGAGCGGATGCTGATGCGTCCCTATAACCTTTGAGAGGGCAATGCTTCCTATGCACATGCCGCCCATGAAGGTGCCCAGCAAGACGCCCAGTGATATGGCGGACGAACCAACTATGAGTGAAAGCATCTGAAACCAGACGATCTCGTAGATTAGAGCCGCACAGCCACTACCAATGAAAAGAATGACCAGCAATGGCAAGTAACGGTCTGACGGGGACGTTGACCGCACAGAGTCGATTTTTTCGGTTGTCATGTGGTTCTTATGCCTCCTGCTGAGATCGGCAGCCTACGGTCGGGGCGGCTTGAAGACAACGTCTGCCTGGAAGGCGTTAGTTTTAAGAGGAACAGGGAGTCAGCGTATGGTAGGGGCCCTGCAGGACCGTCTTAGATAATGTGCAACCCTAGAAGGTTTAGAGAGCAAACATGGAAGAGGTAGAAAGTTCGTTCGTTAGGATCTTGCTCCCAAAACATCTCATGAGCCTATCATGATTGGAATTACCGAGTTTCTAGTCGAGAACCCAATCTTACTGATCCCCTTATTACTGATTGTCGCATTCGTTCTTTTTGCGGTAATGAAGAAACTCTTGAAGCTGTTGGCGATTGCCACGATCGCCGGCATCCTCTACGTCCTGCTCGTCGACTACTTTGGATAGCCTTGAAGAAGCCGAACAACTGGGCACTAGAACCAATCAAAAGGTGAGCAACCTCGTGACGTTGAAGCCCAGCCTCCAATACCTCGGCTTGAACTGATAAGGTGTACCACCAAGAACTTGAGTCGGATTCATCCTGTACTGATTCGTGAGTACGATCTTAAAGAAGTGACCACCGGTCTCGAGTTCGATCCCTAGGGTTCCACTATCGTGCTCTAGGTCGGGCTGGCGCCTACTGATAATCCACTCTCCCAGCAGGCTCACCTGCTCTGAGATGTACGCCTGCCCGTGGATCCCTAAAGCAAGAGTGGTCTCTGGCTCGGTATCCTGAATGCGAGGGTTTCTTAGCACTGTCGGTACAAGACCAACCCCTAAGCGATCTCCGATTAGAGCATTGAGCATTACTTGGGCGTAGGTCTGGGATTCATTGTCGCCCGCCCCACTCTCACCGGGATCCGACATATTCCAAGCGAAACCTCCCTTTACACCGATCATCACTGGGATGGATTCGGTGCCCCCGTCTAAGAGGCGAGTCTTAGCGTTTAATTCGAGGTTGTCGTCAATATTGGTGCGTACGACACCGACCATGGCGCGATCAGAAACCGCATAGGCGAGTCCAAGACGGTTCGCTACTGGACCATCCAGGCCCCACAGGGCCTGGAATCCGTCTGCTACTGGAGGAAAAAATCTGTGAGATATCTCAAAGAGCCATGCCCCCTTGGAGATCGTCTGTGCCGTGGGAAGATTTGCGCTTTGTTGTGAGTGAAAGACTGTAGGAGGCACGACGACTGGCTGCTCACGTCTCTCGAAACGCTCTGGCCGTTGTTGCGCTGAACCGAGCATTGGGAGAGAGGCGACGTAAATCATGGCCATACTAATCGTCCTGCGGGCGCACTCAGTTCTCACTATCAAGCTCTACAGGTTCCAAAATAAAATTGAGTTCCATACGGATTTCATTATTCACTTTCAGGAACATGAGTTTAGGAATTTCAATGTCATGATCCGATAAGAATACTGGGAACGCGCAGTTGACCCGATACCCCTCATTTACCGTAGCCAAATTGCAGGTCAATACCCGCTCTTGTTCTATACCATGGATCCCCAGTATGCCCTGGGTCCTCACCTGAAACATCTCGCCCGGAAGAGAAACCACCTGTTCGATCGTGCCCCCGAATGCCGCGTAAGGGTATCGGTCAACTTCGAGGTAGCTATTCCGCATCTGGCGATCACGCATCCCTATCCCCGTATCCAGACTCGCTAAATCCACCTCGAAGTATATTTCAGATTCAGCTCCGCCCGTGCGCTCCGTCAGTTCCTCAGTATTGAGTAACACCAATCCGTCTAACCGTTCCGTAGTACCCTCAAACTCATCTATCGCAGTACTCGAAGTAAAACGCACAAGTCGATCAGATTCGAGAGCAATTTGATATGCTTGTTGGCCCGACAAAACGGTAGTCCCGAAAAATATCCCGACTAGCGTGAGGCTTATCACATGGACTGTCCGGGTTGGCAACTGAAAGCTCAAGCCAATCCAAGCACCCACCCTCGCTAGAACATTAGTTATTTGGCGCACCCGTATTAATCCAGTTCTTGATATTTGTCAGGTCGATATTATCGAGGGCACTACCGCTTACGGGCATTCTAGTACCGTTACCGCTTCCTTGGCGGTTTTCTAACTTCTTCACGAGATAGCTGTTCTGAGCGTCATTGGGGATAACATAGACCTCGCCTGACATTGGTGAAGTCACGTTAACAAGGCGAGCGTGATTTGCGGCTGAAGACGTGCTTATCGTCAAACCACCCGCACCGTTGCCGTGACAGTTGCTATCTGCACAACCCCGTCGCGTAAATATTTCAGTAATGTCATTAGCAAACGATGGATTGGCCTTGATAGTTCTGGTGCCGGACGGGGTTCCGCCTTCGCCGGGATCCGTCGGGCTATCACTCGCGGAACACGAGGCCAATACAACACAGATGAGAACAGGATGGAGGACCCGGTGTAAGATTTTCATGGCTCTACTCCCTTGCCGCCGGTCGTTACTGGCGGACATGTTCGCCAGCGAACCAGCTTGTTCCTAGCTACCACCGAACGCCACAGGCGCTAAATGGAAACCTTGAAGTCCTACAACCCTGCCACGGGAGAGATCCTCGGTGAAGTGGAAATCACCCCCGCGGTGGAGGTCCCTAATATCGTCGCGAGAGCCAAGGCCGCTCAACCTGCCTGGGGTGACCTTGGCCTAGAGGGTCGAGCGGAACTGATCAAGGCTACAGCAGACATCTTCGTCAATCGAGTTCAGGAGCATGGTGAACTCATGACGAAAGAAATGGGTAAGCCTCTCAAGGAAGCAATTGGTGAAGCCAAATCGCTCGGATGGGGGATCGAGGAAGAGTTAACTGAGATTATTGAGGCACTGAAGCCGGAGGTCGTCGAAGATGGACGCCTCAGGTCAATCGTCTATCATGACCCACTCGGGGTGGTCGGTGCGATCACACCGTGGAATTTCCCGATGTCGATGCCTGCCTGGATGATCCTTCCTTCCCTGGCGGCTGGCAACACAGTGGTATTCAAGCCGTCCGAGGAAACGCCACTCTGTGGTCAAGCGTATGCAGATGTACTCAATGAGGTTTTACCTAATGACGTACTGACTGTTGTCCATGGTGCCGATGACCAAGGCAAGGCAATTGTTCAATCCGATGTCGATATGATCGCATTCACCGGCTCACGAGAGGCTGGTAAGCATATCATGCGCGAAGCAAGTGGAACATTGAAAAGGGTCGTACTGGAGCTAGGCGGCAAAGACCCTATGATCGTTCTCGGAGACGCCGACATTGCGAGGGCAGCTAAATTTGCGGCGTCAAATTCTTTCCGGAATGCTGGGCAGGTATGCATCTCAACAGAACGAATCTTTGTGATGGATTCTGTTGCACAAGAGTTTGAGCAAGCGGTCACTGAGATCGCTTCTGCGATGACCGTCGGTAGTGGGATGGAGGATGTGGATATGGGCCCAATGGTGAATGGTCAGCAACGCGACCACGTGCTCGGGCAAGTAGAGTCAGCGATCGCAGGTGGCGCTAAAATCCTGGCTGGAGGTGATGGGCACTATGACAATTTCGTCGTTCCAACCGTACTGGGAAATATCACTGACGAAATGGAAATCGCCAACGCAGAGACATTCGGACCAGTGGCCTGTGTCACACGCGTATCGTCCGTAGACGAAGCTGTATCGAAAGCGAATGACACCCACTTTGGTCTGGGTGCGGTCGTCTTTGGTGGAGACTCCGAAGAGACCGCAGAAGTTGCGCGACGTCTCACTGCAGGAATGATCGGTATTAATTCCCCACCCGGTGGTGCAGTCGGTACTCCGTGGGTTGGTGCCAGACAAAGTGGATTCGGTTTCCATAAATCAGCTGATGGACACAAGCAATTTACTCAGACCCGTGTCGTGACCACCCGAGCATAGATTCCGAATGAATCAGCAGACAACCAAGATCTTCCTACTCATTGCACTCGTTATAGGTCTCACTAACTGCGGCTCAGATGGCACGGGACTAGATAACGGTGGCAACTCAGTATCGATCTCCAGAACGTCTCTCACCCTAACCTTCCTGGGAGAAACGACTCAGCTGACGGCGACAGTGCGCAATAGCAAAAACGAGCCTGTCAGCGGGCAGGTAGCCTGGTCTAGTGATGCTCCTACTGTGGCAACGGTGAGTTCCAATGGGCTGGTCACGGCGATCGGTAATGGTCAAGCAACACTAACGGCAACTGCCGGAGGCCTGTCTGCAACCGCATCAGCGACAGTACAACAGGTTCCCACCGGCTTATCGATCGTATCGGGAAACACCCAGACCGATACGGTTGGCCAACTGCTTGTCGAACCGCTGGTTGTTCGTGCTGAAGACCAAGGGGGTACTGCGGTATCAGCAGTAGGTATCACATTCTCGGTCTACCAAGGGGGTGGATCACTAAGCGAAACGAGTGTAACAAGTGGTGGTGACGGAGAGACATCAACGAGTTGGACCTTAGGTACAACGTCTGGCACCCAAAACGTGACCGCGCTAATCGAAGGAAGCGAGAGCGCAACAGCTAATTTCTCTGCGACGGCGACACCCGGGCCAGCGACTGCATTCAGCAAGGAGTCCGGAGATCAGCAGATTGGGAAAAATGATCGAGCCCTACCTGAACCTGTCGTAGCTGCAGTGAAAGACGAATTTGGAAATGGCATCGTAGGTGTTCCGGTCACTTTTTCTGTGACCGATGGTGGTGGATCGATTAGTCCTGCAGATAGCATGACGGGCGAGACAGGCACAACCGAAGGTATATGGACCATGGGTGTTGTCGGCGTCAATACACTCACCGCGCGCACGGCTGGGTTCCCTGACCTCGAGTTCACAGCTACAGCGGAACTCTATGTGGCGAAGGCCGATCTCACTGTCAGTAGTATGACCGTCAGCCCTGCAAACGCGACTGCTTTTCAGGACCTCACCGTTACCGCGACCATCACGAATTCAGGTGATTTTACTACTGGCGGAGCTTTTGATGTCCAGCTTCTGCTCGACAACGTTCAGGCCGGAAATACAACCGTGTCTGAGCTTGCGGACAGCGCAGAGACCCAAGTCAGTTTCGACGTCGGTAGGCTCGCCTCTGGCCCACATATATTTCAGGTGGTAATCGATCCGAACAACGATATCGACGAACACGATGAGGCTAACAACTCTGCAGGACGAAATGCCCCGATTCTACCTGCAACCGAATTGGTCGCGGGAACTCCTGTCAGGGGCCTTTCACTTCCCGACAGCATGGAACTCCTCTTTAACCTTGAACTACCCTCATCAAGCAATCTGTTGATTTCGACGTCTGGTGGCTCGGGTGATCTTGATCTCTACGTCCACCAAGGCCAACGACCAGCGCACAGAGATGATTACAAATGCCAGTCGGGAAGCCCGATTTCCACCGAATCATGCACCTTTAATGACGCCGAGCCAGGGATCTACCATATCCTACTCTTCGCGTGGGATCAGTTTTCAGGTGTGACACTCGAGGCAAGAGTTGGAGGTGATCCCGAGCCCTTCAATATTGAGCTTGTCTTCCTGAGTGGGGGGACCACGGAACAGGACGATGCTTTCCGGACCTCAGCTGAACAATGGGAGAGCATCATTAAAGACGATATTTACGACTTCTCCTTTGTGAATAATCCTGCAACAGCAAACGAATGTGTAACAGGACAGCAAACGATCAGTGACGTCGTTGATGACGTGAGGATCTATGTCAGCATTAGAGATATAGATGGCCCGCAGCCCATATTGGGCCGGGCCGGGCCGTGCTACATACGAGGCCTTTCAGATCATCCTATCGTCGGCATGATGGAATTCGACATTTACGATTTCGATCGTATAACCGACCAGGGACTTCTCATACCGGTTGTGCTCCATGAAATGGGTCATGTGCTTGGTATCGGAACGATTTGGGATAATAAAGAGCTGCTGATGAACCCATCCGCTGTAACCCCATCTGCAGATACTCATTTCAAGGGGATGCATGCCATCACAGCCTTCGATGATGCAGGTGGAGTGAACTATACAGGTGGACAAAAGGTACCGGTGGAAAACGAGGCTGGGCCAGGTTCTCAGGATTCACACTGGAGAGAGGTCGTGTTCGGACCCGAGCTCATGAGTCCCTTTGTTAACAACGGGGTCCAGAATCCACTAAGCCGTATTACGATTCAGTCGTTAGCGGACCTTGGTTACGGAGTCGATGTGAGTCAGGGCGAACCCTACTCCCTGCCCCTCGGGGCTGACCTGATGAGCCCGGACCGTGGACCAGGTATCGATCTCCGTGATGACATTCGCATAGGACCAATCTTGGTTGTCGGGCCGGAGAAGCGAAGACGCTGATGTCCGACCCTAGCTAAGCTAAGCTTAGCTCAATCGGACTCCCTCTCTAGCGTCCGGGTCAAGCACGTCGGGCCCCCAAATCCCTTCCTACTAATCTCGGTACCGAGGTAGGTATGAACTTCAACACCCACTTCCTCTAAACGCCGCCTCGTCTCGCTATTTCCTTCAACGGCCAAAACAACACCTGGGGCGATGGTGAGTACGTTACATCCCATTGAGGGCTCATACTCTTCATGTGGAACTTCAATCAATTGGTAACCACGTTCTAGAAGTTCTCGGTGGAAAAACGATGGGAGTAGCGGCGAGTAAACGAGCAACAAATCCTCAGAGACCGGACTCACAACGGACATAAGATGGAAGACGTCACCCAACCCACTCCAGTCTGACAAGGGCACCTCGCGCACCTCAACCGTCTCTGTAAGGATTTTCTGAAGTTGCAGAACGCCCTGACGATTTGTCCGTTTGCCGCAACCCACAGCGAGTGTGGTGCCGTCGAGCCACACTGC
>CAJWPN010000062.1:0-13360 GCA_913045345.1 uncultured Gemmatimonadales bacterium
TCAGGTACATCGACTGGCGAATGTTCGGCCGTTCTGACCGCTATTATGTGAAGCAGTTTGAGGAAGAAACAAACCTCAGAGCCCATCTCTTGGTCGATGTCAGCGAATCAATGGGTTGGAGTTCCGACCCTGGTGTGCTTCCGTCGAAGTTGTGGTATGCAAAGCACCTAGCAGCTTCACTCGCACTCATTCTCCTGAGGCAGGGCGACTCTGTGGGGATGGCAGCTTTTCACGATGTAGTAGTAGAAAGGGTTCGTGCCAGAGGTGGCCGTCGACAGTGGACAGAGCTCACACACCACCTGGCAGCGCTCGAAGCTTCAGAAGGCACATCTGCGGAACGGGCTATTCGGGACCTCGCGGTCCGGCTCAAACGAAGGGGTCTTGTAATCTTGCTCTCCGACCTTCTCGTCCGACCTGAAGAAACACTCACAGCTTTGAAGTTTCTGAGACATCATGGGCACGAAGTACTTGTCTTTCACCTTTTGGATCCAGGGGAACGAGAACTCCCGCCAGTTTCTGAGGCCCGGTTCTTTGATCCAGAGACAAACGATGAACTCTTGGTAAGCATCCCTGATATACGAATCGAATACCGAGCCGCTGTGGCAGATGCCCTTGAAGAATGGCGTGACAATCTGCGTCCGCACGGTATTGACTACCATGTTCTTGAAACCGACCAACCATTATCTAACGCCCTGAGGACTTACCTCCGCAAGCGCGAACGACTAGGGTGAACTTGGCGTCGGGAGTGCGGTGATGGGATTTCTTAATCCTCTATTCTTATTTGCTGGCCTCGCAATCGGGGTTCCGGTATTCCTCCATCTATTTCACCGTCAAAAGACACGTCGACTGAGTTTTCCAGCACTTCGCTACCTCGAGAGAACGGAGCGTGAGCACGCTAGGGAGATACGGATTCGCCAACTGCTCCTTCTCTTAATCCGTATTATGATTTTGCTTTTTCTGGTTGGAGCTGGGGCTCGTCTTTTTATTGAAGGTCGGGGCTCGTCTCACCCTCCAACCGCAGTCGTGCTCATAGTTGATAACTCCATGAGCAGTGCTCTTGTCTATGGAGAGTCTAGGGTTCTAGATGAACTGAAAGAGATCGCAGTGACCACGCTCGAAGCCTCGTCGGCTGAAGATCAATTCTGGGTACTCAGAGCTGGAGAGCCTTGGCTGCCGTCTTTCCCGGGAGGCGCTAGCGAAGCCCGCGCAATATTAGAGGATACGGAAACCAGTGACGCACGAGGCGATCTCGCTGCCTCTCTAGAGCGTGCTGCAGGGATCCTTCGCACGGCACCTTTTGAACACCGTGAGATCCACCTGATTTCTGATTTACAGGCTTCTGCATTTCCGGCTCGTGGTGAAAGTCCAGCAGGTGATCTGCCAGTAGTAGTTTGGTCCTCTAGAGAAAATCTGGTGCAAAATCGAGCGATCACTCGAGTCTCGGTCGGAGGTGGCCTCCCGCCATTAGAGGGAGACAAGACAGAGATAACCGTATATGCACTCGAGAACCCTAACGATACTGCACCTGTATCGATTCGCCTGATTGTCAATGAACAGATACGAGGGGTGACTCAGGTGCCCCCTGGTTCAGCTAGTGCGACAACACTGGCTGCAAATGCTAGTGGCTGGATTCGGGGTTATGTCGACGCAGATCCAGATGCACTTAGGACAGACGACCGCCGATACTTTGCTTATCGCTCCCGTCCTGCTCCCAGAGTAGCAACCACTGGTGATATCGGATTGTTTGCAGCGGAAGCAATCTCCGTTCTTGAATCAGCGGACCGCTTGAGATCTGTCTCCCCTAGGGAAGCAGAAGTATTGATCACAGGGATGGGCCTAAGCTTAGATATCCTCCCATTAGGTGCGTCGGTGCTTGTTACACCACCCGCTGACCCCACTCTACTTCCTGGCTTAAATCGTCGTCTTGCAAACGAAGGGATCCCCTGGAGATACAGTGCTCGTCCTAGAATGGGATCTGCAATATTAGAAGGCCGTGATCTACCTAACCCCTTAGAAAATATTCGGGTCGAACGCTGGTACGATCTGGCACTGTCTAACGATTTAGAAACACCATCTCGAACCTTGGCGGAAGTATCTAACGATCCCTGGGCAGTACAAGGCACGGACACCCGCGGACGACCCTATCTTCTGGTCGCTTCTGCTCTAGACATCTCATCTACAAGCCTACCAGTGTCAACAGGGATGGTCCGGTTCATAGATTGGGTCGTGAATGAATGGGCCGGAGCTGGTATGGGTCAGACCGACTATGAAGCTGGCGATGAGTTGTCAGCCCCACGAGAGGCTACACATGTACGCTTTCCCTATGGAGAGGAGTTTGAGATCGATGGCACACGTGTGGTACGTGGGACAAATGAGGTGGGTTTCTACGATTTCTTGAATGCTGATACCCTAATCGACGTGGTAGCCCTGAATTCTCCGATTGCCGAGTCCAGACTCGATAAGCTGAGTCCAGAGGACATTCTTGCACACATTGGTGAACGTGCTAGGCCAGCAAGTGATAGGACTGAGTGGTCACGAGAGGTATTCGGGCAACGCCAAGGTCCAGAGTTATGGTGGCCGTTAATTCTGGTGACCATCCTGCTCTTAGTTATCGAGTCACTGGTTGCTTCCGCTGGGCAAGTTGACACAGGACTAACTCGATCGACCAAAACCTCGTCAAACCCCGCTCTTGATGCGTCGGTCTAATCCGATCCTCACAACGATCGGAACCTGCCCCACCATCCTTGAGTTGGCACAGAGGTTCCCTTCTCCTGGTACGCAAAAACAGCTTGGAGGGGTTCACGGTTCCCTTGGGCCTCTCACGCTAGCAACCCTGAATGAACGCTGGCCCAAGCAGGTATTCGTCGCATTAGTCCGAACCCCTTCCGACGCTATTTCTGTGGAGACCGACCTCGATTTAGTAGTCACCACTCCTGATACCTGCCATTCCTATCCTCAGAGAGAAGCACTTCCATACGAGGACTCCCAACCACAATTGGAAATTGATGGCCTACGTGTTGAAGCCATCGAAGCACTTTTCTCAGGCCGCACTCAGATCTTAGTGACTACCCCGAGGGCCCTACAGGAACGTGCTGAGATTCCATCACAATTAGCGGGATTGCGTCGAACAATCCGAGTTGGAGAACAAGCCAGCTTCTCGGCAATCCGGAGTTTCTTAGAGGAGAAGGGCTTCATCCAGATGCCTCTGGTTGAGGAGGTCGGCCAATTCGCAGTTCGTGGTGGGATCTTAGACGTATTTTCCGTTGCCACCGGAGAACCCGTACGTATTGAGTTCTGGGGTGACGAGGTCGCTTCGATAAGAAGCTTCAATATCTCTGATCAGCGTTCAACACACGAACAAGAAGAGACTCACATTTTACCTGTAACCTTCGAGCGCCCGAATGAAGACACAGATGAAAGCGTATCAAGATCTCTCCTCGAGTTATTGCCGGCAGATGTGCTAATCGCCCAGATCGGTGACTGGAGTATTGAGGATGAGGTAGCTAAAACCTGGACACGGGTAACGACACTACACGAAGACCTAATCCAATCTGGAGAAACTCCGTCTTTGCCAGAAACGCTCTTCCTGCACCCGAATGAGTTCTCCCAAAGCCTGGAGAAATATGCTCATCTCCATCTCAGTGTCGAAAGCAATTCCAGCACAGCACTTGAGTCTAAGCCACCTCCAGAGATCGATCGAGATATGGGACGCCTGGAGGCATACCTACGGGAGGGAGAAGCCCAGGGTCAGGAAACACTCCTGCTCTGTGACAATGACGGACAACTTCAAAGACTAGAGGAGATTCTTGGGGGAGTTTCGCGAATCCCTTCTAATACAACCCTAGGCATTGGATCTCTATCCAGTGGGTTTGAGCTGACCTGTGGTGAGAAAAGACTCCGAATCCTAAATGACCATGAAATCTTCCGGCGTACGAAACGTCTTCGACGAAGCAGGCGCTTCCGGGGCTCAGTCGCACTAGAGAATTTGGCTCAGATCAAACCAGGAGACTACCTGGTTCACATGGATCATGGTGTCGGCCGCTTCATGGGACTTGAACTTCTAGAAATTCCAGGACAGGAATTAGAGGCGCTAGCCATCGAATATGCGGGAGGGGAAGTTCTTAGACTTCCTGTCTATCGCCTTGACTTAGTTGAGCGTTGGGTTGGTGAGTCAGAAGACTCTAAGCCACCATCCGTCCACCGTATCGGTGGGAAACGCTGGAAAACAGTGCGCAATAAGACCGAGAGCGCTCTTGAAGAAATGATGGTCAAGCTCCTAGAACTCTACGCACGACGCGAATCTGCAAACGGTTTTCGCTTTTCAGAAGACACACAATGGCAGACAGAGATGGAATCCTCATTCCTTTATGAGGACACTCCCGATCAGGAAAAAGCGACAATCCATGTGAAGCGGGATATGGAGTCTCATCGCCCCATGGACCGACTTATTTGCGGAGATGTGGGATATGGTAAAACAGAGGTTGCCGTGCGGGCTGCTTTCAAGGCAGTTCAAGATGGCAAACAAGTGGCTGTATTGGCTCCCACTACGATACTTGTTGAACAACACAGGCACACGTTTGCAGAACGATTAGCGGACTACCCAGTGAAGGTTGGCGCTCTGAGTCGGTTCAGGTCCTCCAAGGAGCAAAAGGAGATACTTCTGGGACTTGCCAGCGGTCAGGTCGATATCGTAGTCGGGACTCACCGACTGTTATCTAAAGACGTTGACTTCAGTGATCTTGGTCTCCTCATCATCGATGAAGAACAACGATTCGGGGTAAGTCATAAGGAGCGTTTGAAGGGGTTTAGGGCCTCGATTGATATCTTATCGTTGTCTGCTACCCCAATCCCAAGAACGCTGCATTTATCACTCTCGGGTATCCGCGACCTTTCGCTCATCCAGACTCCACCTCGGGATCGCGTCTCGATCATGACTAGCGTAGTCGGGTGGACTGATCAACTAATTACAGAGGCGCTGCACCGTGAGTTAGACCGTGGGGGCCAAGCCTTCTTCCTCCACAACAGGGTAGAAACAATCTACACGACAGCCGAGGAACTACAGGCCCTTATCCCTGAAGCCAAAATCGGAGTGGCTCACGGCCAAATGAGTGGCGGTGAGCTCGATAAAGTGATGCGTTCCTTTGTAGAAGGTGCCCTTGATGTACTCGTATGCTCATCAATTATTGAGAATGGGTTAGACGTGCAAAATGCCAACACGTTGATCGTTGACAGAGCTGACAGATTCGGGCTTTCCCAACTCTACCAAATCCGTGGACGGGTCGGTCGATCCGATCGCCGGGCATACTGTTACCTTCTGATTCCTGATGAGCTTAGCACAGAGGCGCGAAAGCGATTGACTGTCCTTGAGCACTATACAGAATTGGGCTCTGGATATTCTATAGCGCTACGTGATTTAGAGTTAAGAGGCGCAGGAAACCTACTTGGAGCCGAGCAGTCAGGCTTTGCTCAAAAGGTTGGTCTTGATACCTACATGCGGCTGCTACAGAAGACGATTAAGCGGATCCAGAACGGTAATGAGCAGGAGGAGTGGCCGGAACCTGACGTGTCACTAGATGGACCTGCATATTTACCGGAAGGGTATATTTCCGACTCGGCACAGAAGCTTCATTTTTACCGCAAACTCTCAAGAGCAGGAGGTCAGACTGAAATTGAAGCCATTCGAATTGAATTGGCAGATCGATTCGGGTCACCACCAGCCGAAACTGCACGTCTTCTAGATGCTAGCGTCTTGCGTATCTTAGGGCACAGTATCGGAGTGGAGCGCGTTATAGTGAGTAAGAATTCAGCCCGAGTGAGTTTTCGTGAAGGGATTGTTCCGAGAATGGCTGTACTGGAGGGCCCCATGAGGCAACGGCAGGCCGAACTCGAGGTGCACCGGATCACACCGCTTTCACTCTCGCTTTACCAGGCGGGAGCAGATCCGATTCTCGAAACAGTCACGCTGGCCCTGGCAGCACTGAGTTCTGCACACTCGGCTGCTGCATGACGCTACAGACACAGGAGAACCGGTGAGGCAAGTCTTATTGATACAGAAGCGGTGGACAGAGAGGGTATTTGCTATACTGCTCATTGTGACAACTGGATGCACCGAACCTGAGTCTGAGGACGGGGTTGTTGCGCGGGTAGGAGACTATGACCTCTCTGTTGAAGAAGTAGTGAATCTTCTGATTAATGAAGAGCGTTTGCCAGCACAGGCTTCTGTAATCCAGCAGGTTGCAGAACTCTGGATTGACTACACACTGCTGGGTGATGCGGTTGCGGAGGATACAACACTGGCTTTTCTCGACTTCGAGGAACTATTACGCCAGCAAGTACACCAAGTAATGATACTTCAACTCCGTGACTCGGTGATACAGGTCGATACAGCGATCTCTGATTTAGAGTTAGAGGAAATCTACGCTGCTGAGGATCCGGGACTTGAGATCCGCGCTAGCCATATACTCCTGCAGTACCCACCTCAAGCTACCCTCATTCAACAAGATTCTGTGCGAGCTGAGATCTTGGCTATCCGAAATCGAATCGAAGCTGGGGAGCTCTTTGGCACATTGGCAACTCAATACAGCCAGGATCGTGGATCAGGAGCGGTCGGGGGTGATCTTGGATTCTTCGGGCGAGGGGAAATGGTTCCACCCTTTGAGCAAGCCGTCCTCTCCCTGTCTCCGGGTGAAATGACAGGCCCGGTAGAAACTCAATTCGGTGTCCATCTAATACGGCTTGAACAGTTGAGGACCCAAGATTTTGAGGAAGTTGTGGCGGATCTCCGAAATCGTGTTCAGACCCAGCGATTCCTTCAGGCTGAATCAACGTTTGTAGCAAGTATTCAAGAAGGTGCGGAACCTCAACCAACCGAAGACGCTTATGTTGTAGTACGCGAGATTGCCAGCAATCCGGCGACCAGACTCTCAGGACGGGCTGGACGACGCCCCATATTTGAGTACTCAGATGGTGAACTCACGGTCACGGAAGTTCAGCTCGTTCTCCAGGCACAGACTCCAGAGTTCCAAGATCAAGTTGTCTCAGGGACGGATGAGCAGCTCAATCAGTTCCTACTGAGCCTTGTGCAGCGTGAACTTCTTGTGGCTGAAGCCAGGGCTTCCGGACTTGAACCTGAGCGTGAGGTTCTGGACTCCATGGCTATTGGGGCTCGTAACCAACTCCGTGCCGCAGCTCGTGCCCTTCGCTTGATCGAACTTGATAGAGCACCTGGTGAGCCTACAGAACAGGCTCTCTCACGTGCCGTATTAGAGGCGATAGCCAATGTCTTAACTGGGGCTACAGAAGTGATTGATCTTGGGGCCATCGGGATTCAATTAGAGCAACGTACATCCCCATATATATCAGACCGAGGAATCGGTCAGGCTATACTTCGTCTCGGACAACTTCGTGCGAATCGGAGCGCATCTATCGTAGAAGAAGGAACAGAAGTACCGGATCTTGTTCCTGATACACTGAACTAATGAGGAGAAGAGGTCAGATGTCCGGACCTTCCAACAGTATGATGGGTTACGACGAATCATGTTTAGAAAACTAATAGCCTTCTCGATCGGGCTAATGATCAGCCCTGAGTTCATGACGGCTCAAGTTCTAAGCGAAGATGATGTAGTTGACCGAGTCATGGCGATCGTTGGGGACTCAATCATACTGCAAACTGAGGTCCAAGAAGAACTTCAAAGGATGGCCATGTCTGGAGGGGTGACGTTACCTGACCCGGGCCCAGAACTTGACCAGATGATGAGCCAGGTGCTCGACCAGATAGTCAACAGAACTTTGGTATTACAAGAAGCCGCTCGCGATACCCTGATTCGGATCGAAGAATCAGAGATCGAGGATCGAGTTACTTCTAGAATCAATGAAGTTACCCAGCAATTTGGAGGACAGTCAGGGCTGCAACAGGCACTTGAAGCAGATGGGCTTAACCTAGCTGAATACCGTGACCTACTCAGAACGCAAGTTCGGCAAGAACAAACGCAGCAACTTTTTCTACAACGGAGCCTTCAGAACGCCCCAACAATTGAGCTGTCTGAGGATGATCTACTTGAGTCCTTTCAGGCAGCCCGAGGGCAACTAGAGCAACGTCCTAAGATTATCACATTCACTCAAGTCGTACTAAAACCAACCCCCTCAGAGATGGCAGAGCAATCTGCTCGCTCAGAAGCAGATTCAGTACTTGGAGAGATCCGGAGTGGTGGGGATTTTGAGGAACTCGCTCAAGTTCACTCCGACGATATCGGCAGTGCTGAGCTTGGAGGAGATCTCGGCTGGTTCAGGCGTGGTGCAATGGTTGCTGAATTCGACGATGCTGCTTTTTCGATGATGGACGGACAGGTAAGTGATATCGTCGAAACAGAATTCGGATACCACATCATTAAGATCGAGCGCTCTCGAGGAGGAGAGAAAAGAGGCCGCCACATCCTTGTCATGCCAGAAATGACTGAGGCAGATATCCAGACAGCCCGGGATACAGCATCTATGGTATTGGAGCAAGTGAAAAATGGAGAGCCCATAGAGATACTATTTGCACGATACTCCGATGAGCAGGCCCCGGATACGGTTCCTGTACCATTCGACCAAATAGATGAATTGCCACCTGGATACGGGGTGATCAGAACCGCAGTAGCCAATGAAGTGCTCGGGCCAATCGAGTATCAAACTGCCAGGGGAGATGTCAGACTTGCAGTCGTAAAGGTGGAAGAAGTCCGTGAAGCAGGAGCCTACACATTCGAGGATCTACGTGGACAAGTTGCAGCGCAACTTCAGGAACAAAGACAGTATGCTAGAATCCTGGAAGAGCTGCGGGCTAAAACCCACATTGAGATCCGGAATTAAGCTTCAGGACACGTGTATCCTCATATCGCTATAACTCTCGGCGATCCGCAAGGCATTGGTGCTGAGGTCGCCTTTCAATCGGTTCGTGATCTCAAAACTGAACTAAGCCAAGTCTCAATAACATTTCTAGGTTCAGAAGAGGCGCACGGGCATGTACCATCAGAGCACGAATTCATAGCGGTCGGTTCGTGGGACGGAACCCCAAAGGGTGCGGGACAAGTTGCAGCACTGGCAATTGAGCAAGCAGTCACGGGAGTACGAAAAGGACTATTTCACACAATAGTCACTGCCCCTGTACATAAACCTTCACTGCGGTCTGCAGGATGGGATGTACCCGGACAAACCGAGATGCTCCAGAAGCTCACTGGTTCTAACCCAGTAGGAATGCTGATGGCAGCCGAAATGACCGACCGGGCTAGCTCCCTCAGAGTATTGCTAGCGACAACACATCATCCTCTTCAGGAAGCCATAAGGCTCCTTAGTGAAGAGTTACTTCTTGAACAGATCGTACTCCTCTCCGAAGCATTGCGGAGCGATTGGGGTATCGTTGCCCCAAAAATCGCGATATGTGGGCTTAATCCTCATGCGTCAGATGATGGCCTCTTCGGAGATGAAGAAGCCATCATCTTCAGTCCCGCGATCAAGCGGGCCTCGGAGATGGGTATCAATGTTGTCGGACCCTTCCCAGCGGACACTGTGTTCTACCGCGCCCTCACCGGGAAATTTGATGCCGTTGTTGCGCCATATCACGATGTCGGTATGGCTGCGTTCAAAACTGCTGCTTTCGGAAGTGGGGTTAACGTAACGCTTGGTCTTCCCTTTGTGAGAACATCACCTGATCACGGGACTGCTTTTGATATCGCAGGAACTCGCTCAGCTGATGCCACCTCAATGGTGGAAGCTGTGAGACTGGCCATCCGCCTTACACAGAATCGTTTCAGCAAAAGTTCTTTGCATGACTGATTTTTCTCTTCAAACTCTTCTGGTTCGAATGGTTCTTTCTCTAAATCAGCTCTTGATCAAGCTTACAAAGGTCTACAGAGAGGATTCGGACTTAGGGAATTCAGTCAACATGGCAGTCATATTGTGTCGCTGAATCACAGAATGAGCTTCCTAGTCGGCGTAATTGTACTTACAAGTACTTCCTGCACGATGATTGGCGCCTCAGAGTTTGAAACTCCTTCACCCGAGATTACAGATAATCGCCCGGAGTCAGGCGAAGTCGGCACAGATGACGCAGTTGCAAGTTTAGAAGATCGACGCCGAAAACTGGAACTACCCACAAGCTTAGAACTCTCCATGTCAATTGTAGATGCGGGGAGTCTTGAGTGGCCGCTAGATGGTGATCTCATTTATCGGTTCGGGCAAGAACAACTTCCCAATGGACTAGTGCTGAATTGGAATGGTGTAGGGATCTCCGGGTTGCCTGGAAGCCCAGTACGTGCTGCTAGGAATGGGCTTATTGTTCTAGCAGGACCGTTTGAGGGATACGGGCCAAGTGTCGTACTGAGTCATGGGGACGGATTCTACTCCCTTTACTTATATCTCGAAGAAATCAGAGTCGCTGAAGGCCGCAGTATCGATGTGGGTCATGTGATTGGGACAGTGGGAGGTACCGATACTGCACAAGGACCACACATTGAGTTCCAAGTTCGTGCTCCCATCGATGGAGGAGTGCCAGAAGCGCAAGACCCACTAGAGTGGCTCAAGCCCAGAGCCGGCGGATGAGCCTGCACCCCGTCGTCGGACACGAAGACCTTCTTTCTTCCATAGCTCGCGCTCATGAGCGGACATCCCTTCCCTCTTCACTTCTGCTCCACGGACCGAGCGGTGTAGGAAAGCAAAGAGTTGCTTTATGGATAGCGCAACTCACGATCTGTGAGAGACCAGCAGCCGAAGGTCCTTGCGAGAAATGCGGAGCCTGCCGGATGGCTGTGAAGCTCGAGCATCCTGATGTTCACTGGTACTTTCCTCTTACACGTCCGAAAGGGGTATCTGGCGATCGTTTGGTCACTGCACTCGAGGATGCTCGTATGCAGAGGCTTGAGGATCTTCGGGCGGAGCCACTTTATGCGAGCCACACCGCTGATGTCAGAGGGCTATACTTCGGTATTACCCGGACCATTCGACGACAAGCGCATCTGCGTCCGAATATGGCAGCTGGCCAAGTCTTTATTATCGGAAACGCAGAGCTACTCGTTCCTCAAGAGGCAAGTCCTGAAGCTGCTAACGCTCTCCTCAAGCTATTAGAAGAACCACCAGGAACATCACGTTTCATCCTTACCTCTAGTGCACCTGGAAGACTCCTGCCAACGATTCTTTCACGAACTGTCGCGCTGCATGTTGCTTCTCTAAGTACCGATTCGATTGATAATTTCCTCAATGAACACACAGACGCCAACCGGGAAGTAACCAAATGGGCATGCAAACTTTCGCGGGGATCAATCGGTCGAGCACTCGGATTTATGCCTGATGGTGAGGAAGAAGGGCCCTTAGAATCCTTAAGGCGCCAAGCACTCGCATTGATTGAAGTAGCCGTAGTTCAAGATCCAGGACAAGGCTATGAGCTATCCCTGAGTTATCCATCAGCAGGAGCTCGAGCGTTGATTCCGCTATGCACATTTATCGAAGAATGGCTTCGAGATTTGGGTGCGATCGTCTCTGGTGCTGGAGATCGGGTGTTCAACTTTGATAAGCATTCACAGCTACAAGAGCTAGTAGCTAGAACATCGATTCGTGGGCCCGATATTATTCTGGCCTTGACCGAAGTCGAACAAGCGCGAGAGCTTGCGCGGGGCAACGTCAATCCCCAACTCATCGTTAACGGCCTCGTCAGAAATCTCAGGCGTCGGCTTATCGCTACTTAGTATAGGCTCGGATTGTTATGAAGGATTCAGAAGGACTAACACACATCGACAACGAAGGCCGACCTCGAATGGTTGATGTATCAGAGAAAGAACAAACTGCAAGACACGCGGTTGCGACCGGAAGAATTATCACTTCTTCGGACACGCTAGAGCGCATTATGACCGGTAGCGTAGAAAAAGGTGGTGTCTTGCAAGTCGCTGAACTTGCTGGGATCATGGGTGGCAAGAAGACCCATGACCTCATTCCACTATGTCATCAGCTAAACAGTGTGAACATAACCATGAGGCTTGAAGCAGATCCGGATCTTCCAGGAATCGTTGCACAAGCTGAAGCAACGGTTACGGGTCAGACAGGAGTTGAGATGGAGGCACTAACCGCGGTTAGTATCGCTCTGCTAACTGTTTACGATATGGCAAAATCTATAGACCGCGGTATGCGTATCGAGGGCATTCGCCTCTTATCTAAGAAGGGCGGCCGTTCAGGAAGCTGGACCAGTACTGGGTAGACTTAACTACCGGGCTTAGAGTCCCGTTTTAAGCCTGCCGAGACCGGGACTATGATGATCGCACCGATCCGTAGATAACGAGGTCTTACACTAGGATTTGCAGCTCTCAAGTCTGACACGGAAACACGATAGAGAACAGCTATATGGCTGAGTGTTTCTCCGGAAGCCACAGTGTGTTCCACGAAACTGACTCGCTCATCTACAGGGATCAAAGCATAATTTCTTAAAAACACGTCCCCCTTCCCTTTAGGGACCCTCACCGAAACTTCCCTCAGAGGAGGCGTCATTCCTCTCACATACTGTGGGTTGAGTCGAGAGATTTCTGAATCAGCGCTTTCCGAGGCTTTCGCAATCACATCGAGTGTGGTCGCATCTGGAACTGACACCTGATCAAAACTGAAAGGATCTTGTGCTGGAACAGCATAACCATGGGAAGTCGGGTTCCCGGCAACAATAATGGCCCCGAAGAGCTTAGGAAGAAATTCCCTTGTTTCCCTAGGCAGATAACTACGTAGTTCCCAGTAGAGACCGTCAGTACGTGGTTCAAGGGGTGCGTGCCGGACAAGTAATCGTCTCACACGGCCGGGTCCTGAATTGTATGCTGCTAAGGCAAGGAACCAGGAATCGAACTCCTCATAGAGTTGTCCTAAATACACCGATGCTGCCTCAGTTGATTTGAGTGGATCGCGTCTCTCATCCACTAGTGCTGTCACCTCTATCCCCATGTCCTTCGCAGTCGGGCCCATAAACTGCCATAGACCAACCGCGTTCGCTCGGCTAACAGCAACAGGGCTATATCCGCTCTCAATCACCGGCAGATACCGAAGAGATGGCGGAAGACCATGCGAGGCCAGTGTAGAATCCACAGTTCCCTCAAACCATGCCATGCGCAGCAGGTAGTCTGGGAACCAGCTTGATGCAGATGTAGTCCAATAATCCACCCACTCCTGCACCTCTTCCATAAAACTGGAATCACTTAGCATGGGCGTAGCCAAAAGATCATCGACAGGAAGATCTTCTAGACTCGGAGGGATTAGGGACCCCCTTAGGGGCAGTGCTTCTAAGTCTGAGTTCTCGGATAGCAGACTTGGAGCCTCCACAGGAGCAGGAGGACGCAATGGAGAAGAGCCATCAGCGCAC
>CAJWPN010000063.1:0-13246 GCA_913045345.1 uncultured Gemmatimonadales bacterium
CAACAGCAAACTGTTCATCGAAATAGGAGTGAAACGCATCCGACGCGTACTTCCCGATGTCTGGAGGGCCTTTAAACCCTTTCGCAGAAGCAAACCCAGGATCCCTAAGAACCATTGAATTAACGACTCTATTAGCGAACCGTGTCACACTCCTACTTGTAACATCTGCACTAAAGTCGATTCGCACATTGCAAAAGATGATGACAGTCAACAGGAAGATTTCCGTGAAAAGAAAGTCTTGTTGAACCCTTTGTTCCTGAGACACAAAGGGCTCAAAAACCCCTCCTCTCTTTGGTCTTTTGTCATATCCAAAAGTGGACCACTGGCTTAGTCGGTATGAGAGAGCTACCGCTTGGATTGTCCGTACTAGCTCTTCTTCAACACCGAGTGACCCTGCTGAGCTTAGTGCTTGGATTACCGCCTTCACCTCATCCTCCACTCCCCCATCCCAATAAACCCAATCCCGTCGCCCTTTCTTCATGGCATTGATAGCTGTTATCAAAATGGGTTCTGCTTCCGGGGTTTCGGCTCTAGTGACCGTTGGCACCGCCTCCTCCGCAGGAGCCTCCTGTTCTTCTTTAGGGGCACCACAATGTGGACAAGCTGGTGCCTTGTCGCTGATCTCTCGCGAGCATTCGTAACACTTGATTAGAGCCATACCCCAAAATGTCCCTGACCTCAGAAGATCCGCAACTTAGACATTGGTCTTCTAAAATGACTGAGAACTGGTAGCCTAAGATTCATGAAGTTGTAGATTGGGCGAAGGATCGAATTAACAAGAGAAGTTGTGGAGGGAAGGACATGGAAACTCGGGGAGAAACTCGGGGAGCAGTTCTAAGCCGATTTGGGACGAACGCTGTAAGGCTATTGACTGCAATGGTTTCCAGACTTTCTAACGCTTCTGTTTCGAGTTATTGCATCAGCTTCCCAAGCTGAGGGTCGCCGGTTCGAGCCCGGTCTCCCGCTTAGCATGAGTCAACAACTTCAGTTCATGCTGCTGATCCTGGTCTGTATGGGGTGCACCACACCTGTTGTCGATGCATCACCGAACATCATTCTGATTTATGTAGACGATCTTGGGTGGAACGACCTCGGTGTTCAGGGAAGCCGTTATTACGAAACTCCGAACATCGATCATCTAGCAACCCAGGGGATGCGCTTTACTGACGCCTATGCCAACGCGCCCAACTGTGCACCCAGTCGGGCAGCACTTCTGTCTGGGCAGTATGCGCCAAGGACAGGTATCTACACCGTTGGTGCAGCTGACCGTGGACCAACTGAGATCCGCGCACTTGTGCCGGTTGCGAATCAAACGGAACTCTCGCTCGACGTCGTTACTCTTGCTGAAACACTGGCTGAAGCAGGTTATGCTACCGGTCACGCTGGAAAATGGCATCTCGGTGGCGAAGGGTTCTTACCTGTAGATCACGGTTTCGAATGGTCTATCGCAGGGGACGAGCAAGGTAGCCCGCCGAATTACTTTTATCCTTACAAGCGCGGACAACGTTTCCTGCGTGACCTTGAGGAAGGAAGAGAAGACGAATATCTAGCAGACCGTCTTGTTGATGAAAGCGTTCTCTTTATTCAGCGTGAAGCGAATAATCCGTTCTTTCTCTACCTATCACACTACAGTGTTCATACGCCAATTCAGGGAAAACCAGGAATCGCCGCGCGCTATGCTGACAAGGCTGGGGTGGATGGCCAAGACAACCCGACTTACGCAGCTATGGTGCAGAGCGTCGATGAGGGTGTGGGTCGGATCATCGACACGCTTGATCAGTTGGGGCTTACCGAGAATACGGTTTTGATCTTCTACTCTGACAATGGTGGTTTCGGACCAGCTACATCTATGGTTCCGCTCCGAGGTTCCAAGGGTATGCTCTACGAGGGTGGTATTCGTGTACCGCTTATCGTGCGTTGGCCAGGATATGTGGAGCCGGGGTCAGTGACTACCGAATCCATTATTGGCACTGATTTCTATCCTACGCTGGCTGAGATTGCGGGTGTGACCCTAAGAAGTGATCATATCTTAGATGGTTCGAGCTTTCTCCCTGTGCTGACAGAAACAGGCGAGATTCAGCCCCGAGATCTGATTTGGCACTTCCCAGCCTATCTTGAGGCTGATCGCTCAGTGTCAGGTCCGTGGAGAACGACTCCTGCGAGTGCAATTCGACGGGGATCATACAAGTTGATCTATTTCTTTGAGGAGGGTCGCTCGGAGCTCTACGATCTTACGAAAGATGTATCAGAGTCCGATGACCTATCGCTCAGAATGCCAGAAGTAACTGCGGAACTTCTGACGGCGCTAATGGTCTGGTGGGAGGAAACTCAGGCATTTATCCCTTCCGAACCTAATCCATTTTACAACCCTTCCGGGTGAGTAGATGAACCGGCGCGAGACCCTCAGGCTTCTATTGCTCTCGGCGTTTGGATCGAAGAACCTCATTAGGGCTCCCCACCTCATAGCACAGGAATCATCTTTTCGTAGTCTCTGGCAGGATTGGCCAGACATGCGATGGGCCGGGCCAGAATACTGGGGAAATCGCCTACAGGACTGGTCGATTCGGGATGGTGTGCTCGTCTGTGGAGTTCGGGCACCAAATCGGACGCTGCATTGCCTCACCCATCGTGCTGTAGCTTCCAGGTATGAGACATCGGTCTTACTCGATCTCGGCGAGCTTAGTCAAAATCCAGATCCAACGTCCCTTGTTGGTCTGCGTTTGGGGGTGAAGGGGCCTTTTCCCGATTTCCGTTCTGCTGCTGTCCACGGAATTGGAATCGACGTGGGTGTTGAAATGACCGGGGCCCTGCGAATTGGAGATAGATATTCCAGCGAAATAATCTCACTCGAGGGACCGGTGAGACTGCATGTAATGGCTGAGGATTTGGGTGGAACAAGCAGGGTAGAACTCACGGCTCAGTCTCCGAATGGAGGACCAACCCTCGCTCAACTAGTCCACAATGGGCTCAAGTCAGAAGACTTGATCGGAAATTTGGCACTACTACACCATGTTGAAGAGGAGACTCCGGGTCAGGGAGCAGTATTCGCAGACTGGGAGATAAGTGGCTCAGGAATATTGACTGATCCATCTGCGAGCTTCGGCCCTATCATGTTTGCGCAATATACCCTTCATCAGAATACGCTAAAGCTCACAGCTCAGCTTGCACCGATAGAGTCCATTCCCGAGCTAGATGCTGTCCTCGAGATCCGATCAGTGGGAGGAAGCTGGGCGGAGGTAACTAGAGCTTCAATTGATACGGTCGCACGTACGGCTCGATTTCGGGTCGAATCCTGGGTGTCCCAGAGAGATGTGGAGTATCGCATTAGAGTAACAGTCCCGCTTACTACTGGGCCGTCGGTCTATGAGTACCTAGGGACTGTAGCCGCCGAGCCCAATCCTATGGATCCACTCAAGGCGGCAGTGTTCAGTTGCAACGCTGATCACGGGTTTCCGGATAGCGAAGTTGTAGAGAATGTTTCACGGCACGACCCAGACTTATCACTTTTTCTCGGTGACCAGTTCTATGAGGGATCCGGAGGCTTCGGCATTCAGACTACCTCAGTCGAAGAAGCAGCGCTCGATATGCTTCACAAGTGGTACATGTTTGGATGGTCGTATCGGGATATCTTTCGTCACATACCCGCAGCCTTTATTCCAGATGACCACGATGTTTATCACGGCAATGTGTGGGGTGAGGGTGGAAAATCAGCTCCGACGGACCAGGGGTGGGGCGCGATAGCCCAAGACCAGGGCGGCTATAAGATGCCCAGCGAATGGGTCAATGTGGTACAAATGGCACAGACGAGTCATTTGCCTGACCCAGTTGACCCGACACCTGTGGAGCAAGGAATCGGAGTGTATTTCACCCGCTGGGATTATGCGGGTGTGAGCTTTGCGATTTTGGAGGACCGTAAGTTTAAATCAGCTCCTGCGAATGTTCTTCCGGAGGATGCCCAGGTCCTCAACGGATGGATTCAGAATCCTGAATTCGACGTCCGTGAGTATCGGGATATTCCTGAAGCCTCACTTCTCGGTGAGCGTCAAATGAGGTTCCTTGATAACTGGGCGAGTGATTGGAGTGGTCCCTCGTACATGAAGGTCGTGCTTTCACAGACAAATTTCGCCTCCGTTCACACGATCCCTGAGGATGCGATGAGCGGTGCTGTGTTGCCTGGGCTACCAGTGCCTGAGCCTGGTGACTACGTCTTTGGCGACAAGATAGCTGCGGATATGGATTCCAACGGGTGGCCACAGGACCGTAGGGATGAGGTTCTCACGCTTCTACAAAGTTGCTCAGCCTTCCATATCGCAGGAGACCAGCATCTCGCCACTGTGGTACGCCACGGAATAGAAGAGTTTGGTGATGCAGCTTTTACTTTCACTGGACCTGCATTGAACAACATCTGGCCTCGTCGTTGGTGGCCACCTGTGTCCCGTCAGGAGGCCCCACTCGACAGTGACCGCACGTACACTGGAGATTTTTTCGATGGTTTTGGGAACCGGGTTACCGTGCACGCGGCTGCAAATCCACGAGCGACGGGACTAGAGCCGAGGATTATCAGAGATCGTGTGACGGGTTACGGGATTGTGACATTTGATAAGCAAAAAGAATCGATCCGTATCGAGTGTTGGCCCCGGCATATCGACCCTTCAGCGGGGCGAGGGCAGTACGAAGGATGGCCCATATCCATAGGCCGGGAAGATGGTGATGGTCGCACACCAGTGGGCTTCCTGCCAACCATAGAGGTTCGTGGTATGAGTGACGCGGTTGTCGAGGTCAGAAAGACAGATGGAGATCGCGTCTATGTGCGCCGTATCATCGGTCGCACTTTCAGGCCACCAATTTTCGCTTCCGAGACTCACGTTGTGCGAGTTGGGGACCCAAATGAAGAGCGCTGGTTAGAGCGATCAGTCAGCGAAGAAGAGTGGGGGCGAGGCAAACTCGTTTTCGATTTTTCGGTTTGATAGAGCAGACACAAGAACTATCGTGAGTCCAAGGCATACCGGCGGATCTTCGGGAACCCATTTCGCAGTTCATCTCTCCTGACCATCATGCTCACTATGCTTCATGCCTCTGTTGCCTTAAGAGCACTCTTCATCGTTTCTATGCCCCTCACTCTGGGGGCACAGTATTTTACGCTTAACGCTCAAGAGCGACGTGCACAGATCAGCGAAGACGTTCGTATAATCGAAACATATCCCTTCGCTGATCCAAATCCGGTGCCTATCCTGGTCAGTGACGATCGTCTCTACCCTTACCATCGCTTTGAGGGTTACTCACATCAGTCGGAAGCGGCAGAGTGGAAGGTCATTCATCTCGAAAACGAATGGATCGAGCTATGGGTGCTTCCCGAAGCAGGAGGGAAGGTGTGGGGAGCGAGGGTCAAGGAGACTGGACACGAATTCATCTATCGAAACGAAGTGATGAAATTTCGAAACATCGCGCTTCGTGGGCCGTGGACCTCGGGCGGTATCGAGTTCAATTTCGGTGTTATCGGGCATACCCCTTCCACGGCGACACCAGTCGACTACCGAACAGAGGAACACGAGGATGGTAGCGTCAGTGTAGTCGTTGGTGCGATGGACCTTCCTTCTCGTACGCATTGGAGAGTAGAAGTTCGACTACCTCCAGACCGTGCATACTTCGAAACGAATGTCCTATGGTGGAATCCGACTGTCCTGGAACAACCCTACTACAATTGGATGACGGCAGCGGCATTCGCCCAAGATGATCTCGTCATGAGCATTCCAGGGAACGCTTACCTCGAACACCCAGGTGCTCAGCGGGACTGGCCATTTGACCCCGATGGTCGGGAGCTATCGGTATACGATCAAAACCGTTTCGGGAGTAATAAATCGTTTCATGTAGTAGGTGAACTGAACGATTTTTTTGGAGGGTACTATCTCGATGATGATTACGGATTTGGCCACTGGTCTCGTTATGAAGAAATGCCGGGCCAAAAGCTTTGGCTTTGGGCTTTATCCCGTCAGGGTGGTATCTGGGAGGACCTTCTCACCGATTCTGATGGCCAGTACATCGAATTTCAGGCGGGTCGACTTCTGGTCCAGTATTCTCCTGGTGACGATGTAAACCCGATCTCCCAGGCTGGGTTCGATCCGGGTGCTACAGATCAATGGACAGAGACGTGGTTCCCGGTGGAGGGTCTCGGCGGACTCAGTGATGCATCACGTGACGGAGCAATGTTCGTAGAGAGAGAAGGAGGAGGTGTCCGTGTCCGCACTCATGCATTTGTAGAGACTAATGACACCATGACAGTCTTAGTGAACGGAGAAGTATTGTTCACGGATGAGGTCTCATTAGAAGTACTTGAACCGATCGAATATGAATTCGGATCTATTGATCCGACGGGAGAATCTCCGCTGATCCCTCAGGATGCTGAGGTTATTGTTGAATTTCCTCAACTTAGGCTTCGCCACCATTCAAACCCAGAGTCTCGACAGATCTCAAGGCCATTTTCGACAGATCCTGAAGCGATGCCGAGCATACCGGTGTCAGACCGAGAGGTCATGGCTGCTCGAGAGCTTGTTCAGGGCCGTTACTTCAATGAGGCGCGAGACCTATTCGAAACGGTTTTGGCTAGGGAGCCGTGGAATAGAGAGGTGCTTCTTGGCCTAGCTGATCTGGAGTACCGGAGAGGACGATACGCCGAAGCCCTGAAATTCGCCGATCAAGTTTTGCGTCTAGATGCCTATGACTCCGAAGGCAACTTCGTTGCGGGGAACCTCTATCGAGCTTTGGGCCAGATACTTGATGCTCGTGAAGCCTTCGGTTGGTCAGCTCGATCGATAGCGTTCCGGTCCGTGTCATATGTTCAGCTCGCTGAACTGGCTTCTGTGGATGGTGACTATGAGGAGGCAGGTCGCTACGCTCAGCTCGCCAAGGACTATGATCAGAATAGTCTTTCTGCCAATAGGTTACTCGCAATTCTCGCCCGGCTAGAAGGTGATACATCAGAATGGGATCGGATTCTTTCCTCTATACTGGAACTGGATCCACTTCACCACTTCGCACAGGCAGAGGTCCATCTAGCTGGTGTTTCTGCAAAAGAAGAATTTATTGAGGGATTTAGGAGTGAATATCCAGAGCAGGAACTTCTAGAAGTTGCCATCGATTATGTGAAGTTAGGTCGGAGAGCTGATGCGATAGCACTTCTAGAAATCGGTGAGACTGTGCTCAGACACCCTATGTTACGTGTGTGGCGAGCATACTTAACTGAAGATTCTGGTGCGCTGGATAGTGGTGCTAATCCGGACTTCGTATTCCCATACCGCCCTGAGTCAATTCCCATACTTGAGTGGGCAGTTGCGAGCGACTCTCACTGGTCATGGGCGTACCTGCTTGGACTTAACCTATGGGCGCGAGATAGAGTTGCTGAGGCTGCTGAACTATTCATAGGCCTAGGTCAAAGGCCTGATTACGGTCCGTTCTACGTCTCAAGAGCTTTGATAGTATCAGATTTTGAGGTTGGCGATTTGGTCGGTCAGATCAACCCTGAATCAGATTTTAGGCGTGCGGTTGATATGGATCCGGATTTGCGGGCGATCCACATCTCGCTTATTCAGTACCTGCATGGTGAGGGTCGATGGGAGGATGCGTTGGCGGTGTCCGCAGACGCTCGGGGTCAGTTTCCAGAAGACTTCGATCTTGATCTGCTCCACGCTGTAGCACTCAATCAAACAGAACGTTTTGAAGCTTCAATCGAGTTATTAGACGAAGTCGATGTTCTACCCTCTGAAAACTCGAGTATAAGTCATCAGGTTTTTGCGGAAGCTCACGTGTTAGCCGCTCTGGATGCGCTTGATAAGGCTGACCCAGGTGCTGCTTTAGGTCATCTCGATATGGCAGTGACCTGGCCTGAACATCTAGGTCTTGGGCGGCCCTACAGTCCAGAGGAACGCATTGAGCAGTACATGCGAGGTATTGCCCTCAGGCTCAGTGGGAATGAATCAGAGGCGGTCACAGCCTTTGAAGCAGTGATAGCTGCGACTCCGCAGGGGGTTTTGGACGGAGAAATAGGTGCAGAGAGGATGGACCTATTCGTCATAGCAGCATTCGACGCCTTGGGACGTTCTAATCAGATTCAAATCGCCGCTGATGCGGAACAGGATGTATTGGCCCAAATCATAGCGCGATTGCGCTCTGCATCCACGAATGGAGAAGATGTACGGCAGGCTCTACAGGATTCAGCTCAATCATCATTGAATGTGTTCTCTGACTTAACGGGACGGTTGATCTACCGGGCCCTGAGTCTAGAACGCTAGGCAGGGAAGTCTGAGAGTTATGTAGCCCGATCAATCTCCAGGTTGGATGATCTTGAATTGGTTTGGCGGTGTTCGACCTTGTAGATGAGTAACGAAGTAATCCCAAGTGCGGCGGATCACGTAAGGTTCATTAGCGAATCCATGATTCCGGTTTGGCATTACAAGTAGGTCAAAATCCTTGTTATGCTCGATTAATTCATCGATCACCATGATTGTTGCATTCGGGTGTACGTTATCGTCCAGCGTCCCGTACATGAGTAGAAGCTTTCCTGAGAGTTCACCTGCGAGATTTTGGTTTGCTTGAGAATCAAACGAATCAGTCCCGTCATCGTTCCTTTCGAGTAGACCGTGGTACTTCTCGCCCCATGTGTAGTCGTAGCTTCGATTGTCATGGTTTCCCGCACTTGATACAGCAACTTTAAAGAAGTCCGGATAGCTAAGGATCGCGTCTGTAGAGCTAAACCCACCACCCGAATGCCCAAATATCCCTACGTGATCGAGATCTATTTGGGGGTACTTTCTCGCGAGCTGTCTGAGTGCGGCGATGTGATCAGGTAACCCGTTATCACGCATGTTCCCGTAGTAGCTGTCATGGAAGGCCTTGTCACGAGCCGGTGTCCCCATCGCATCGATCAGGAAAACGATGAATCCGAGTTCTGCTAAGGCAGCGGCATTACCACCCTGTCTAACGGAGGCCTGTCTGCCACGGACCGCACCAACCTGGGGTCCGGGATAGATGTAGTCTACGACGGGGTATTTAGTGTCAGGATCAAAGTTGGATGGAAAAAATAAGAGGCCGTGTACAGGGGTAACGCCATCCCGTGCAGTTGCCACAAAGTGAGTCGGAAAATTCCAGCCCGTTGCTAATAATTCAGAGAAATCACCCTCTTCCAGACCGAGCAGGATACTTCCACTGGAATCTCTTAGAACTGTCGTGGGTGCAGATTCAAGGTCGCCGAACTGATCGATGAAATAGCGACCAGATGGGCTCGCCCAAATTTCATGGTCTGCATCTTCTACAGACAACAATTCGATACGCCCACCATCTAAGGAGGCCCGATAAAGATGGCGGTTATAGATGTCACGGCCTTCTTCTCGGCCGACTCCTGTGAAGTAGGCCCAGCGGCCCGTATCATCGACATGTAGTAGGTCGAGCACCATCCAGGGGCCTTCTGTAATACGGTTCTTCAAATCTCCGGTTACTGCATCGAATAGATACAGATGTCCCCAGCCATCTCGTTCTGACCACCACACAACCTCTGAATTCCCATTGGTCACCCGCCAATTTGGGACGCCGCCAGAACGCCCGTTAGCTTCGACGAACGTTTTAGAGCGCTCTTCGACGATCAAACGTGCTTCGCCGTTCTCTGTATCAGCGGCGAACAGCTGGAGCGTGTCATAGCTTCGAACGCTCCGTGTGAAGAAGACCTGCTCAGAATCATCACCCCAGCTTACGTCCTTCCAGAGCGTGTCGATCATCAATCCACAGCATGATGTATTCATCGCTTCGAGCGGATCGATTCGAACCTGCGTTGCTGTAGAGTTTTCTACATCGAAGATATGGATCTCGTAAGTCGGTATGACCGAATCCCCCGGGAGTGCTACACGATAGCTGTGTAGTTTTGGGCGGCCTGTTTTCGCTTCGAGAAGGTGCAATTGCTTCACGTCACGCTCATCCAGTCGATGTGCTGCAATCCGCCGTGAGTCGGGGGACCAGGTCAGGACTGGTGGAGCTTCGTTGCCTTCTCGTTTCAGGGTGACTGCAGAGCAGCAGCCCTCAGGTGGAACAGCATAACCAAAGTTCTCTTCACCATCTTCAGATAGACGTCTTTCCGCACCATCATCAAGAGAACGAATCCAAAGATTTTCATTTCTGGTAAATGCGACCCAACGCCCATCAGGAGACAGTCGTTCAGTGTTCGGACGAACCGGGATAGGATCTGGTCCTGCGCACGTGTAGGAAGCAAGGGAACATTCCCACCGTATTGAGTCACCGGTATGGAATTGAATGGACTGATCTTCCACAAAATCGAATGTTTCGAAGGGCAGTTTGCTTGCGACATAGGAGGTGTCAGCCGCGATTGAAAGCGCTGCAGCCAGACGATCATGATCGAACGCAACGCTGCGTGTTCGTGAATCAGGATCCACCAGAATGAACTCGTGGCCATCGCCGATATGGCTGCGGTACCAGAAACGGTCACCATCAAGCCATTCTGGACTCATCTCGTCACCCTCGACGAGAATGGTCGCATTCCAACTCAAGAACTGCTCAGCTCTCGTGTAGTCGGTCGCAGTGGTTTGCCCGGATACAGGGATCCAGAAGGTCATGATTGCTATGATTTCAAACGTTAGAATGTGCCTGTTAAGGATCGACACAGGTGTCTCCTATCAAAGGAATCGACGAAGCTGTGATCAGTCTGTTCACAGTCGCTGAAAGAGAGGTGTCAGCAATTTTCTTCGGGTCACGAACATAAAAGATGTAGTCGAAGCGTGTTTTTTCGCTAGGAATGGCTTTTGATAACTAATAGAGTCAGTGCTTCTATTAATGTGATCTATAGCTTAGATCGAATTGCCGACAACTCTGAATGCACCGTAGGTTCGCTGTCCAATTTATGTTGCAAAGTGAGGTCCCAGATGCGTTTACTGTGTTTTGCAGTCATGCTCACGACTTGGGTGGTGGCAACGACACCGCTATCCGCGCAAGACGATGACGCACTTCGTTGGACTCCGAGTAAGAGTCTGGAATTCAACGTTGTGCAGCAGACTGCCATTTCTCCGGACGGTAGCCGAATAGCCTATGTGGTTAGGGTTCCGTTGATTGAAGCTGAACAATCTGAATATCTGAGCCATATCTGGTTGGTGAATTCGGATGGCACGGGAAACACACAGTTCACGAGAGGTAAGATTTCAGCTTCTGGCCCAGCATTTTCACCTGATGGTGAATGGTTGGCTTTTACTAGCCAGAGAAGCGGAGCAGAGGGAGACAGCGAAGGCGGCTCACGCACACAAGTTTGGGTGATCTCGGTCAATGGTGGCGAGGCTTTTCCTGTAACCGACGCTGCTTCTGGGGCGGGTTCGTATCAGTGGTCACCTTCGGGGGATCGCATTGCTTACTTAATGCGTGATCCTGATACGGATGAAGAGAAGGCTCAAAGGCGAGAGAAGCGTGACCCGATCTTTGTAGATCAAAACTTTAAGTACAATCACATCTACAGTGTGCCGTTCGATCCTTCGTCTTCCGAACCACAGGAAGCTAGTAGGCATACTGAAGGTGAATTTCACGTTACCGGATTTGACTGGTCGGTGGATGGCAATGGATTCGCATTCAGTCATCAAGCTGATCCGAGGTTAGATGAAGGAGCCCGGGCTTCCGATATCTCGACGGTATCGGCTGAAGGCGATATGACCGTAACTCCCCTTGTCACACTCGGTGGTACTGATGGTAGTCCACTCTATTCTCCTGATGGTCAATGGCTAGCGTTCACCTCGTCAGGTGACACACCCCAAAGGGTTGGTCTCGGTGACGTGTACATCATCCCTTCCACAGGTGGCATGCCCACAAAGCTCGCGGATAGCCACGACCGAAGTGGGGGCTTGATGGGTTGGGCGAGAGATGGAACATCGGTACTACTTTCGGAATCACTCGGGACAACGAGACACCTGACCTCTCTTCCAGTAAATGGGGAGCCACTGCGGCAATTGACTAGCGGTGCAGGTGTGCTCGGGTCGGTAGCTTTAGCATCCGGCACTGACGCGATGGCATTCACTTGGCAGACAACGGATACGCCAGCGGATGTGTATGTTTCTTCAGTTTCCTCATTCCAGCCAGAACCGGTAACGGATCTGCATGCCGATGTGGAAATGCCGGAGCTAGGAAAAACAGAAGTCCTGTCGTGGGAATCGAAAGATGGTCGCTTTGAGATCGAGGGCCTACTCACGTATCCGGTAGACTATGATCCTGATCGCAGCTATCCATTGATCCTGAACGTTCACGGTGGACCATCAGGAGTGTTCGTGCAGTCGTTCACGGGAAGCGCTTCCACCTACAACCTCCAGTATTTCGCTCAGGAAGGGTATGCAGTCCTGCGTCCGAATCCACGTGGAAGCTCAGGCTATGGCCGTGATTTTCGCTTCGCGAACGTACGTGACTGGGGTTATGGCGATATGGATGACCTGATGGAGGGAGTGGATGAGGTCATCGATATGGGAGTTGCACATCCGGACTCGCTGCTTCTCATGGGATGGAGCTACGGTGGCTATATGACATCCTTCGCTGTCACGCGCACGGATCGGTTCAAGGCAGCTAGTATGGGCGCGGGCCTCCCGAATCTCGTTAGTATGGTGACTACGACAGATATCGGTGAATATCTCGTTGCTCACATGGGTGGTGAGGAGTTTTGGGAAGATTACGAGGGCTATGAGCGGCATTCGGCGATGTACCGGATCGCGAATGTCACAACGCCTACTCAGGTAATTCATGGAGAGAATGATCTCAGAGTTCCGTTCACGCAGGGCCAGGAGTTCTACAGGGCTTTGGGCCGGCTCGGCGTGCCTACAGAAATGATCGTGTTACCCAGGACCCCGCACGGACCTCGTGAGCCCAAGCTGCAGATGGAAGTCTCGAAGGTCATTATGAAATGGTTTGATAAACACTTAAGGCCCACCGGGCCAAGGGTGACAACGGAGTAGGGGAACTAGGACCCAAATTATGACTGACCAGACATCGGATACGGTAGCGCGTCTTAACGCGGCATTAGAGGGTCGATACAGGATTGATCGTGAGCTAGGCGAGGGTGGCATGGCCACGGTCTACCTGGCTGACGACCTAAGACACGAGCGCAAAGTTGCGGTGAAGGTCTTGAAGCCTGAGCTGGCTGCTGTGGTTGGCGCGGATCGGTTCCTGGCTGAGATCAAGACGACGGCGAACCTGCAGCATCCTCATATCCTGCCGTTGTTCGATT
>CAJWPN010000064.1:0-12963 GCA_913045345.1 uncultured Gemmatimonadales bacterium
CACCACTGACCAACACCGGCAAGCTACTGTCCGTGGTTGTTCCATCTCCGAGTTGACCATAGTTATTGCGGCCCCAGCAGTGCGCCACACCCGCGGTCGTGACTCCGCAGGTGTGCCAGCCCCCAGCACCGACCGATGCCCAGGTATGTCCACCACTGACCAACACCGGCTCGTGGCGATCTGAACGGTTACCATCACCGAGCTGACCGAACATATTCCACCCCCAGCAGTACACTTCACTCACCACCATCACCGCGCAGTTGTGGTAATCACCTCCACTGATCGATACCCAGGTTGCAGTATCGGGTCTTCCGATAAACTCCGAGGTGTTGGCGCCCGTCTCCAGCGTCTGGCTGAGTGTAGTCTCCTTGAACCTGACCCCCGTATGGTTGCTGATCGTCAGCGTGTAGTCGCCCCGCCGGATCGAGTCCACTTGGAACACACCAGATGAGTCCACAGTCACTTCCACCGTGTCCTTGCCCTCGATGCGTACCAGAGCTCCTTCTACCGGCTTGCCCCATGACTTCGCGGTCCCCGTGATTTGGGCTGGAGAAAAAGCTCCCGTAAACACAAGGTCATGACCTTGATCCTCAGCCACTTGGATCGTCTGCGGGCTCGTGAGCGTCAGCCCTGTCGGTAACTGCTGGAGCGTGACGGTGTGCTCTCCAGCCTGCAGATTCTGGAAAAGCACTGTTCCGGATGAGTTGGTAACCTTCTTTGTATCGGCTGTAGTCGGATCTGTAAGCCACACTGCCACATCCGGTAGTGGATCACCGTCCCCTGTTACGGTCACTACCAAGTAGGTGGCACTCACTGTGACGGCTGCAGTCGCATTTGCTGATCCCGACGTAGCCGTGACGGTCGCTGATCCGTTGAGCACCGACGTAACCAGACCAGTAGAAGAAACGGTCGCGATGGCTGCATCGGATATAGCCCATGACACGCTCACGCCGCTCATCGTTGCTCCGTTCTGGTCTTTGACCGTAGCCGTGAGTTGTTGCACCTGACTGAGGGAGTCAAAGCTCAAGCTCGTCGCTGACAGCGTGATCGAGGTCGCTACAGGTGTTGGTGGAGTCGGAGGCGTAGGTGGACTCGTGGGCGTAGTCCCCCCGTCACCGCACGCGAGGAGCAAGAGCACAGCTGAGAGCCTGATGTAGCGCATGCGTATAATCTGCGGTGATGTTCAGGGATGACGCCAGATCTTGCCCATAAATTCGTCGATCTGGGTCATCGGGCTGACCTGCTGTACAGGTTTCTGTACAGGTTTCTATGTAAAAACCGTATCAAAAACGGCTTTTTGATGTAAAAAGCGTTTACATCAGTTCTGCATAGAAAAGCCGGAAACCCCAATAAACAAAGGGTTCCCGGCCATGCCCCCGCCAGGACTCGAACCTGGGGCCTTCTGCTTAGGAGGCAGACGCTCTATCCACCTGAGCTACGGAGGCAAAATGCTATTCTAGATAGGCTTCAGCCTGTATCACCTAACACATACCTACTTCGTATTCGCAGCTGACAGGGGCCATGCCTGTGAAGTCCCTCTATTTCAGTTCATGTCTGGAATTTGCGCCCACACTTCATCTTTGTGGGCGATAGCCATCGTCCAGATCTCATGATCCAGGGGTATGTTCTCAAAGAAAACAACCTGCGCATCATCGATGGTATCCCAATCATCAAAAAAGACGACCAGATTCCAGTTGAATTCACCACCTGTATTGTGCTCCTCTACCACATACCCTCTCATGAGTCCATCAGAAATTGCTCTATCAAGCGCTGGTAGTACCTCCCCCCAAAGTTCATTCCACCTGGGCAAGTCAGCTCGATTAACTTTGAAGAGGTTCTCATACAGGTACGGTGCTTCAGTTGGTGATTCTACATTCCGCTCACCAAGATTCCAGACCTCGTCCTTGTGAGCTAAAACACTCCTGTTGAATGCCTCTAATCCTTCTGGATCTACAGCATCTATTCCAGTAATGACCTCTGTCCAAGCTTGTTCAAAATTAGTCCCTTCCATACCTGCTAAATGCCAGCGGAGATTGTACTTACCACCCGTGTTATGCATCCATACGCCATAACCTGTGATCATTCCGTCTTCCACTAAGTTTTCCATTACAGGCACTGCTGCACCTCTATAGAGTGCAGCAAATGCAGGAATATCACTAAAGCGAACGCTATGCGATGCTATAGATATCCGTGTCGCCCCGGGGTTAGCCTGGCCATCCGTGCTAGTCTGAGCATCCGCACAACTGATACTTACACAACTCAATAACGAGATGGTTAACAGTTTCTTCAGCATTCAATCCTCCTGATTTATTTACAAGATGAACATCCAACAGCTACTCTGGAACCGAAAAGTATAGTGTGTAAATCATTATATAACTGTTACTTATGCTAGTTTATATAATGTTACATATTAGATTCTTAGCTGGCATTCACAGACCTGACCCAGCTGACCCTGACGACAAGATAACAATGAAGCTCCTCGTGCGGCTCAATGATCAACAACTAAAGCAGAAGTTCGATCACAAGAAATCCCCCAAGAAGCATGATTCCGAAGATCCAGGCTAAAAGATTGAAGTAACGATCGATAAATGAAGCAATCGGCTTTCCAAATTTGAAGATCAACCCGGCCAGCAGAAAGAACCGGATGCTTCTGCTAAGCACAGAAGCCACAACGAATATTCCGAAATTGATCGAAAATACACCCGCTGAAAGCGTAAACACTTTATAAGGGATAGGGGTCAGCCCTGCAAAGAAGATTGCCCAAAAGTCCCAGCGATCGTATAGGGCCTGTACCTGCTCAAATGCTTCCGGGCTCACCCCTGGCACATATTGATAGAACCATGGTTCTGCCAAACCCCAGGCACCCGCACCGATCCCGTATCCTATTATTCCACCGAGAACGGACGCACTCGTCGCAATCAAGGCGAACCTCAGGGATTTACTCGCGGCCCCAAGGCAGAGTGCGATGAGCAACGGGTCAGGAGGTATCGGAAAAAAAGAGGACTCAGCAAGGGCGAGCACAAATAACGCTGCTACCCCATAGGGCGTCTCTGCCCAGTGCAGCACCCAGTCGTAGAGCTGCCTCACGGGCCCGGCCTTCTTTACTGTGTCAGTCACACACCCTCACCCTGCCAGGCGAATCGGCCTAAAAGTGGAACAAACGTAACGGCTCCCTTAACCACTTCCTCCGTTACCACAAAACCGGTTTTCTTGATCTGGACTAATTCCTGGGATTCTCTCGAACCCACAGGAATCAACATACGCCCACCCTCATCCAGTTGATCCACAAGCGCAGGTGGAATCGAGGGAGACGCCGCGGATACAACAATCACATCGAACGGCGCGAACTTCTTCCATCCGATCGTCCCATCCCCCACAAGCAGAGCAACGTTATTCGCACTTAGTGAGTCCAGCACCTTACGAGCACGTTTAGATAGTTCACTCAGTCTCTCTATCGAATAAACACGATCTGAAGCCAGTGCGAGAAGCGCGGTCAGATACCCGCTTCCAGTCCCGATCTCTAAAACCTTTTCATCGCTGTTAGGAGAAAGTAATTGGAGATAGTATGCCTGGAGGGAAGGCTGAGAAGCAGTCTGTCCGAATCCAATCGGGAGAGGCACGTCTTCATAGGCCCGTGGCCATAGCACTTCCGGAATAAAGATGTGGCGAGGCACCACATCGAAGTATTGAAGTGTCTCAAGGTCATTGATGCCCTTGGCTCGAATCTCTTCGATCAGCTTTCTGCGATGACCGATAAAGCGAGTGTCGTCTAAAGGGCCAGTTCCCACGCCCGGATCTCCTCGAGGAGCTTATAGTTCGTGAGGTCAAGATGCAGCGGTGTGACAGAGACATACCCATCTTCAACCGCCTGAAAGTCAGAATCCTCCGCACCCCTCCAAGTAACTGCTCCGCCCCCGATCCAAAAGTATTCTCTACCAGAGGGGTCATTTGCTCGGGTAATCGCATCTGAATATCGCCGACGACCAAGTGTCGTAACTCTAATCCCCTGCACTTCATCAGGTGGCACCGCAGGTAAGTTCACATTGAAGAGAGTGTCTTCGGGAAATTTCTTCTGACCTAATATTTCCCCTAAGATCACACGCACCACTGACTCCCACCCTTCTAATTCTTCTGGCCGATCTCGAACGTAGGAAATTGCAATCGCTGGGATCCCAATCACTGTAGCTTCCATCGCAGCCGCAACAGTCCCCGAGTAGAGAACATCTTCGCCCATGTTTGGACCATGATTAACCCCAGATAGACATACGTCTGGCTGGCTGGGGAGAAGTCCGTTAACCGCGAGGATCACACAGTCCGTCGGAGTTCCATCGACCACATAAGAGTTGTCTGAAGTCAAGCGCGCTCGTAACGGATGATGGAGAGTAAGGGAGTTGCTAGTGGCACTCTGTTCTCGATCAGGCGCAACAACCGTCACGGAACCCAGGGTACTTGCTGCACTAGCAAGCAGACGAATTCCGTTAGCGAGATAACCGTCGTCGTTGGTGCAGAGGATATTCATCGCCAGGCTGTCCCGGTTCGCTTAATCGTGACCGAGGGTGTCTCTTAGCTCAAGCAGATCAGCCTTCAGGCCTTGTAACACCTCGGATTCAAGTACGCCCCGCCGTTCTTCTTCAAGCTTACCGCCCGCGCGCATCTCGAGAAGCTTCTTGTTCGCACCCTCAATTGTGTATTTCTGCTCATAAAGAAGGCGTTTCACGAGCATAATAACTTCGATCTCTTTCGACCTATAGATCCGATTCCCTGCCTGATTTTTAGTCGGCCTCAATATTTCAAACTGAGTTTCCCAATACCGGAGGACATGGGGCTTCAACCCGGTCAGATCACAGACATCACCGATGGAGTAATACACCTTTTTGGTAACGGGCTCGTTCATCCTCACTCCTGGAGGCCTAGGGATCCGACTATAGATGCTAATGCCATTCTTCAGATGTGGGTTCTCTGAGCATCAGTGCTTCTAGAGCATCTGCCGGCTTAACGTCATTATTCAAGATGCCGTAAACCTGCTCTACAAAGGGCATTTCCACACCGCGACCCTTCGCCAATTCGTATACCGACTCAGTAGTCTTTACTCCCTCGGCTACCGCCTTCATGTCGGACAATATCTCCTGCAGTGATTCACCTCGCCCTAAACGGTATCCAACCGTGCGATTACGACTCAGGTCCCCTGTACAAGTCAACAGGAGATCACCCATGCCGGCCAACCCTGAGAAAGTAGCTCTGTCACCCCCCATCGCGACCCCGAGACGAGTTATCTCAGCCAAACCACGCGTAATAACAGCAGCAATTGTATTGTGTCCGTACCCCAGCCCAGAGGTAATTCCTGCCGCAAGTGCTATAACATTCTTAAGCGCGCCACCTAACTCCACTCCAACAATATCTGTGCTGGTATAGATTCGAAAATAAGGGGTCTGAAAAATATCCTGAGCCTCTTTGGCTGCCTCAGTTGTTCGCCCGGCTATTACCACAGCCGTGGGAGCGTGACTCACAACCTCTTTCGCGAAGCCTGGCCCAGAAAGCACACAAAAACGCTCCATACTTTGTTCCGGCAGAATCTGACCAAGTAGTTCGTCCATTCTAAGAAGTGTTTCGTTCTCTATTCCCTTAGACGCACTAACAACGAGAGCGTCTGCTGACACATGAGGTGCTGCCTCAGTCATCACCTCACGTACAACCTGGGCCGGGCTAGCCGACAGCACTATCGAAGCTCCCTTCAGAGCTTTCGAGAGGTCGGCCTCAGCTCGAAGTGAGTCCGGCAAATGTATTCCCGGCAAATACCGATTTTCGTGAGCCTCGTTGATACTATCTGCTACATCTTCTTCGAAAGACCACATCGTTACCGTGAACTTATCCTTCTCGGCCAAAAGCATCCCCAACGCAGTACCCCAAGCACCCGCTCCAATAACAGTAATTCCGCACTTTTCGCTCACGTTACCTCACCAGAATCATCAACTTTGGTGCCACCTCTCGATCGGAATCTACTCTCAGTCCCAGCCAGAAGCCGTTTGAGGTTTGAGCGGTGAGCCCAGGTGACGAAAACTGTTAGTGCTAACGAGAACCAAATAAGCCCCTGACCACCCTGGTGGGGCGTAAGTGACACAAAGATCGGGAGGCTAGCCGCAGCGCCAACTGATCCTAATGCAACATATCCGGTTGGAATTGTGAGTGCGCACCATACCATAAAGCATCCAAGAACAGCCCACGGAGCAAGTGCTAATAAGACTCCGGCGCTAGTAGCGACCCCCTTACCTCCCTTAAATCCCACCCAGAATGAAAAGATGTGCCCGACAATCGCTGCACCTCCGAATGCAAGTGTCCAGCCAAAGGTCGCATCGATCAATCCCGGGAAAAACCATACCGGGACGAACCCTTTTCCTACATCAACGAGCATGACCGGCGCTGCCCAACCAGGACCGACACTGCGGAAGACGTTGGTCGCCCCAAGATTACCCGAGCCGTGCTCCCGCAGATCGATACCGCGTACCAATCGGGAGACCCAGTAACTACTGGGTGTGGCCCCAAGCACATATGACAGTGCAAGCAGGGCGTAAGTCACCGTTCCTGACCTGTTCTAAAACGAAGACGAATTGGTGTGCCCATGAACCCCCAAGCTTCACGGAAACCACTTTCAAGGTAGCGAATGTAGGGCGCAGGCAAGGCGTTCGGATAGTTTGAGAAAATAGCAAACGTAGGTGGGGCAATGGTTACTTGAGTCCCGTATTTCACCTTTACCCGACGCCCCCTGTAGAGCGGAGGTGGCTGGCGCTTGAGTACGGACTCTAAAACCTCATTGACCTCATGCGTTTCTATGCGCCTGCGTCTCTCTTCATGTACCTCAAGGATCAAGTCCAGACATTTCCGGATTCTTTGCCCCGTTAATGCTGACGTAAAGAGCATAGGGATCCAGCGAAGAAACGGAATGCGCTCACGCATTTTCTTTTCGAATGCGGGTGCGGTCATCGTATCTTTTTCAACAAGATCCCACTTGTTCATAAGCAAAACGACTGCCTTACCCGCTTCCCAGGCTGTTCTCAGAATCTTGATGTCCTGGGCATGCAATTCCTGCTCACTCGCGTCAATCAGAGCTACACACACGTCAGTTGCGTGCACAACTCGATCTGTTCTGAGCGCACTGTAGTATTCCAGGTTGTCCTTTACTTTCGTCTGACGTCTTAGTCCTGCTGTGTCAATGAAGACAAGTGTCCGGTTGTGGTAGCGGAATATGGTATCTACCGGATCACGAGTGGTGCCGGGAATATCGGAAACGACAACCCTGTCTTCTCCGATCAGCCGGTTCACCAAACTTGATTTACCTACATTGGGTTTCCCCACAACTGCTACCCGGATCAATGTCTCATCCTCTTGATCCACTGTTGTAACTTCAGGAAGTGCCTCAACTACGAGGTCCAAGAGATCTCCTGACCCTTTACCCGATAGTGAACTAACTGGGATAGGCTCACCCATACCCAGTGACCAAAACTCCTGATGTCGTTGGTCATTGGGGAGATTATCAATCTTGTTTGCTACCAAGAGCACCGGTTTTTGTGATTTGCGCAGAACGTCAGCGAGTTTTTCATCGAGAGGATGTACACCCTGCTGCCCGTCGACCAGCAAGAGGATCACGTCGGATTCTGTGACAGCAACAAACGCCTGCTCACGTACAGCTCTATCAAGCGGCTCATCACTCCCCTCGATGACTCCCCCAGTATCAACGATGAAGAAATGTCGACCCGCCCAGTCCGTGGCCGCGAAGTTTCGATCTCTCGTTACCCCCGGCTGATCATCGACAATCGCAACACGAGATCCGATAACCCTATTGAAGAGAGTTGATTTACCAACATTCGGGCGACCGACAACTGCCAGAACTGGAAGTCGCCCGCTCATACCGACCTCAACGCCTCTGTGACCTCATATCCGGTATAGATCGATGCTGGTGCAAGTGCCTTTCGGACTTCATCCATAGGGACGTTATCGATAAAGATGTCATCAGCATTTAGAGCCTCCGCTGGCAGTACGACCAGATCCCCTGACTCCGTATTCTGCAGTGCATCAATAATGTCTCGACCTCCGAGCAACCCAGCTATCGTGACCGTATCACCAAAGTAGCGATTCTCAACGTGCACTACTTCAACGGATGCTTCTGTTGCTACCGCCAATGCTGAGGCTCTCTCGTCCAGAAATGGACCCATAGACCCTCCGGTCACCAATCTGATTCTACGTCCTTCGAATCGAGGTACTCCGGCTAACCCACGCTCAAATCCGTCTATAAAGCGTCGGATCGCACCAACTCCGTTCTCATAAAGTGCACCGTCGTCATAGTAGGAAGCCTCCGGAAGCGGCAGGCCTGCAATCAAATACATCTCATCAGCCGCGTAACACCAACCGAATCCTCTCCCTTGCTCTCCAAGCCTGCGAGCTTGATCAACCTGTGCTATCGCTGCTTCCGCTTCCGAAGCCCGAAGTAGTCGCACTGGCCGATCCACGTTGTAACGAGTTAAGCCAACCGGCACGACCGAGAGAGATCGAACTGAGGGTCCAAGCGCCCAGAGATCATCGATCGTGCGATTAAGGTGTCCTTCGTCATTCCAGCCCGGACACAACACCACCTGTGTATGCACCTCGAGTCCGCCTTCTATGAGATCTCGTAACTGATCCATTATCAGACCAGCTCTCTCGTTAACCAAAAGACGTTCTCTTACCTCGGGCTCAGTCGCATGCACGCTTACATATAGTGGTGAGATCCCCTGATCGATTAGCCGCTGAAGGCCCTTCGGTCCAAGGTTCGTTAGGGTGACATAACTCCCGTATGTGAACGAAAGTCGGAAGTCATCATCTCGTAACCATAACGTCTGCCTCGCTCCTTCAGGGTTCCCCTCGATAAAGCAGAATACACACTTATTCGCGCACTCTCGGACCTGGTCTGGAGCGGGGACAATCCCTATCGCACTGCCTGGTTCCCGCTCGATTTCATAGAAGACCGTATCCCCAGCAGGAGATACGGTTTCCAGCTCAATTTCAGTGTCAGCAAGAAGGAAAGTGAGGTCGATACCATCACGCACGTGCTCACCGTTGATGCGCACGACTCGCGTTCCAATCTCAAGGTTGAGCTCTTCCGCGATGCTTCCAGCTTCAATTTCGGCGATCCTAATCACAAACGCCTCACCGAGTAACGAGGGAAAAGCAGGGTGATAAGCCGAGAAAAGCTAACTAGCGCTTATCAGGCCTACAATTTTTATGCTTGACCTCCGGATGCCTTTCTAGGCAGGTTCGTCTGTGGAGGACAACTCAGACCTGCGGCTTAAGAGGCTTTATGCCTACTGAACAGATCTCTGGAGCGGTGTGTTGAGGCCCAATAAACCACTACTTGGGTTAGGCTTAGTTTTCTTCCTTATAGGTCTCTCCGGTTGCGAGGAGATTGAGCAAGTCCAAGACCGGTTCCGGGACATGACCCCCCACGAGGCCTACCAAGCCTCATTATCTGATGCAGGCCTCACGAGTACAGCACTTGGGCGTGACTGGCTTCTTGCCGCACATCAATCCGTTCAAGCACCCGTGGAAATATCTCTTCCGTTCCAGGAAGAAGGCTTCATAACGCCTGAACAACCAAGTGCAGTAGGGTATCGTTTGACGATCGGCCGGGGGCAGCGCCTTACTGCTGAAGTCTCGCTAACAGACGGAGCAGAGACGCGGGTCTTTGTCGATCTCTTTCGAATGGCAGAGAACGAAGACGATCCGCCGCGACCGATCCTCTCAACAGACTCAGTACCTGGCACATTCGAACACGAGCCCTGGAGAGGCGGAGATTTTCTGTTGCGGCTGCAGCCAGAACTCCTCCGAGGTGGTACCTATACCGTCACACTCCAACTTGAAGCCCAACTCGCGTTCCCTGTAGAAGGATATGGAGTCCGCTCAATCCAGAGTGTATTTGGTGCAGACCGGGATGCCGGGCGAAGAAGCCACGACGGGGTGGATATTTTCGCTCGCCGAGGTACCCCGGTAATCGCCACATCAGCCGGACGAGTCAATCGGGTACAGGTAACCAACTTAGGGGGTAAAGTCGTCTGGCTACGTGATCCAATAAGAAACTCGAATATTTATTTCGCTCACCTGGATAGTCAGGTCGTAAGTCGTGGCCAAGAGGTAGAAATCGGAGATACGCTCGGGTTTGTTGGTAATACCGGAAATGCACGAACAACCCCTCCACATTTGCATTTCGGGATTTATCGCCGTGGAGAGGGTCCGGTTAATCCCGATCCATTCCTGAGACCACCCCAGGGCACTATGGAAGAGCAAACCGCGGACCTCGGACAACTCGGGGAATGGGTTCGACTCGTGAACGACGGTATCCGCCTACGTGCAGCGCCGAACCGTCGTGGGGAAGTCCTTCGAGAACTCGGTCAGTACACACCTCTCCGAGTACTAGCAGGATCCGGTGAGTACTTCCGTGTCAGGCTCCCGGACGGGGCATACGGCTATGTAGCTTCCCGTCTTACAGAACCTGCGGATCTTCCTCTAGGCTCGGAAGTAGCAACCAGGAACCAGACGATCCTCTCCGGTCCTTCGTATACCGCATCTGTGATTACACAACTAGATGCTGGTACAGAACTCCCAATCCTTGGACGCTATGAGGGATACCTCTACGTGCTTACTCCGAATGGGCACACCGGATGGATGGGGGACCAACAACAATAGTAGGAACGGCCCTCTAGTTCCCCATGTGGTCCCTTAGCTCTTCAAACCAATTCGCTACTACGTAGACTTGATCTAGTCCTGCGTTGTTTATGGTCCCATCCGCACTGGTCATGATAAAGCGAGTACCATCGGGGTGTATGTCAAAATTTCTTATCCAGCCACTGCCTGCTGATATCACGAAACTTGTGAGCCTCGGATCTTCAAATAGAAGCTCTGGGGCTGATACAGAAAAAGTCGGATCTGTGGTGACATCCACCGCAAGCATTTGGGAGCCATTGCGATAGTAGATCCTTCGCCCATCCGGACTCCATAGTGGATCGGTCCCTGGTCCTGGAGACACACTCCGTTGACCTGTGATCATTGGGAAACTATGCACATAGACTCTAGGGGACCCGCTCTCGTCGGACTGGTAGACGACCCATCGCCCATCTGGTGAAATATCTGGATTGCCTTCATTCCACTCGGCTGTCAGATAGTCTTCTAATTCGACATCACCACCTACCTGCCTTAACAAGAGCAGATCCCTGCCTGTTGTCCCACCAAAGCCCACCACTAGCACGATGCTATCGCCAGGACTCACCCCCCGCACATAGCTTGGTCTTTCAAGCTCGAGAAGCCGGGTTTGCGCTTGACTCCCATCTGCTGGGCGTCGGTATCCCCCAAAGATGCCATCTATACTTGAATTAAAGTACAGAGTTGTCCCAGTGGGGGACCAAACAGGAAAACGTCCCATACTTGTGCTAAACTGGGGACTCGCGCCCGTGTTAACGTCGTAGATCCGTATCACCTGGTCTTCTTCATAAGCAATTCTTCTTCCATCAGGCGAATATGAGGGGGCGCTAAGAACACCTGGGCTAAGAGGTAGGGGGCTTTCATTTCCTGAAAGGTCTACTTCAACGAGAGTAGCACCTAGGGCCTCATTTCCGCCTCCTCCGGCGACATAGAGTAAGGTTCCCGTCTCAGACACACTGAACTGAGAACTCCCATTGTTATACACAGTTAGTTCGGGAAGGAGGGTGATCGGAGCGCCTGTCACTTCTAATGCTTCGAGATCAAATGGCACTGCCATAAAAGCCTGATCACCATGGCCATATACAAGATGGCCAGTTGATAAATACTCCGGGTTATTCCCCGATCCGACTAATTCCCTAACCTGATTCGTTTCAAACTCGTAAAGCAATATTCTTGCATTTACAGGGTCACCAACAGGACTTGTGCTGAACACAACGCCGGCCCCGTTTGGCAAAACATCCGGATAAAGAACGCTTAGTGAATCAAGGGGCAACAAAAGCTCTGGTTCACCGCCTGTCGCTCCCACTCTAAAAAGCCTATCAGATACGTCCGTATAGTATATTGTGTCGTTAAGTGGCCAATCCGGATTCCTGCCATTCTCTGCAACAACCAAGGCCGGCCCTCCAGTAACTGGAACTCTTTCTAGCTGTGCACCCGACCGTGAAAACAACACCGATTGTCCGTCAGGTGAAAAAACCGGATTTGTGCCATTTTCCGTATTCGGAAGTCGGCGCCATTCAGGATCGTCAGATGAGCGGATATAAAGGTTGTGGCCATTTTCATCCTGTGCACCAGCTACGATCCAACGCCCATCCGGGGAAATAGCGATGCGACGACCGTTATATCTTGATATATCGATTCCGGTAAGACGTGTTCGAAGTATCGCTTCTGGTTCTGCCTCTGGCTCAGGTTGCAGCCAACCCCAGGCGGTGATCGCGGTCATGACAGCTGCGACACCGACGGCTGCGATGAGTCTGAAGTCCCTGCCCTTCTTCGGTGCTGCAACCTCTTGGACAGGAGCCGGAGCCTGAACAGCAGGACGCCCCGGATCCGTAGCCATCGGACGAGGTGCATACGTGAACGTCTCGTCATCCAACGCCCTCGTGAACTCAGCAGCACTCTTGAAGCGGTCCGCCGGCAACTTCTCCAACGCACGAGCCAGCACACCCTCGACATGTAGCGGTACCGTCCTGCGTAGACCCGTAATCGATGGCGGATCCGTTGTCAGGATCTGTACCAACACACCCTGTGCTGTAGATGCAGAAAACGGTGGACGACCCGACAACATCTCGTACAACACACAACCCAGCGCATAGACATCGGACCGTGCATCAACATCACGATCACCTGTAGCCTGTTCCGGGCTCATATAGTGTGGCGTACCCAGACTCAGTCCCGTCTCCGTTATACGACCACCACCCGCTTGGGCCACAGCCAGTGCGATCCCGAAGTCGGCCACCA
>CAJWPN010000065.1:0-12789 GCA_913045345.1 uncultured Gemmatimonadales bacterium
GCGGTAAGGCATTCCCATCCTCTAGACTCATTAATCACGTCTCCTTGAGCATCTTCAGTCGTTGTTGAAACCCCCAGCAAAGCCACAGCATCATAAGACTTATCCAACCCGACCAAGTATTCTGATAACCGAGTTGAATATCCAACGCACATTAGGAGTAGTCCTGAGGCAAACGGATCTAGGGTACCTGTATGTCCAACCTTCGAAGTCCCTAGTGCACGGCGCAGCATAATTACCACGTCGTGGGATGTGGGTCCCGAAGGTTTATCAACAGGGAGAACAAAGCCCAGTCCCGGGCCAACATAATTCACTCGAGATTTTCCTCGTCTTCATCCAAAACGGGACAAATCACATCAGAAAGGATTTCCTCAATGCGGCGGGCCTTGTCTAAAGAGTGGTCTTGCTGAAATCGCAGTTCTGGAATGCGACGCAGGTGCAGGGACTGGCCAAGTTCCCGACGAAGAAACGGTGCTGCTGCTTCGAGCCCGGCAAGCGACTCATTCAATTCATCGATCGGATTCTGAGATCGGACGTATACCCGGGCTGAACCCAAATCTCCAGCGACCTCGACACCCGTAATAGTCACTGGACCAACCCGAGGGTCTCTCACTTTCCTACGAACCAACTCAGAGACCTCACGCTTAAGCTGCTCATTGAGTCGGGCCAAGCGCTTAGTCACCATCAATGGACCTCCTTCTGAACCGAGACGATAACAGCTCCTGCATTGCGCTCCACAAAACTATCCAGTTTATCCAAGACAGATTCTGCATATCGCCCATCCGAAGCGACCAGAGCTATAGAGAGTTGAGCTCTCTTATGCACATCTTGAAAAGCAGTCTCAGCCACAGAAACATTGAACTTATTCCGTAATCGGTCCTTCAAGGATCTGAGGATAGAGCGCTTCTCTTTGAGCGACGAACATCCCGGAAGATTCAAGTCCCACGTGGCTGAGGCGATAACCATCTAACCTATGCCCTTCTGAGTAGCTGCCTTAGGAAATCAGGACTTTGTAGATAGGGTCCGGGCAACTTCCTCAACCGTGTAGCATTCAATGAGATCACCAACCTTCACATCATTAAAGTTCTTGATACCAATGCCACACTCAAATCCCTCTCGAACTTCTTTCACATCGTCCTTGAAGCGCTTTAGCGAACTCACTTCGCTATCGTATACGACTATCCCGTCACGTATAATCCGCGCATAGCCCTTACGATCAATTCGACCTTCAGATACATAACACCCCGCAATTGTACCCAGTTTTGTGATTTTGAAGGTTTCACGAACCTCCGCCGTACCTTCTACCGCCTCTCTTCGCTCTGGCGCCAGCATTCCCTCCAGTGCCGCTGTTACTTCGTCCACGGCTTCATAGATCACATCATAAGCACGAATCTCCACACCCTCTCGATCGGCTGACTGACGTGCTGCGGTTTGTGGGCGAACACGAAATCCTAAGATTACCGCCCCTGCGGTCTGGGCAAGAAGTACATCAGACTCATTGACTGCACCAACTCCTCGATGGACAATATCGACCTGTACTTCATTAGTGCCTATTTGTTCGAGGGCATCTGATAGTGCCTGAACAGAACCATCCACATCCCCTTTTATAACCAAGGGGAGAGTTGAAAGCTCACCTGCCACAGCAAGTGCTCCGAAATCTCCCAGGTTGACAGCACGTTCGCGAATACGCAGTTGTTTTTCTCTCTCCAAACGCTGTCGATTCTCTGCGATCTCGGAAGCCCGATCAGGATCGATCACCTGGAACGTGTCTCCAGCTTGAGGCACACCACCAGCGCCTAGAACTTGTACTGGCATCGCCGGGCCAGCTTCATCAATACTATGCCCACGCTCATCAAGGAGAGCTCTCACTCTGCCATCAAAAAACCCACAGATAAAGGAGTCTCCTACTTGTAGTGTACCACCCTTAACGAGCACCGAAATGACAGGACCCTTACCAACATCTAGCTGAGCCTCAATCACACTGCCCTGAGCATCCCGCTTTGGGTTTGCCTTAAGTTCAAGCATCTCCGCTTGGAGTAGCACTTTTTCAAGAAGTTCTTCGACCCCTTCTCCCGTCTTGGCTGACACATCAACCGCAAGTACATCTCCACCAAAATCTTCAACATTAATATTATGCTGTAACAGTTCTTGTTTAACCTTATTTGAGTCCGAAGCTGGAAGATCAATCTTGTTAATGGCAACGATTACAGGCACACCCGCATTAGCTGCATGAGAAATTGCCTCAACAGTTTGGGGCATTACAGAGTCGTCTGCAGCAACTACTAGGATCACAACATCAGTTATCTCAGCACCTCGCGCTCTCATCGCAGTAAAAGCAGCGTGGCCTGGAGTATCCAAGAAGGTGATGCTACGACCTCCCTCAAGATCTACACGATAGGCTCCAATATGCTGGGTGATTCCACCTGCCTCACCAGCAACCACATTTGTGTCTCTAATACGATCCAATAGGAGAGTCTTACCATGGTCAACATGCCCTAGGACAGTAACAACCGGAGAACGTGGTTCCAGATCCTCAAGAGCATCTTTCACCTCTTCGAACTCCGGCTCTGCAACGTATTCTTCCTCTCGAACAGCAGTAAAATTGAATTCTTCTAGCAGCATCTCAATCTGGTCAAAATCAAGCCGCTGATTAATGGTCACTAAGAGGCCTAGGTTCTTGAACGCAGACCCAATGATATCTGTCGATGATACCTCAATGAGGTCAGCTAACTCTGCAACTGTAAGAAACTCGTTTACCCGAACCGTTGTGCGCTCTCTTTCTTCCTCCTGCCGCTCCTGCTCAACCTGGGCTTCCTGTTCTTCAACTGTTTGACGTCCCTTCTTCTTCCTCCGTTTCTTACCAGAACCTCCTTTGATCTCAGCCATGACGCGCTGGATGTTTGACTGGACAGCGTCCTTGTCGACACGCTGTCGCTTCTTGCCCTTCTTCCTCTCCTTACGCTGCCGGCGACCATCAGGTGTGTAGCCCTCAGCCTGAATACGAACCTGGCCACCTGGTCCCGCACTGGCAGCGGGCGAGGGAGTGGGTTGGCGAACTTTTCTAGCGGGACCAGCCTCCCGAGCTGGCTCAAGGGGCTCTGCCTTATCTAATACTGAAGGATCTTCGATCTCGATTTCCCTTTCTACTACCTCTGAGATCTGTGAAGCTTCACTTTGATCGGGCGCACTATCTGTTTCCGTCGGCTTCACCTCATCTGATTCTAGAGCATCCAGATCCTCCCGGACTTCTGTAGTGTCCGGACTCTGGTCAACACCGCGGCTCGAATCTTCTGACTCAGAATCTTCTTCATCCTCCTGAGCTTCCGGGTGCGGTAGTTCAGCATCGGCTGCACCTGCTGACTCAGACGTATCTACCACCTCGGTCTCTTCCGCATCGATTAAGTCCTCTAGAGACCCAACCTCAGGTTCAGTTACAATCTCAAGTTCCGGCGAAGGAATTTCGGATGCCCGGCGGCGGCGGCGGCGGCGACTGGGCGCGGGAGACGCTCCTTCTAATACCGCCTGGATCGCCTCTGCCGGATCGGAATGACCAACTCTTCGCTCACGCTCAATCTTAGCAAGAACCTTGGCCTGTTGGGCCTCGTTAATAGCTGAGCGGGCACCAGATACCGGGATCCCCATCTGCCGAAATAGCGCTATAAGAGCATCAGCTTCTACTCCGAGGTCTTTTGCAAGCTCCTGGACACGCATTCTTTACCTAATCCCTCCCCTCATCCACCATGATTTCAGCATCAGCATCTATGCTTTCTAAAAGTCGCCCCGCCAAGGAGGAATCTGTAACCGCAAGCACAGCTATTGGAGCCTTCCCAATCGCAGCTCCCAACGTTGCTCTATCCCCAAGCAATACCTGGGGGATTATCCGTTCGCGCATAGTCCGCTTAATCTTGTCAAGCTGAGCTGAGGAAGCATCTTCAGCCATTAAGACTACTCGAGCCTCACCTCGAGTTATCGACCGACGAGTAGCAGAGGTTCCAGGGGCAACTGCACCAGCACGTCGTGCCAAACCTAGAATCCGAAGGGCTTCAGTCATCTGATTCTTCCGAGGATGAAGCTTCGTCCCCAACTTCAGCTACTACAACATCAGCATCCCTCTGAACCTCTTCAGAATCCTCACTTTGCTTTCCCTCTCCATCTTCATTAACAGCCTCACCCTCAACTACAGTCAGGGCTTCAATCAGCTTTAGAATGCGGTCAGTATCACCTTCACCAAGCCCTTCAATCCCTAAGAAATCCCTTCGCTCAAGGTCGATTATTTGAAGAAACGTATCGTAACCCGCTACTGATAGAGCTCCCAGCGTGGATTGCTGCAGATCAAGCTCCGACAACGGGAAATCTGAAGTCTCGTACTGTTCCTCAGCGATAGCATTAAGAACTGAGATGTCCGCACCTTTTTCGACCCATTCACGCGAGCCGTATAGATCGATCTGCCAGCCAATCAGTTGTGAAGCAAGTCGAACATTTTGCCCATTTCGCCCAATCGCCAAGGAGAGTTGGTCTTCCTCTACAATCGCAGTAATAACCTGCCTTTCAGTATCACTGATAACTTTAGAGACTCTAGCCGGAGCAAGTGCACGTCGGGCGAAGACATCGGTGTCCGGGTGCCAAGGAACAATATCAATACGTTCACCACCTAACTCCGAAACTACCGCCTGGACTCGTGATCCCTTTAACCCAACACACGCACCAACAGGATCAATAGATTCATCTCGACTATAGACAGCTATCTTAGTGCGTCCGCCAACTTCCCGTGAGATCTCACGAATTTCAACTATACCCTGAAAAATTTCCGGTACCTCAAGCCTGAAGAGTGCTGCTACAAATAAGGCGTCGGCTCTCGATAGGATCAGGCGTGGGCCTTTTGGAGTCTCCTCCACCTTCTTAAGCACTGCTCTTATCGGATCACCCTGGCGGAATCGTTCGCGTGGATTCTGCTCTTTCCATGGTATGATTGCTTCCGCATCTTTGGAGCGGTTGAGCATAACTACCAGCTTACCTCTCTCAGTCTGCTGTACTTCTCCTGAAAGCAGCTCCTTCACTTCATCTGAGAATTCATCCCGAATGCGGTCACGCTCATTATCTCGAACTAGCTGGACAATGCGCTGTTTGACGGCCATTACCGCATTGCGACCAAAATCTTTGAAATCCACGGGAACTTCCATCACGTCCCCAGCCTCAAAGGTTTCGTCATCCCAGCGAGCTTCTTCCAGTAATATCTCACTCGCTGGGTCTTCTATTTCAGCAACAACCCGGCGAAGTACTACGATATCAAATTCCCCAGTCACATCGTCTATCGCTATTTCAGCTTGGACGGTTGCTCCGTAAATACGGGCCAAACCCGCAAGGATACCTTCCTTGACGAGATCAGTCATTTCCTCTTCTGAGAGATTCTTAGTCGCAGCGACATCCCGAAAAGCTGTCACGATCTGTTCTGCTTTAGCCATCTTTATTCCCTCATTTCCACTTAAAAACGAGATGGGCCCTACGTATCTCTGACTTCGGAACCGATATTTCTTCCCCATCTAGAAGTCGAAGTCGAACTGCTGTCAGCTCAATGCCACTCTCTTCAAGACCCAACAATTCACCCTGCAGTCTCTTATCTCTTCCAGCTAGAATCTCGTGTCCATGTAGTAAAACCTGTTCACCTTTAAAGCGGCTAAAATCCCGAGTCCTTTTTAGTGGCCTGTCCACTCCTGGAGATGAAACTTCTAGCACATAACGCTCTGAAAGAGATTCATGTGAATCGAGCCAAGGCTCCAGTTCCCTACTAATTTGAGCACAATCTTCAACAGTTACTCCTCTTCCGGGCACCGAATCAAACTTATCAACACGAAGTCTCAGCACAGGTCGCACAGAACTACCCGCCCAATCAAGATCCACTAACTCAAAACCCAAGTCTGCGACCTGGTTCTCTAAGCCATTCTCGATCTCCGGCATAGGACGCAAAATGCAACCTCCCATCAATCAATAGGGGTACACCGCCAGAGCGACGTACCCCATTCAACACCGAACAAAAAAGCGGGGGCGAACCTCTCCCCCACTAGAAAAATAAGAACCACCTGAAGGCAGTCCTACTACTTGCTTAAGATAAACGAGGTCTCAAGCCTACTCAAGCTCCCTGATAGGGGAAAATCATCTTCTTGAGTGGAGTCAATTTCCACCTCTCAGAAATTTCACTTTTACCAAAGCCTGGTTACTTCTTGAGAATCTCCGAGGATAAGAATAAGCACCGTTGTTCAATCACTACTACCCTCAATTCTCTCTATCACAGCGCCCAAGGTCGTAAGACGTTCATCGATGGTTTCATAACCTCTTTCAATTTGACCAATATTCCGGATATGGCTTGTACCGCGCGCACCCAATGCTGCTAATAATAGTGCCATTCCCGCACGAATATCCGGGCTATCAACTACACCACCCTGGAGCGTAGTGGGACCAACTACAACAGCCCTATGAGGATCACAGAGAATTATGGAAGCTCCCATTGAGACAAGCTTGTCTGTAAAGTACATGCGTGACTCAAACATTTTCTCATGCACTAAAACACTACCGATACATTGAGTCGCAGCGACAATCGCGATCGATGTAAGGTCAGCAGGAAACGCTGGCCATGGGCCGTCATCTAGTTTTGGGACATGCCCGAATGCATCCTTGCGGATCACGAGTTCTTTAGATCCGTAAACGTGCAGGTCTGAACCCTCTACGCTGCATTCTATACCAAGCCTACGAAAACCCATAATCGTTGAATCAAGATGCTCAATAGGGGCTTGCTCTATAGTGATGTCACTTCGGGTCACAGCCGCGAGTCCGATGAAAGATCCAGTTTCAATATGGTCAGGACCAATCGAAAAATCGGTGCCTTGGAGTTCATCAACACCCTCAATCTCCAGGACATGTGTCCCTACGCCCTCAATCCGAGCTCCCATCTTATTCAACAATCTGCATAAATCCTGAACATGGGGCTCGGCAGCAGCATTTCTCAGTCGCGTTCGGCCTCTCGCACAAACCGCGGCCATAATAGCGTTTTCAGTACCTGTGACTGAAGGCTCGTCTAAAAATATGTCGGCAGCGATAAGTTCATCAGAGGTAATCGTAAAACCTCCGTTAAGAGCCACCGAAGCACCTAAGGCTTCAAAAGCCATAAAATGCGTGTCCATTCTGCGCCGCCCGATGACATCTCCGCCGGGAGGTGGCAATTCCACTTTACCGAAACGGGCTAGAAGGGGGCCCGCTAGCAGCAGTGAGGCCCTAATCCTAGCTGCTAGCTCCCTTTCCACCGAACTTGTTTTTACTCCGCCTGTATCAATAAGTAGATCGTTTCTTCCGATCCAAGAAACATCACTACCTAAAGCTATGAGTATGTCTAGGAACGTGAGAACATCCCTTATTCTAGGTACATTACGGAGTGTTATCGGGCTCTGGGATAAGAGTGTTGCCGCCAAGCACGGGAGTGCTGCGTTCTTATTACCCGCAGGCCTTATCCGGCCCTCAAGATGACGCCCACCTTCTACCGCAAAAGTCCCCATAGTCTCCGGGAAAAGCAGTGATGGAGGGACACACTGTTGCCGATCTTGTGACCCCGCCATAGGAACTCGAAGATACCGCCCGTCTCAGCCCAACAGCAACCTATCCATTGCTTTTTTGCAGGAACCGTTGAGGTTCGATACCGCCTTCTCAAGACAGTCGCTCCTTGTTTCATTTGGGGATCTCATGGGAACAGCAGGATCTGTGCCAGTGCCGTTTCTGGGATACACAGTGATCTTTGACCTAGATATCTGAACAACTCGATCGTTAGACTTCAACTATGCTACATAGACTACACGCAACTCTTCAGTCAAACACACTCCAGGACCCTACTCTTATCTCAACTCTAGCAGATATTGCAATAATCCTGGTTGGTGTTGCCATACTTACGGCATCTGTCGTCCTGGTACTCCTAGCCCTCAGGGTCAACGCTACCCTCAAGAGTCTGAGCCAAAACCTCGGCCCAGTATCAGATCGGGCCCGCTCAATATCAGATAATGTAGAGTTTATTACTCAGGCCCTTAGGACGGATGTAGAGCGTTTGAATACATCCGTTAAGGGATTGAATGATCGCCTGCGCCAGGCCTCAGGCCATATGGAGCAACGTATAGAAGAATTCAATGCACTGATGGAAGTGATTCAGAGTGAAGCAGAGGGTGCCTTTATCAAGACAGCAGCAGCAGTCAGGGGGGTGAAGGAGGGTGCTCAGAAGTTAAGCAAGGCTGCAAGAACGAAGACCCGAAGAACAGAAGCTGGTGATCAAGAAGCCGACGCTAATGATCCAGCTTCTGAATCTTTTGAGTAATGACGTAGATGCTCGGCTACAAAGGACTAATGTCATTATTCATTGCTCATTTGCTTGATTAGTAGGTCTCTCGCAAGCCTTGGGTCCGCTGCACCCCCTGAGTTATTCATTACTTGTCCGACTAGGTATCCGAGAATTCTTGATTCCCCTCCACGATATCTAGCAACCTCCTCGGGATGCTTGGCTAAGACCTCTGTTACCCAGCTCGTCAGTTGACCAATGTCGCGTTCCTGTATCAGGCCCTGCTCCTCAATGATATCTGAAGGATTACCACCCTCCTCGGCAAGGATAACCAGGACACTCTTCGCTGCGGATTCAGATACTACTCCTCTTTCTATAAGCCCTATGAGTGCTGCAATCTCAGCTGGACGCACCGGGACAGTTCGAGCGTCTTCTCTCCGCTCATTTATTAGCGCTTGTAAGGGGCCTGTAACCCACTTGGCAGCGACCTTCGGATCTATCTCGATTCCTACCAACTCTTCAAAGTAGTCAGCACTGGCAGCAGACTGGGTAAGCACTTCCGCATCGTAATCCTTTAGTTCGTAGACATTCTTAAAACGAGAGCAGCGCTCTCGAGGAAGCTCTGGAAGGGATTCAATAGCTGCGGCAACCTGTTCCTCGGTTACTTTTAGTGGAGAAAGGTCAGGTTCAGGGAAGTAACGGTAGTCATGACTCTCCTCTTTCGAGCGCATCTCACGTAGTTCTTCCCTGTGGTCATCCCAAAGCAAGGTCTGCTGCCCCACGGTATTTCCAGAATCAAGGGTGGCTATCTGCCTTGAGATCTCTAGAGATAACGCACGCTCAACACCTGAAAATGAATTCACATTCTTGATTTCCGTCTTATTTCCAAGCCGAAGAGATCCGGACCTGCGTACTGAGATATTGGCATCAACACGGAGATCTCCCTCTTCCATATTACAATTGCTAGCACCCGCATACTCAAGAGTCTGTTTGAGTTCGCCTAAGAATAATCGAACATCTGCGGGTATCCGGAGATCAGGTTCCGTAACAATCTCAACGAGAGCTGTACCCGCTCGGTTCAGATCAATCGCAGATGCTCTGGGCACCCTGTCGTGAAGCAATTTTCCAGCATCTTCTTCCATATGAACCCTCCGGATCGATACGGACGTGTCACCTTCTGATCCAGAAAACATCACACTTCCCTTTGTCGCCAAGGGATGTTCAAACTGGGTGATCTGGTAACCCTTTGGTAAATCTGGATAGAAGTAGCTCTTCCTGGCCCAAACACTTTCAGAATGGATAGTACACCCGAACGCGAGTGCAGTCCGAAGAGCAAGATTTACAGCCTCAGAGTTCAAAACTGGCAACGCACCTGGTAGCCCCATACAGACTGGACAAATAGATGTATTCGGTTCGCTACCAAAGACCGCTCTATCACTGCAAAACAGCTTGTGCTCAGTCTTAAGTCTTACGTGGATCTCAAGTCCGATCACTGCTTCCCAGCTCAAGTATCTTCCTCGTAAGAAGCTTCTAGCGCACCTGCAGCTGCTATGATGCGGTTCTCACCCCACCAGGGTCCGAGCAATTGAGCTCCCAGTGGTAGCCCGCCCACCATCCCTATAGGCACTGAAAGTCCTGGTATACCGGCAAGGTTAGCAGTCACCGTAAAGACGTCGGACAGGTACATAGCAACTGGGTCCAGAACACGTTCTCCTAGCGGAAAAGCTGGTGTGGGGGAGGTTGGAGTAAGGAGTACATCTACCTCACTAAATGCAGTTTTAAAGTCGTGAGCTATACTAGCTCTGGTGCGTTGAGCTGTTCCGTAATACGCGTCGTAGTACCCGCTTGACAGTACGTACGTGCCGAGCATAATCCGCCGCTTAACCTCGGCACCGAAATTCCCTCGTGTGCCTTCATACATTCGTTCAAGTCCTTCAGCAGGCACACGAACACCGAACCTCACACCATCGTATCTCGCGAGATTACTGGATGCCTCAGCTGTTGCGAGAACGTAGTAACAGGGAATAGCAAATTCTGTATGAGGCAGGGATACTGGGCGAACCTCAGCTCCCGCGTCTATGAGCCGCTCACACGCCTCATCAAGTAGTGCACGAACAGACGGATCAAGTTGCTCTGGGAAGTACTCAGTAGGGATACCTATAACCATCCCCTCAACACCCTCAACTACAGCGTCTTTGTAGCTTGGTACTGGTTTTTGTACTGAGGTTGAATCTCGGGCATCATGTCCAGAGACAATCTCTAGGAGCAGCGATGCTTCTAGAACCGTAGCCCCGATCGTCCCAATTTGGTCCAGTGAAGATGCGAATGCGATCAGACCATACCTACTAACCCGGCCATAGGTAGGCTTTATACCAACTACACCACAAAATGCTGCCGGCTGCCTCACCGATCCACCTGTATCAGAGCCCAAGGCAATTCGAACATACCCTGCAGCCACCGCCGCTGCAGACCCGCCGGAACTTCCTCCAGGAACAAGGCTGCGATCTACTGGATTCAAGGTGGGACCGAAAGCAGAGTTCTCGGTTGATGAACCCATCCCAAATTCGTCCAAATTCGTCTTACCAGCGATCAAGCCACCTGCTCGCCGAAGTCTCTTTACCACGGTTGCTTCGTAGGGTGATCTATAGCCTTTCAACATGCTAGAACCACATGTCGTCGGAAGCCTTTTTGTGCAAATATTGTCTTTCAGCGCCACCATCACACCGGCTAGTGGACCTCGATCATAGGGCTCCAAGTCTTCTGGATCAGCAATTGCCAAGAACGCGTTCAAGCTCTCCTGGCCACCCTCCTGCTCCTTAATATGATCTAGTGATCGAACTGCTGATCCCCTGACGTCCAGAATCTCAGAACTACTGAGGATTTCATGGCGAAGACTCACTGATCTTCTGAGGGGTTAACACCCGGAGGAGCAGGGACTATGAAGAAACCCTCCTGCCACTCAGGTGCAAAATCAACTGGTGTTTCACGAAGTTTATCCGGGCCCTCAATACCCTCTTGGGGGTCGGGCGCGAGCTTTGATCCACTCTGCAATGAATCTTCAGGTGGCTCAGTTAACCCCAACTCCCGAAGCGAATCCACATACTGCAGGATGGCATTCAGATCTGACGTGAGACGCTCGACTTCATCAGTATCAAGATGGAGTCGTGCGAGTTCACCTATTCTCTTAAGATCCTCAGCAGAAATACTCATGGCCAATCTTTCTCCAAGCCCGCGTATCGAAGAAGCAGGTTTTTCTCTCCCCCGTCATCGAATCTGACCTTCACCTTCATGTCACGTCCAAAGCCAGAGATCTCCATGACTGCTCCAGACCCAAAGGTGTGATGCATAACACGTTCCCCTAAGACAAAGCCCGGGGAATCCTGATTCATGTCGAAAGCGTCATCCTGTTCGTGCGAGATCTTGTAGCCACGGTTCTGCATGGCAATGGGTTTAGAGTAGGGGCCCGGGGATAACCAGTTACTCTTACGATATTCCAGCAATTTGTCTGGGATCGCTGAGATAAATGAGGAGAGAGAACCATAAGTGAAATCACCGGCACGTCTTCTTTGCCTAGCCCACGACATGAACAGGTTATCTTCAGCCCTGGTGATTCCAACGTAGAAGAGTCGCCTTTCTTCCTCTAAGGCATCCGCTTCATCATAAGCCCGACTAAGCGGAAAAAGGCCCTCCTCAAGACCAGCGATGAATACCAAACTGAACTCTAGCCCTTTTGCGTTGTGTAGGGTCATTAGAGTCACTGTTTCAGATCCCGGATCGAGACTATCCAGATCTGCAATCAGCGCTACTTCTTGAAGAAAGAGGTCAAGTTCAGTGAAGGTATCTATCTCATCGGGTTCGATGGTTTGAGCAAGAGTTGCATCAAAATCCAGCGTGCCCGCAATAAGTTCTATCACGTTGCGTGCACGGTCCTCTCCATCTGGGCCTTCATTATTAAGATTCTTGATGAGATCAATGTCCTCTACAAGTCCTTCAAGCATTTCTCCGATTGTTACCTGGGTAGCACGCATACTTAGCCGACTCATCAAATCAGCAAACTGCTTAAGACCACGGACTCCAGCAGTACGGATGCCAGGAACCTCGTCAGCCCTACTCGCAGCCTCTAGCATCGTGACACCTTGATCCATAGCCCATCGTGTCAGATGCTGCTGTGTGGTATGGCCAATGCCTCGCCTCGGATAATTCACAATGCGGTCGAACGCCGTTCTGTCCTTCGGGTTTGATATAAGTCGCAGATACGCGAGTACATCTTGAATTTCTCTACGCTGGTAGAACCGGACCCCACCCACCACCTGATAAGGTACTCGAGCTCGAAGAAAAGCATCCTCCAATGCTCTTGCTTGAGCATTTGTCCTATATAGGACCGCACAATCATTAATCGATAGATCTTGGGTATTTTGGATCTGGTCCTGAATTTCACCAACTATCCACCGCGCCTCGTCTTTCTCATTTGAGGTTTCGACCAA
>CAJWPN010000066.1:0-12778 GCA_913045345.1 uncultured Gemmatimonadales bacterium
CAAACCCTGCCTACTGGTTTATCCTTTGTTCCCCCACCTGGGCCTGCAACACCTGTCACGGATAATCCCACATCTGAATCCAGATGTTTAGAAACTCCCAAGGCCATCTGAAGAGCGACAACCTCCGAGACTGCACCAAATCGGGACAAGTCCTGCTGACTAACATCAAGAGCAGAAATCTTAACCGAGTCATCATATGCGATGACTCCACCAGCGAAGGAAGCAGACGCACCCGGATAGTCCGTTAAGCGCTTAGTGACCAGCCCACCAGTACAACTCTCTGCCACTGCTAACATCAAACCTCGATCTTTGAGGGTGTCTGATACTGATTCGACAATGTCGCCACTGTTGGCATGGTAACGCCAACGTGCAATCCGAGCGTCTAATTCCTGTTCAGCCCTATCAATTAAAGCCCCCGCTTTCCCCGTCGAGACTGACCGGGCCGTTATCCTAAGATCCACACCCCTTAGATCCGGTAGATACGCAAGTGAGACCTCTCTCATCGCACGCGCGAAAGTAGTGTTTGAGCTGATCTCATCTTCAATTATTTCTGCTAGGCGTGACTCCGGAACTCCTGTGGTGTGAAGCATCCTATGATGCACTGGGGCTATTTTATCCCCAAGCCATTCTTCCAGCAGCGTGCTTAAATCACCAAGAAAAATTCCACGCAACTCCCGTGGTACACCCGGTAACATTACCACTAGTGTCGAGTCTTCTTCGAAAGCCAGCCCTGGTGCAGTTCCATTTGGGTTAGCGAGCACTATTGCTCCCTCGGGCACTTCAACTTGAGAAAGATTTGTCTCAGGAAACTCCCGGTAACCATGTGAACGAAACCGGGCTTTGAGATCAGAGAGAAGCCTTTCATTTCTACGGAGTTGGCGGTCAAACAAATCCGCAACCGCATTTCTCGTGATATCGTCTTGGGTCGGACCTAGTCCACCAGAAATAAGCACAAGATCGGTAGAGTGGGTTGCCATCTGCACCACTTCCTGGATACTGATTCGGTTATCTCCGACCGTGTATCCACGAGAAACCACGATGCCCCGTTCCGCTAGTGCACGGCCCAACCAAGCAGCGTTGGTATTGATAGTCTCACCAAATAAAAGCTCGTTCCCAACACTAACGATTGCGGCGCGTGCAAGTTGACTGGTCATGTTACACGCTCCTACCAGGTTGCAACAAATCTAGGAGAATCCTAGCTCTTGGAACCCACCAAAGCCCGATAGGACCACAGGTAGTCCATCATAGAGTAAATGGTCATTAGAATAGCGAGAGGGAGTGTGATACCACTCCATGCTAGAAAAAAGCCTTCGGACAAGGCCCAACCAACTCCCTCCCAGGCTTGAGCTGTTGCAAGGATACTTAGCGGATACCATAAAAGCAGTCCGCCTGCAAATAAAAACTGCAGAAGAGTCTTCCGTTTCCCTGATTTTCCAGCTGCTATGATGATTCCTTGTCTTGCCCCATAGCTCCGAAAAATCGTGATTAAGGCCTCTCGACCAAAAATGATAAACAGCACCCAACCTGGCAGTGCCCCCCAAAAAGGGATGTGTTCAGATCCAAAGCCCCTATTAGAGATGATAAAGATGGGAAGGAACGTTGATACAAGGAGAATCTTGTCAGCAATAGGGTCAAGTAATTTTCCTAGGTCGGTAACAAGATCATAACGTCGAGCAATATAGCCATCCAAAGCATCAGACAGAGCTGCTAATAGGAAAATCACAAAAGCTGCAAATCTCCAACCTAAATCCTCCGATTGCGCAGCAAAGAAAACAACCGGGCACGCTGCTATCCGCGAGAGCGTGATGACCAGGGGTAGGGTGAGGAGGTTTTTCGGCAAGGGGCCTCCCCCCGCGCAGTAAATGACTAGAGCGGCCGGAAATTCGGCTCCACGGCGGGATGAGGCAAGATCACTTCCCTCACACTGTTTCCAGTTTGGGCTGCACGATCAATTCCGCCACCTCTTCTTCCATACGCGCCACAATTGATACGGCTCTTTCACGGAGAAGACCATTAGGCTCCCAAGCAATGAAGTCCCTAAGTAAGTTGACCATATCCACTGACGCTGGTGCACTTGATATATGACCTAAGGCAGCTAAGCGGCGGAGCCTGCTCCCACTAAATAGATCTCTCTGCCGGCGGGTAATCTGATCACGAATAATTAGCGCTGTTAACGCGCCAAAACCCGCTGCAATAAGCACTGCAATACTTGCTCTCCGAATCTTTTTGTTCATGACTCCATCTCTATTCTCCCTGCCAGCGCCTGGGCAATCGTATTTCCATCTATATACTCCAAATCACCACCCACCGGAATACCTCTAGCCAAACGTGTCACGCTAGGGCCTAGAGGCCGGATCTCATGCTCCAAATACACAGCAGTAGCCTCACCTTCAACACTCGCATTCGTAGCTAATATAACTTCCTTAATTTCACCGTTAGAAGACTGGATCGTTTGTAATAGGCCACCAACATTCAACTCGTCCGGGCCCACACCGTCTAGCGGCGAGAGTCTACCACCTAGGACATGGAAAAGACCCCTATATTGGCCAGTTCGCTCAATCGAACCAACTTCATATGCTTCTTCGACTACGCAGATTGTGGAACGATCGCGTCTTGGGTCTGAGCATATTTGGCAACGATCCTCCTCCGAAAAGTTCCCACAAACACCGCAGGGACGAATCTTTTCAGCTAGTTCAACAACCAGCTTAGATAGCCTCTGAATGTCATGCTTTGACCCCTTCATAAGGTGGTGAACAAGACGTAATGCCGTTTTCGGTCCAATGCCCGGAAGTCGAGCTAGTTCGCTGCTGAGGTGATCAATAACCGACATGGCCCAGTGCCCTTTCGAGACCAGATCAGAAGAGTTTTGGTAGACCTGGAATATTCATTGGGAAGCCTCCTGTGGCCTTCCTCATCTTACGCTGGTATACAGATTGAGCTTTGTCCTGTGCGTGGCTCAATGCGCCCAAGACAAGATCCTCTAGCATCTCCACGTCACTTGGGTTCACACAACTAGGATCAATTTTCACCAGTTTCACCGAACCCTTCCCATCTACTGTCACCTTTACCATCCCTCCACCCGAAGAAGAGGATATTCTTTCTTGGTCGAGAGAATCTTGGAGACTTTTCATTTTTTCCTGCATTTGCTGACCTAGCTGCATCAGCTGCTTTAGATTATCCATGTGTCCTAGACAGGATTGGGCGACTAGTTGGCACCTCTATTAGTCCATCAACTCGAGATCAAGCTCTTCTACAGCTCTCCCAAGGCGGGGTTCCTGTTGGAATAACTCTCTCAAGGTATCCTCGCGCACTGATTTTTCAGTAATACGCTCAGTATTCAAAGGCTCTGTTGTGATATCCGCGATAACTATATCCGGATCCCGTTTAAGGTAGGCCCCAACCCCATTGCAGATCTCTAACATGACCCCAGGTTCCCTGAGCTTCCTAGCCCCAGGGCCCGGTAAGATAGTTACCTCAAGTCTACCATCTGACAATTCTCTTACTTTTGCTGATTTCAAGAATCCGCTCAATCCAAGGGGAATATTATTTCCTGATTCCAGCCACCTCGTCCAACCTTCCTGAACATCATCTGAAAGGATCAACCCATTTGAGGAACTCTCAGTTGATCCACGTTGAGTATGTTTTTGTGATTTTATATCCGGTTCGGGAACATCACTCGCTGTTCCCTTATCAATCTGCTCTGATTTTCCTGAATCCCCACCACCCTCAACAGGGTTTCCTGCACCACCTACCGATGGAGGAACGCCCCCAAGAGCCACGATCAACTCTTCTAAGGCAACAGTTCTGTCCATGTAGCTTAAACGCAGCAAGAGCATTTCAATCAACACTCGAGGATTTGAACTACGTCTGAGACTGCCTTGACCCTCAAGCTCAGCCACAACACTAAGCATTCGAACGATGTCTTCCGGTTCAAAACGAACTGATCGCTCTAGAAGTTGATCTCGAAGAGTACTTGGTAGGTGAACCTCTGTGTCAGGTGCTAAACGCAGACGAAGGAGCGTGCGTAAAATATCAAGGAGACCGTGATAGAATTCGACTAGGTCATACCCCTCGTTAGCTAATTTTTCAATTAAAATAAATACTTCCGAGTGCTTACTCTCTGAAAAGATGTCCAAAAGTTCGAGATATCGCTCCTCTTCGACGAGACCCATCACCTTCCTCACCGATTCAGTTTCGACCTTACCCCCAGTGAGTGACCTGACCTGGTCTAAGAGCGACAGAGCATCGCGCATCCCCCCATCAGCCTTACGTGCAATCAGTCTGAGTGCCTCGTCCGTAGCCTCAGAACCCTCTTGATCGACAACGGCAACTAATCGTGACAGGATATGATCGACTCCTATACGTCTGAAGTCGAAGCGCTGGCAACGTGAGAGAATAGGAGAAGCCGACTGCTCTATCTTCTGAGGTTCGGTCGTTGCAAAAATGAAAACCACACTCGCTGGGGGCTCCTCAAGTATCTTGAGGAGGGCATTCCATGCCTCTCGAGTGAGCATGTGAGCCTCATCCACGATGTATACCTTGAAGCGCCCCTCCGCAGAAGGAGCATACATCGCACGCTCTCGAAGATCGCGTGCGTCATCTACACCGCGGTTTGATGCTGCGTCAATTTCGACGACATCGAGAGCAGTGTGACCACCCCAAATCCGTATACAATCATCACAGGCTCCACAAGGCTCACCGTCATCACTCCGTTTCGAGCAATTCAAGGCCATAGCAAGGACTCGCGCCAGCGTAGTCTTGCCCACTCCCCGAGGTCCACAGAACAAGTACGCATGCCCTACCCGGCCACCAGATACAGCCCGACGGAGTGTTTCTGACACATGCTCCTGAGTCGTTACGTCCGCAAATGATCTCGGACGATATTTTCTGGCTAAGGCATTGTAAGACAATAGTTTATACTTATGATAGAGTTGTTGTTGTTAGAGCTAGTCTGAGTTCTCCCAGTCCTTAGAGAAGAAATAAGAGTAATCCCCTAAGGGACCTAAAACACCAACCACTGAGCTTACCATTAGTCCTTCCGGCATGCCAACAACATTTCCGACGTTTTAACCTATAGAAGCTATTTCAAGAGTAGTGCTATACCTCACCTCGTCAACCAGAAGGGAGTTACTGGAGGCTGGGTGTGAATTCCCGTCCTATTGCACGTGCGATCACCCTTACTTCATCCACTAACTTTGCGAACTGATCCGGATAAAGAGATTGTGCTCCATCTGACATCGCCCTCTGAGGATCAGAATGAACTTCTACGATAAGCCCATCAGCACCGGCTGCTACCGCAGCCCTACCCATTGGGGTGACTTTGGAGCGAATCCCAGTCCCATGGCTTGGGTCTGCGATTATCGGTAGGTGGGAAAGAGATTTTACGACTGGAATCGCTGCCAGGTCGAAGAGGTTACGTGTGTGAGTGTCAAAGCTACGTATCCCTCGTTCGCATAAGATTACATCAGGATTTCCTTCAGCCAGAATGTACTCTGCGGCAAGAAGCAATTCGTCAATCGTGGCGGACATTCCGCGCTTCAAAAGAACGGGCTTCCCCGCCCTACCCGCTCTACGCAGAAGTGCATAATTTTGCATGTTCCGTGCACCGATTTGAACAATGTCAGCGTATTGAACAACCAGATCTACTCCATCCGGATCCAGGGCCTCTGTCACAACCGCAAGCCCTGTCTCTTCTCTGGCACGTGCTAGGAACTCGAGACCCTGCAACCCAAGTCCCTGAAAAGAGTAAGGTGAACTGCGTGGTTTGAATGCACCTCCACGTAGAACTGTCGCACCAACGTCTTTGACCGTATGAGCTATGTCTAAGATCTCACGTTCATTTTCTACTGAGCATGGGCCAGCCATTAGGACCAGCTCCAACCCACCAATCTTAGTTCCGTTCGGAAGAGATATTACGGTATCCTCATCCTGCCATTCCCTAGACACTTGTTTATATGGATGGGTAACAGGGATGAGTTCAAGCACGCCTTCGAGACCCGCAAGCCTATCTGAAGAAATTCCACCATCGTTTCCTATGATTCCTATGGCGGTGCGCTGTCCTCCTGGTATAGGCATAGCATCGTAGCCCATATCCTTGACTACTCCCACAACCGCATGGATCTGCTCAGCAGACGCATTGTTTTTCATCACGATCAGCATGGGAGCTATTCCCCTCTGTGTTTTTCAGAACGCTAGGGTTTGAGGTGCAATTCTTAAAGAAACCTTGGTCTCGGATTCGTGAACCCGAAAGGTCGGATAATAACCTCCAGACTCAATCTGCCCACCAGACTTGATTCTACAATTAACACCGCTGACCCATATACACCCATAAGGTCACACAGCAGGAAGTAAACGCGTATACCCTGAATCGGCTATGTCGTGGAAGAAGCTTCCGCATTCTGTAGAGCATCTTCCAGCTTAACACCCACAACTGTGCTAATGCCTGGCTCTTCCATAGTTACGCCATAAATCCAATCAGCAGCTTCGATGGTACGGGGATTGTGCGTGATAACTACGAACTGACTCTCCGCCTTAAAGTCCTCCAGTAGTTTGATAAACCGACCAATATTGTTTTCATCAAGAGGAGCGTCTACTTCATCCAAAACACAGAACGGACTCGGTTTAACAAGGTAAATTCCGAAAAGAAGTGAGAGGGCAGTCAATGCGCGCTCTCCTCCAGAAAGCAGATCTATTCGTTGTGTCCGTTTTCCCCTTGGAGATGCGTGGATTTCGATCGGTGATTCCAGTGGGTCATCTGTTACCTGCAGCCAGATGTCTGCCTCACCACCCTCAAATAATCTCAGAAACGTTTTCCGGAAGTGTTCGCGAATCTCTGTAAAAGTGGACATAAAGAGATCCGTAGCAGTTGTGTTAATCTCACGGATTGCCGAACGAAGATCATCACGAGCTTCGAAAAGATCATCTCTCTGCTCAGCCAAAAACTGGAGGCGCTCACTCTCTTCTTCATGCTCTTCCACTGCGAGCATGTTCACCGGGCCTAATCTCTCTAGCTTTATCACGATTTCCTTGAGTTCTGCCTCAAGTTCATCCTGATCACCTTCGATTATCTCAGCTTCCTCAAGAAGAGCATCTAGCGACCGTCCCCACTCGGTCTCTAATCGCTCTCGAATACGACTTATGCGACCATCGAGTTCTTGATGCTCCAGCTCTAATGTATGCCGACGATCTGAAGCCACACGTTCAGCTGTCCGCGCCTCTCGAAGGTGTTTCTCAGATATGCTGAGGGCTTCCTCTAAACCCTGCAGGATATTGTCCTTGTCCCTGACTTCACGCTCAGCACCGCTGCGCTCATCAAATAAACGCTCTGTGGCGGCATCACCTTCCGATCTAATCTTGCGGGCCTCTGCCTGCTCCTTCCTCAACCGACCTTCCTCTTCATCTAAAGCAAGAACACGATCTTCAGCCTGGTCACGCGCCTGACTAATTGTCTCGTGACGCTCATTTAAGCGTGCCACGTCGCCTTCTAGATGAGCAACATCTACGGCCAAGGCAGCTTCTTCAGATCGGGCATGCTCCCATTCATTTTGAGTTAACTGAAGAATCTCTTTTGCTTCCTCACGTTGTTCGCTGAGGCCTTCCTCCTGTTCCAATAGAATACCCCGATCAGATTGCGCTTCCTGAGCTCTTTCAAGCACTCGTGCACGTGTCGAGTTAGTAGCTCCTATTTCCCGAGCAAGGTCATCCTGTAAGCGGTGCATCCGACCTTGCTCACCTGATCGTATTTCCCGCTCAGCCCTCATCTTGTGAAGTACGTCCTCTGCCTCATGCATTTCTAGTCTAGAGGCAACCACCAGTTCTTCAGCATCTGCAAGTTTGCGTTCTTGAGCCTTACGTGTCTTGCACGCCGACTCTTCCTCTAGCAACTGCAGATCAAGCGCCTCCCTTATCCTAAGCAGTTCTTCCTTACGTTCCAATATTCCTGAGCCACCGGAAGGATTGCCAATTCGCACCACGCCATTAGAGGTCGTAAAGCATGTACCTTCGACCCCCTGAGGAATCTGAACGCCATTAAGAAGTGCCTTCACCCAAGGTGCTCCCTGACCACTAGTGTTGATTTGTGAGAGAAGCCCCTTGCTTTGCCGAATGCTAGATTCCGGAACCATGTCCAATGGCAGGACTATTAGGCCTCCTCCACCTTTCCAGTGTTCGTTGAACCACTGGAGAACACTGTCGACCGTAGCACCCTCATTCACGACAATAGCCCGTGCGAATGTACCCAAGTGGGACTCAAGAGAAGGGGTTATTTCAGCAGACGCCTGGATATAGTCTACTAAAGTTCCTAGTACGCCTGGAATTCCTGAATCGAGCACAGCTTGCACGACAGGTTCAATACCTTCCCGGTCACGTTCAAGTAACTCTAGAGCAGAGAGACGAGCCTTAAGTTCTATCACAAGATCAGTAGATACCCGTTCCACCTGGCGGGCATCATCCAACTCACTTCGAACTGTCGAGACATCAGAGATTTTCTGCTCTACGCGAGCTGTAACAGCCTCTAGGTCCTTTAAGGATTCTTCGATCCTTCCCTCAAATAAATCACTTTGTGCCTGGAGTTCTGAGAATGTTTCATCTGTAGCGTCCAGCTCTTTAGAAACTCGAGTCAACCTTTTCTCTAATTCATCAGCCTGGGCCTCGGAAGCTTCAACATCACCCTCTAATTGAGCTCCTCGACGCACCAGATCTCGTTCTTCCGCCTCTAATTCCCCAAGATTTTCTCGAGCAACCGACATGTCGCCATGAAGTGTTTCAACTCTAGTTTTCCGATCACCTGCGAGTGTTTGAATCTCTTCAAGATCCTCAAGCGCCCGAGTCCGCTTCCCTGTCAAGCCTCGCTCGTCACGTTCAAGCACTTCAGCCTGGAGCCGAGCTTCAGCACGTTCCTCATCAATTTGTGCCAAACGACGACCTGCATAAGCTGCCCGCTCATCTGCAACAGCAAGATCCCGCTCCCAACGGACTAGCTGTTCTCTTACCTTCTCAAGAGTCGTGGCTGCCTTTGTACGTTCCTTCTCGGCGTCAACTTCCCGTAGCCGCATAGACTCGTACTCAGCCTCCGCAGTATGAAGTTCCACAACGGTATGCTCACTAGATCTGGTATCCGCATCCAACGACTCTTTTACACCTGTTAAACGCTCTCGCAAGAGATCTAATTGACTACGGACAACAGCAACTTCTACATCTAATCTGCGCTGCCGATACTTGAGATAACGTTCAGCCTTCCCCTTTTGCCTAGCTAAGGAACGCACTTTAGTCTGCACTTCAGAGATAACATCTTCGAGCCGCTGGACATCTATTTCAGCTCTCTCAAGCCTGCGAGTTGCAGCTTTTCGGCGATCCTTATACTTACCAACCCCCGCCGCTTCTTCAAACAAAGCACGCCGCTCTTCAGCACGATCAGAAAGAATCGCGTCGATCATTCGATTTTCTATGATCGAGTATGCATTTGCACCAAGTCCTGTGTCCCTGCAAAGGTCAACGACATCGCGCAAACGACATGCAGACCTGTTAATCGAGTACTCACTACCACCATCCCTGAAGACTTCTCTCCCAACCTCTACTTCTTCAAATGGGATAGGTAGTACTCCGTCCTCATTGGTAACCGTAAGAGATACGGATCCACGATTCACCGGGCGTCGCGCAACGGTCCCTTGAAAGATCACCTCTTCCATCTTAGCGCCACGGATCGCGGTCGGACGCTGTTCACCGAGAACCCAACGGATCGCATCACTGATATTCGATTTGCCACATCCGTTCGGGCCTACCACGGCAGTAATACCATCATGGAACTCAATGGCCGTTGAGTCCGCAAAGGACTTGAACCCATGAACTCGAAGTGAACGAAGCTTCATTCAGTATCTTGCAGAAGTTTTCAACAGATGCGGACTACAGATACAACTGGGATAAAGCCTTACTGGCCAAAGAATACTCACTGTGTCTTGAAAGCACAGAAACCGCAGCCCTTTTGTATCTACTACCAGAACCACAACTGGATCGTACAGGAGCACAAGACACTTCAGATAAGACCCCAATCCCTTTGCTGTGAGGCCTAAAAACTTAGAGCCACAGGTGCATATTGCAAACCCCAGAACATTTGAAAAGCACCAGTATCTTTAGCTCCCAGATACTCCAGAAATTACTTGTTAATTTCTCCGGCTGATGCACTACGATTCGTTAGAGAAATCCCAACGAGGCGCATCACCCCAAAGGTCCTCAAGCTGATAAAATATCCGTGCCTCAGGATGCAGCACATGGACGACAAAGTCGATGTAGTCTAACAAAACCCAACGGCCTCCTCGTATCCCTTCAATATGGCCTGGGCGGACACCCTCTACCTTTAGTTCATCAACCACGTGTGCCGCTATTGCCCTGACCTGCACATCTGAAGTTCCACTAACCAAGACAAAGAAATCTGTAGCTGTAGAGATTCCCCTGAGATCAAGCACAACGAGTTCGTGTGCCTTAAGCTCAAGCGCTAGGTCAAGAGCTCGGGTGACATCGTTAGGAAAGTCCACTTCTAAGACTTCCAAAGTCTTCGGCAGGTTGCGGCGTAAATGGCCACTCTAATGCCAAGACCTACTCACGCTCAATATGCACCTCTATATGGGCTTGAACCTCTCCATGGAGATTAAGTGGGACCTCCCACACACCTAGCATTTTGATCGGCTCATCTAACAAAATTGCTCGCCGGTTAAGTTCAAAATCCATACCGGACTCATTGATGCGATCAGCGATGTCAGCGGTAGTAACTGACCCAAACAATTTCCCGTCATCTCCAGCACGGGCATAGAAGGTGATAGGAGAAATATCTTCAAGCTGGGAAGCTCTTCGACCTGCTTCAAGGAAGTCGCGTTTGGACCGCTCTTCTGACTGAGCCTGCTCTTGATCAAGCTTCTCTATGTTCGCTTCGGTTGCAGTATATGCTAGCCCCTGAGGAATCAAATAATTCCTTCCGTATCCAGGCTTAACCTTTATCACCTCTCCAGCCTCACCAAGGTTCTCGACAGATTGTTTCAAGATCAGCTTCATCATTCCTCCAGAGGGTCTAGCGCGCAGCCAACTGTTCCGAGCGCTTCCGAAAATCTAAATAGATATCCGCAATTCCGATTAGAATCGCACCACCCAGCACTATCGGAGGAACGATAACCAAACCGAAAATCGTCATAGCGTAACCAAGAACTGAGAATCCCCCAGTTATGAATACGATGACAGCCGCACCACGCACGGCACAGAGTGCACCGATGAACACTACTGCATTAGATCCTACTCGATGCAGTGGTTCACTCCATCGAGTGAATAGCAAGAAAAGCCCGACTACAAAGATCCAGATAAGATGATCATTAAAACGGAAGCCCTTAACTGATCCAAGTACCTCTTCACTCCTTCCAGAAAACAAAGTGAATAACCACCAAGAAAGCAGCAGTGCACTCATCGAAGCGAGAGCGGTCAAAGCTGGAAATATCAGAATCTGCACCTCCGCAGTCTGATAAAGGGCCGTAATCAAAGCTGGGGTCAACCATTCACTACCACCAAGGGAAATAACTTGGGCAACCGTAGCTCTGACCCGGTCGGATATTACCCAATCCACAACATTCCAGGCACCGGGGATCAAATTCATCAATATTACCAGAACCATTAAGGCCCCAAAGACAGCTTCAAGAGCACGATCTGAGATCTTCATTTTTGGACGAACTATAGACAGCCCCATAAAGCTACCTCCAAGTAATAAGGCCCATCCACGCTCTAGGTACCACATCCCATCATATGGGCCAATCATCACAATGAGCATAGCTATCAGCGTGGCGCTTAAAATCGTATACCTGTGAGGCAGGTTAGTCGCTACGAGTACAAGAAATGGGACTGCCACCAACACTGATGGCCTGGCCGTAGACGTTAAAAGCACTAGCACAAACAGCACACCAGCACGCAGCCAGTCACTTTGCCGGAAGACTGATGCCCTCCGTGTCAGATCTGGCATAAAGTCAGGCTATCCCTGGTGGCTACGTGTGTAAGGCAACAAAGCCAGATAGCGTGCCCGCTTCACGGCTCGTCCTAATTGCCTCTGGAACGCGGCAGTCACTTTGGTCGTGCGCTTGGGCAAAATCTTACCCTGTTCAGTAACAAAGTTGGAAAGGGTTCCCACATCCTTATAGTTCAGGCCGATAATTGGGGGTCCTTCCATGCGGCGGCGGCGGCCCCGTGGACCCGTAAACTCTGGAGGGCCAGATACTACACGCTCAGATTCAGTATCTTTACCATCTTCCTCTTCACCTAGACCAGGTCCAGCATCGGTCAGAGGCTCTTGCTGATCATCTTCCTCTTCGTCTTCATCTGTGATTCTCTTTGGCCGGGGCTCTCCCATTATAGAGTCTCCCCCAGTGGGCTCTCCTTCATTGAGAACCAAGAGGTAGCGAACGATATCATCGTCTAGCTTGAGCATCCTTTCATACTCCGGCAACGCTTCCGGTACCGCAGTAAAATGGGCTGCCACGTAATAACCTCTAGACAGCTTATTAATTGGATACGCTAGTTGTCTGGTTCCCCAATGATCGATTGCCGAAACTTCACCACCCTTCGAGGTTGCTAGCTGGTGAAGGTGATCGAGCTTGGCAGTGATAGCTCTTTCTTCAAGCACAGGGTCGAGAATGTAAACGACTTCGTAAAGTCGCATGATTTGTTCCCTCGGTCCGTAGGTTTGTAACGGGCCCCGTCGATTCAGCCAATATCATTGCGAGAGCGGCTACCCACGGAGCGGGATGTCTGT